>CAKUJT010000001.1 GCA_934661765.1 uncultured Senegalimassilia sp.
TCCACCCTGCATCATCCCCAAAACCCGCCAAAACAACTAGGTACGCATATACGAACCATCCCCTGACCAGGGGAAATAATTGTGCAATTACCCCCACCCCCAACCCAGAAATTTGGGCAGACACTTCGGGGACGTAGCACTAACTGTCAGGAATCAGGCACGGAAATAGGAAGAGAAGGAGCAGGAACAAGGGCGAGGACGCAAAGCGCCCCGCAAGAATCCCCGAGGGATAAAGGGCGTAAACGCAAAAGGGCAGCGAACACATCGAGATGCATCGCTGCCGTCAGAAACCAATTGGAAAAGTATCGAAGGAGATGCGCACACGGAGGGTGCATACGAGGAACGCAGGCTCATCCGCCAAAAACCGGACAGAAAGTCCTACGTCCCCAAAGCGTCTTACGCCCACTCGAATGCGGTGCCGGCGCCTAGCTCGAAGTGGTACTTCACGATGCCGATGTCCACACCGCTGAATGCGCCGCCGTTTTCGGTAATGGAAACCTTGTTGCCCGCGCCGGCGATTCGGAAGCATTGCTTGTTGAGCGCCGTCGGAGCGAGAAGCGCCGCCTGCACGCCGTCCGAAAACCACTGCGGCGCGGCACCTTCGTACGAGCCGACCTCGGGCGCCGTCTTGCTTTTGTGCGCAACGCCCGATGTGGCACCGAAGCCCACGGCGACGATGCCGATGACCTTCTTCCCCGGCACAGCCTGCTCGACGTTTTTGCGGCTGAACGTGCCGCCGATCCACCACGTGTTCAGCCCGAGCGTCTGCGCAAAAAGCATCAAGTCGGCGCTTGCGTAGCCGAGATCCTCGTCAAGCCCGGGTCTGTCGCTGCCGGCCAGCACGAAATAGTTGCGCACGCCTTTAGCGAAGAACAATTTGAGCGCGCCGGGCAACGCCGATTCGTCGCCCACCTTCAGCGAGATGGCCAACCCGAAGCGCTCGTTGTTTGCGCGAACGCGGTCATTGAGCTGCGATATCAGCTCAGCCGAAAGCGGCTCCGACGTGAACTTCCGCACAGTATGGCGCTGCCGCATAGCCTGCTTCAGGTCCATGGCGTTGTCCGTGGTGGTATCCGCAACGCCGCCCATAGCGACACCCGAGGCGGTGCCAATAGCGCTATCCGTATCCATAGCGAAGTCCTTTCGCGCGCTTCCATCAAGCGATATCGAGAACGCGCCCATTGTACAACCGAGCTAACCCCGCTGCGAGAACCGAAGCCCGGGAACGTTTTCGGCGTTTCGTGTCACAGATTGCGTCAAAAGCTTCCCTAGTTCGGAGAAGGCAAGCGGAAGCCAAAGCACGCAAAGCAGCCGGTGAAAGACACGCAGGGCCTCGCAGGGCAGGGGCATACGGTCGGGCGGCGGCGTTGATGCCCCCTACGCCCGCGCGCAACGACGGCCCGCGTCTTCGCCACCTGCCCCCAACACGCCGAAATACGCTCGCATGTTTTCACTGATATTTGCATTATCCCTGGTCATCTGCCGAATCGCGTAACCCTGCCGAACTGGCTCGCGTGCGTGGGCGAACGTATACTCGATACACGGGGAATTAAAGGCGAAGGAGGCGAACGGACGATGCGGAATCTTCAGGTGCGAACGGAATCGCGTTGGGCTGCGCAGACGAGCCCCCATTTCCCTGCGCGATTCTCGTGCCCGCGCGGATCCATCTCGCACATCACCGCGATCGTCGCGCTCGCCCTTGCCTGCTCGCTGCTCGCTTTTGCCGGTTGCGCAGCTCAAACCGCCAACGACGAGGGCATCGGCGACCTCCCTTCCACGCCCTATTCGCAAAGCGCGGACGCGCCGGACCAACCTCCCTCCTCTCCCTCAGGCGCGTCCTCCTTTGCAGCGAGCCTCCCCGACGCAGATCAGACGGCTGCGCAAACCGCGCAGCCGCTGACCATCGAGAAGTCGGGTTGGTGGGCGAAGGACGGCTATGTTCATTACGGCCTCATGGTGCAAAACCCCAATGATTGCGCAGCGGCGAACGCCACCGTGCGCGCGACGCTGTTCGACGGCGAAGGCAACGAGCTGGGTTCGTACGACAGCGTTCTAGCGCTGGTGGGCGCCGGGGAAACCGTTGGGTTCACAGGCGAAGCGGGCGACGGGCTGGTCCCCGCACGCGTCGAGTTCACAATCGACCCCGATTCCGTCACCTGGAAAGACGGTGCGGCGGCTACTGCCCCATACGTCGTGAAAAGCTTCGATGAGCAGGATAAACTTTACTTCCGATATGAGATCGACGGCAACATCGTCAACAATACCGACAGCTACGGGTCGGGTGCGAACCTGCACGTGCTGCTGTTTGACGAAACGGGCAACATCGTAGCCGGCTATACGGGGTCGGCGTACCGCATCAAGGCATGTCAGACGAAGAGCTTCCTGGTCACGCTGCATTCTGCGCCCGACCACGCCTCGACCGAGGTCTACGCGCAACCGACGTAACCCAGGCCGAGCGAGCCGAATCGAGTTGGTCGGCACCGTAACACAAACCCATACAAGCACGCAAAACGGCGGCAAACCAAGGATGAGGGGAATGCGACATGCCGAGCACGCAAACCTATATCGAGCTGTTCGAACGCTTACGCAGCGTTCACCTGCACGTCGACGCGCGGCGATGCCTTGCCGTGCGCAACCGCAACACCACCTGCAATCGCTGCGCGAACGTCTGCCCGTCGGGGTGCATCACCGTAACCAGGCGCACGTCGGCAAACGAAGCGTCGGAACCGGACGAGGCAAAACCCGCCGAAAACGGCAGGTCCGCTGAGGCCGCGACGCTTGCGATCGACCCCGAACGCTGCATCGGCTGCGGAACGTGCGCCGCCGCCTGCCCGACCGGGGCCATCGCCCCGCGCAAACCCGATGACCGGTCGCTCGCGCGGCAAGCCGCTACCGCACTGCGGGCCACTAGGGGCATCGTCACGTTCGCCTGCGAACAGCTCACCGCGCAAGCTCGCAGCAAATTCGACCCGGATACCGTGGTGCCCGTACGCTGCGTAGGGCGCATCGATGCGAGCCTTCTGGTGCTGATGGCCTCCGCGGGAGCATCAACCATCCGATTGACCTGCGGAAACTGCGACGAATGCGAGTACCGGGCCGGCAAGGCGGCCGCCGAGCTCGCATGCCAGGATGCCAACGTCATCTTCGAAGCATGGGGCGCCCACGCACGTGCCTCCGTAACGCGCAAGCTTCCGGCGGCATGCCGCGCAATCGCCGGCCCCGCCTACGACCCCGAGCGACGCGCTTTCCTGCGCACAGCAGGCGATGCCGCGCACGATGCAGTCCACGATGCCGCGGACCTTGCCATCGATCACGCATTCGAACGCGCAAGCGATACGCAGCGGACCCGCCGCGCCGTCATGGAAACCGGCACGCTTCCGCGTTTTTTGCCCCCGCGACGGGCGATATTGCTCGACGCGCTCGAACGGCTGGGGCAGCCCGACGACGTGATGCTGAGCACACGCCTGTGGGCGCACGTCATCGTGGACGAGAACCGCTGCAACGGCTGCGGCATGTGCGCGCGATTCTGCCCCACCGGAGCGCTCACCGTGCGCGACGACGATCGTGCGGAAACGCAAATCAGCTGGATAAGCAAGCGAAACGCGGAGAAGTCCGGCTTTTCCGGCGCCGCATTGGCGCACGCGCCCAGCCTGTGCCTGCAATGCCGCACCTGCGAGCAGCTGTGCCCGCAACACGCCATCGAGCTGTCGTGCGAAACGTTCGCCGTCGACATCCCGGCCGGCGCCGTGGATGAACACCCGCTGCGAGACATACACCGCGACAAGGGCGGCCCCGACGCTATCCGCAATTCCATGGCGAAGCTGATCGACAGCCCCTACGTTACGGGATAGGAACTGCCGCCCGGCACCGAACCGCGCACCACCGCGCATATCCAACGAACCGCAAAACCAGCGAAGGAGACATCATGGCAATCAGCAGACGAGAAGCCCTCAAGCACAACATCAGCTACGGAACGGGCACGATTAACCACGGCAACGACAGCATCGTCTACGACCGTGCGCTGCGCAAATTCCCGAAAGACGAGACGTTTGCCCAGCTCAAAAGTGCAATCGATGCAGGCGACGCAACCGCAGCCGCACCGCTGGCGCAAGCATTCCAGCATCTGTGCGCCACCCTGGCGTTCAGCCAGATGTACGTTGACATGCAGCCGGTCGTGGAAGCCCTTGACGCCGAAGAACTTCCCGCTGCAGAAGAGCTCGAAGCAGTCGAGATCAGCTATCGCGATATAGCAGATTTTCTGGCAAGTTGTTAACCCCGCAAGCCCAGACGCTTGCGGGGCGCAATACGAGCGCGTATCATATGGGGTGCGGTGCCCTGACCTACCGGGCAGCATCGTTCATTAGTTTACCCGGCTAGCTTTGGATGGCGCAGCCGGGTTTTCTATTGTCAGATGCAGTTCACTTGATCCGGTCGATTCAAAGCACTATCGACGTCAGAAGTGCGCACATGGCGATAATCGTCCGAGCATCCATAGGCCACCTCCAATCTTTTGGAGATGCCGCCCGGCAAGCAAAGCACCGCCTAGCAAGATACAAGAAGGCAAGTCAACGATGACTTGCCTTCTTACGTTTCGCCGACCGATGCTCGGACCGAAAACCGGGATAGTTTTCATTCGCCATCCACGCGCCGTTTTTGCCGCCGCCCCGCAATCTTTAAGTTGCAAAACGCAACCGCTACGACTCGCTAATAGCTATGCTGCACTTCCCTGCTTTGAATCTGCGGGGTCATTTTGCGAAGGATCTGATCGGGACCTGTGGTCCAAGCCGGATCGGGCATGGGATAGCGCTCCGTCTTGCCGTCGGCCAACATGCTCGTAGGCACAACGGTTGAGCTGGCGATCGCCTGAGCAGGGCAGATATCCTGGCACAGCCCGCAATGGACGCACTCTGCCGGATAATGCTCCACACCGCCATGGCCATCCTCGCCGACGTACTTCTGCAAAGCCCCCGTAGGGCAGAACACCGCGCACATCTTGCACGACCTGCATACGCTCATGTCGATGGACACATGACCCCAAAGCCGCGTGTCAAGATCGGAACGCACGGGGTTTCCGAGGTCGGCCAGCGCATCCAGAAGCGCATGCCGGCGCAATGGCACAAAATGCGGCAACGTGCCATCTGCCTGCACATGCGCAGGTTTGCGAAGGGCAGAAGCCGCGTGAACGCCGCCAGTCGCGCGGGCGGCCGGTTCGGCGGGGTCCGCTGCAGCCACCTTCGCCTCCGAAGCCACTTGCTGGACATCGTATTCGCAGCTCAAACCCCAGGTTTTCAGCAGGCTATCCACCGTATCGCGCACCAGCTGAACGCTGGCGAAGCCGTTCTCGCGCGGGCAGCCCTCACATGCGCCGTGCAGCAAACGGATACGCTGCGCGCCATCGGCGAACAGGCGCATGGCCAGCGACTCCTCCATGCGGCTCAAACATGCAAGCTCGATGGCGCCCGCCGCCGCGCAAGCCGCGGGCGCCTGCTCGAACGCGCGATGGCAAGCGAACACGATTTTGCCGCCTTTGCCCACCGCAACGGCTTCGCAAACCTGGCCGCCGCCCGCTTCGCCATCGGCGCGACGACTCGCACCCGCATCCGACGCCGCCTTCGAGCTCGCACGCAGCGCCCGATGCGCTGCTGCAAGCAGCTCGCCATCCACGGGGTGCCGCGCCTCGATAGCGCAGGTCGGGCACACGGTCGCGCATGTCCCGCACCCTACGCACAACGCCTCGTTCACCGTCAGCGCGCCATCGCGCAGCGAAAGCGCCCCCGACGTGCAGGCTTCGGCGCACCGCGCGCAGCTCGCGTGCCGATTGCGCACGCGCACGCAACGCTCGGGATGCACCGCAAGCCCATAACCCTCCAAACGCTCAAGGCGGCCCATGGCCACATCGACCGTCATAACCTCATCCATCTCAAACCCCCTCACATCCGCAAAACCGCAGTGCGGCGACGCGGCAATGCCCACCTGCTAAACTCGCAACCAGGCCTCAAGCCAGACCCGCGCACCGCCGCAAACCCAAATGAGCCGTTGGGCGTGCCGAACCTTGGCACTCATCCGCAAAACCAACGCACTACCAGGCGCTACTCCTTCTCCTCACCACTCTGCTCAACGCCGCCGTCCACGGGTACGGGCGCGTCGTGCGACCCATCGGCCTTCGGCAGCACCGGGAAGGAGATCGCCTTCGCCGGGCACGCGTCCGCGCACTCGCGGCATTTCGTGCAGTTGCCCAACGCCTCCTCGGACAGCTGCGGCCGGCGCACATCAAGATGCTCGGGGCAGGCCTTCGAGCAGGCGAAGCACCCGATGCCCTTGCTCGAGAACAGGCAGGTGGCGTCATCGACGTGCGGTCGCAAGGTGCGATTCGCACCCGAAACAAGCGAGATCAGAGCGCCAAGCGGGCAGAACTTCCCGCACCACTTGCGCAGAAACACCACCTCGATGAGCAGCACGAGCGGCACGACCACAACCGCCCACGTCACGTCGCCGAACGCGAACAAGCGCATGATCAACAGCACCGTGGCGAACGTCAAACCCACCGGGCAGATCAGGCAAAACACCGGGAACCCGAAGATAGCCGCCGACGCCAGCGCGCCCAGCAACACGCCGAAACGCGAGTCGAACCGCACGCGACGAACCTTGCCCGCAGGCTTGTCCACCGTCGGCTCGCAGGCCGAAGCCCCCTGCACAACCTGCACGTCAACCTTGCGCTTGCGCCGGCGCACGCCCGGGATCAGGCGTTGCAGCGTGGGCATGGGGCAGATCCACGCGCAGAACACGCGGCCGAACACCACGATCAGCACCAAGATCACCACGAACGATATAAACGCGCGCGGCACGAACGTCTTGCCTGCGACCAGGCTCTCCAGATACCCCAACGGGCACAACACCGAGAAGGCGTCCCAGCCGAACCCGCTCAAATTGCCGATACCCCATGCGGTGAAATACCCGATGGCCACCAGCACCAGCACCGCGAACGTCACGATCGTGCGCAGCGTCCGCGCCTTCATCTTCTTCATGACGTCCTACCTTTCCAGCTGCTGGACGGTGATGGCGCGCGCCGTCATGTGCTTGTTGTTCTCGTCTTGGCCGATCGACGTGCTCTCGAGGCTCACGCACGCCTGCTCGCAGGCGCCGCAGCCGTTGCACAGCCGCTCGTCCACCACCGGTCGGTTGTTGCCATCGAACGAGATCGCGCCGAGCGGGCACGCGTTCAGGCAGATGGTGCAGCCTTTCAGGCGCCATGCCAGGCACCAATCGCGATTGATGACGGCCGTTCCCAGGCGCATGTTGTCGAAGGTGGAGCCCTCGGACGGCGTCAGCGCGCCGGTGGGGCACACCTGGGCGCATCGCGGAGTGCCGCCGTTGGCCTCGTTGCAGTGGTCGCACCAGCCCGCCAGGCTTCCCAGCTGGGCTTTCGATCGCGAAAAATCCAGTCGCGGCGTGCGGACGCCCACGATGCCGTCCTCGATGTGCGCGGGCGCGATCACGCCCGTCGGGCACACCTCCATGCACTTCCCGCAACGCACGCACATGCCGAGCAGGCGATCTTCGTCCTGGCCTCCGGGCGGGCGGCACAGCGCCGTCTCGGGCGCGAACTTGACCAACCCCAATGCCAGCATGGCGGCACCGCCGGCGCTGCCGAGCACGAACCCGCGACGGCTCATACCGCCCGCAACGGGCGCGCCCTGTGCGGAATGGGCGCCTTCCTCATCGCACGCTCCATCCGCGGTATGCGGACCTTCCGCAAAACGCGTATCCTCCGCAGCGTTCGCTTCGCACGCATCGCACACGCCACCCGCATCCTCCGCAGCCTTCGCGCCATCAGCAGCCTGAACCTCGCGAACGCCGTCGACATCCTGCGCAGCCATGATCACGCCACCTGGCTCGAGGGATCGGCCGGGGCCGTTTCGCCCGCATCCGCATCCGCGACCGGCCTGTCGCCGTGCAGCTGGGCCTCCACGTCAAGCTCCTCGGCCAGCACCTCGTCCAAAAACGCCTTGTCCTCGGTCAGGAAGCCGCGGGTCAGATGCGCCAGACCGCGATACAGGTCGGTTTGCGCGAACTTCAGCATCTCGTCGGTGAGGAAGCCAACCCATCCGAGCAGGTGGTCGTCGAGGAAATGATGCTGCGCCATCAACGTCGACGCCGCCTTCGTCATATCCCCGGCCGCACACGCTGCAGCGGCGCGCTCGCTCATGACCTGCATATACTCAAGCTCGCAGGCGATATGGTCCTCGCCGGAGCGCCAACGGGAGCTGCTCTCCAGCCCTGCGGCGCGATACACCGCCAGCACCTCATCGCGCGCATCCTGCATGACCAATCGCTCGGCCGACGTGTGGACGCTCTCGTTGGGATACGCCGCCGCATGGCCCGTGGTGTTCGAGCCGATGAACACGCGCAGGTAATCGCGCGCGGCATCCTCGAGCGTGCGCTCCCACACGTGGCTCAAAAACGAATGCAGCAGCTTGTAGCCCGCATCGACATCGGCGTTTCCAGTGTTCACCGGGCAGCGCATCTGGCGAAGCTTCGCCAGGTAATCCGCATCGAGCTCGCTGCGGTACAACCGCGCCAGCATGCTGTACGTGGCCGCCCTGCTGTCCAGAACCGCCGCAACCGTCATGTCCTTAGCCATCTGAAACCCCCTATCAAGCGCGAAAACGCGCCTCTCGTCCTTGCGAAGCGGCATCGGCGACGTCGTCGCGCGCCCCTTGGCCGCTTGCGCGATCCCCTACTGTGCGACCTCGGCCAGCGCCTCGGCGATCATGTCGCGGCCCGCTTGCGTGGTGCACCAGCCGCCGCGCCATTCGAGCGCGCCCTTGCGCTCCAGGCGGCCGACGAAATAGCCGGAATAGCGACGCGGCTCCTCGAGCAGCGGGCTGTCGTTGACCAAGCGGTCCAGCTCCTTGGCCGAGCGCCCGCCGTCCTCGGTGCAAAAGTCCAGGATCTGGTGATAGATGTCCAGGTACTTGGGCTCGGCGGCCAGAAGATCGCGGATCTCGCCGGCATCGTCCTGCTCGTCGACCACCTCAAGCCCCTCGGGCGTGGCGACCCACAGCCCGGAACGCTCGTCGGTGACTTCCAGAAACTCCAACTCGACGGTTTCCTGCCCATCGAAATACTGCTCGGACGACATGGCGCAAGGCTCGGCGTCCGCGCGGTCAGCCGTAGCACCATCAAGCCCCTCACCAGGGACGGAACCGCAACGGTCACCGATCTCAACCGGCGCCTCGCCTTCCGCTACGGCACCGTGCGCCTCGGCGACCTCGTTCCCGTCATCGTCGAACACGGCATAGCGGATGGCGCCCGCCTCTTCCAACAGCTCGCGGAACACCACCGGCGAATAGATGGAGAACCCGTAGCGCAGCAGCTCCTCGGTGCGCGAGTCCATCTCCTCGCCAGTCTTCGGCTGACGGCAAAAATCCACCAGCGCCAGCATCACGCGACGCTGCGCAGGCGTCTCCTTGAGCAGGTCGCGGAAACGCTCCTGCGCGGTGCGCTCGTCCACCTCCGGGGCAGCCGCAACCGCGGGAGCCGCCTCCTCGGCGGAAAGCGGCGCGCCGATTGTCACCTGGGCGGCCGCCGCAGGGTCCACATCGCCCTCCGGCCCGTCCTCGAACGGATCGAACAGCGCATCCTCATCGAACAGATCGCGAACATCAGCTTCCATTGAAAACCTCCTACCTCGAAACCATCTCCCCCATTCGCCCCTTCCATCAGGCCGCCGCCGATCGGCAGCCGCACGCAAAAGGCCGGGATGGGGTTTCCCTGCGGGCACGGGTTGCCGATGGATGAGGTAGAGGGAGCAACCCGCCCCCGCAGAAAAACCCAGGGAGCTAACTCAACTGGAAGGGGCGCGCACGGCGCCCCTTCCCCGTTCGCTTAGAAGTACACGTAGAAGCTCACGCCGACGGCGTACAGCACCACGCGGAAGCAAACGCCGCCCACCAGGCTGCATACCAGGGCCGCAGCCGAAAGCGGAAGCGCCTGCTCGGCCTTCTTCATCCCGAAGAAGCCGGCAACCACGGCGACCAGCGAGCCGACCACCACGGCACCGCCCCAGAACAGGCCGGCCAGCGAGCCGACCGCCGGCGCGGCAAGCGCCGCGGAGGGATCGGGCAGGGCCGCCGTCGGGTCGGTGGTGTGGAACGAATAGCCCACATCGCCGAACGAGATGGTGGTCCAGTAGAAGCCGGCCACCAAGATCGCCAACGCGGACACGATGCCCATGACGCACGTCAGCTTCGCCAGCAGCGCGCCGACGGCCTCGTCCTCATGCAAGGCCGCCGCGAGCAGCCACGTGCCGGCCGCGCCGAGCACCAGCTCGCTTGCGTAGTAGTACAGGTACAGCGTCAGGTTCGCCCAGGCCGGACGGGCAGGCATGAAGTAGGAATGGGCGCACACGAAGCCCATGATCACGCCGACCACCACGGCCAGGATGCCGTACCACTTGGGCAGCACGCGCTCGCCGTCCTCAGCTTTGCGCAGCACGCCGAACAGCACCGCCAGCACCACCACGGTCACCACGATGCCGATGAGCTCTTGCGTGATGCCGCTGGTCAAATGCCCGAATCCGTTGAAGATGCGCTCCCAGTGGTGCAGGTGCAGGAAGCTCGAGAAGCCACCCACGGCCAAGACCACCAGCTCGGCGGCCAGCATCGCCGTATGGAACTTCTTCGTCCCCGCCCCGCGCAGGGCGCAAACGCCCTGGAAGAGCAGCATGCCGGACGACAGGCATAGGAACAGCGTGAAGAACACCAGGGGATATTGGACTTCCATGATCTACCTCCACACTCTGTTACGAAGGATGAACCGGTCGGAGGGGTGGTTGCCGCTGTCGGGCAGGCTGTGCACATCGGCGTCCGTGAAGGGCTTGATGTAGTCCTCGTCCGTCAAGCGCAGAGGCTCGCCGTTGGCATCGAGCGACCCCCTGAAGTCATCCCAGCCTTTATCCATGTCGCCGAACCAGCGCGCACGACCGCCGCAGCTGACCACGCATGCGGGCAGCTCGCCTTCCTGCGTCTTCTGGTAGCAGCGCGTGCATTTCTCCACCACGCCCTGCTCCTCGTTGAGGTAGCGCACGCCGTACGGGCACGCCATCACGCAGAACTGGCAGCCGATGCACTTGTCCTTGTCGACCTGGATCGTGCCGTTTTCCGTCTTGTGGCTGGCGCCGGTGGGGCACACTTCCACGCAACTGGGGTTTTTGCAGTGCTGGCACGAGACCGGCAGGTAGTACATCTCCACGTCCGGATATTCGGCACCCTCGAACTTGGGGTTCGGGCCCACGCGCAAGATCTTGATCCAGAAGTTGCCGATGGGCACATCGTTTGCCTCCTTGCACGCAACCATGCAGTTCAGGCAGGAGACGCACCGGTTTAAATCGGTGACTATCGTATATTGCGTCATGACCGCTCCTTATCCGTCGCTACACGACTTCGTACTCGTAGGTGGGCAGCCATTCCTTCAAACGAGGATCGGTTGCGGTATGGATGATCTCGGTGCCGTCGTCGTCGCACGGGCACGGGTTGCCGAACGGGCTGTTCTCCGGCGTGGCCTTGTACACCTTCACCAGGTAGGCGCGGCAGTTGCACGTGCCGCAGATCGGGTCCTGGCTCTCGTGGTCCATGTTCACCAGCACGTTGACGTTGGACAGGTCCCAACCATGCTTCGGCGCCGAAAGCTCGGGGTACCACCACTGGTGGTCGCACTCGATGGTGCCGGGGCGGATGCCGTAGAACAGGTCGGCGCACTCGCGGATCTTGCCGCGCTTGCTCTCGATCCAGCACCAGTCGCCCTGCTCGATGCCAAGCTCGGCGGCCGTGTCGGGATGGATCTGGAAGCTCGGGCACGGGGTGAGCTCGCGCAGCCACGGCTGCTGACGGCCCTCGTTGTGGAAATACAGCGGGTTGCGGCGGCCCGACGTCAGGATAATCGGGTACTCCTTGTACAGCTCGGGAGCGCTGAACGGGCTTTCCACCGGCTCGCGGTAACCCGGGATGCCGTTGTAGCTGCCCGGCGCCTCCTGCCATTTGGTGTTCTTGCCGTGATAGCTCTCGAGCAGCGTGGACAGCAGCTCGAACTTGCCGGTGGGGGTGTTGAACCCGGGCACGAACGGCGCGTTCTGATCCTGCGGGTCGCGCGGGCGGAAATGACCCCACTGGAAGCGGTAGTAGTAACCGAAGGGGCTGATCTCCTTGAGGTTCCACTGGCTGTGCTCCTGGTACTGGGCCACGTAGTCGTCCCAGTCCTTCACGTGCAGCTGCGTCCCGTCGGGCGCGGGCACGGAGATGGGGAACGGCAGGTCGGGGTTCATGGGGAGCACCGACATGTCCAGCATGTCCTTCTCCGTCGGCCACGGCTTCATCCACTTGTCGGGCCACACGGGCAGCGGCTTGTTCTGCGTGGGCCAGTACTCGTAGCCCATCTCCTTGGACAGCTCGCCGCAGATGTCCGCGGAGTCCCAGCTGGCCTCGCCCTGGCGCTTGACGCACTGCACCTGTGCACCGATGGCGCCCTCGCCGCCCTGCGTGTAGCGCAGGACGCTGACCTCCAGGAAGTGCGCGGCGGGAAGCACCACGTCAGCAAGCTCGATGGTGGGGCTGTGCCACAGCTCCCAGCCGCCGTAGAAGTCCAGGCTCTCGAAGGCCTGCCAGTTCTGCCAGGCGTTGCCGGAATTGAAGTGCTGGCCGGAGTTCGAAAGCATGCCGCGGATCGGGTACGGGTCGTCGTACAGGATAGCCTCGGCCGCGCTGATCGGGTCGTGATACAGCGCCGCGCCGCCGACCATCTGGAACCACGGCGTGAGCGGGAAGCGATCGCCGCCGACGACCTTGGCCTGCTCGATGGGGTCGAGGGTGTTGTTCGCCCACGGGATGTGGTACTGGAAGAACGTGTCCATGGTGAAGAACATGTTCTCGCAGCCGCGCTGGCCGCCAGGGCTGTCGATGTTGTTCATGAGTGCCGAGAGCATCAGCGGCAGCATGGATGTCTGGATGGAGTTGCCCGCATGCTCGAGCGGCAGGTTGAACACGATGCCGCCCTTGCCGGGCTCCTCGCAGTACGCCTCGGCCGCGGCCACGATCTTCTCGGGCGCCACGCCGGTGATCTCGGAGGTGTGGTTCTCATCCCACGGCTTCAGATGGCGCTTGAACATCTCCCAGACGGGCTCGGCCTTGACCTTGCGGCCGTCCTTGAGCTCCACCTCGAAGCTGCCCTCGAGCGCCGGGTCGATGTCGACCGGGAAGCCCGGGTCCTTTGCCAGGATGCCGCCCTTGTACTCCACGCAATCCTTGTCGCGGTCGGGGTACTGGTACTCGGTCTGGCCCTGCCACAGGCACTTCTTCGTGTCGAAGAACTGCAGCGAGTTCGACTTGGTGTCCCAATAGGCCATCTTGCGGACGTCGCCGCCCTCGACCAGGTCGGACTCCTTCAGGATGCGCGTGCGCACGTTGAGCGGGTAGCCGCCCATCTCCTGCTTGCCCTCCGGGTCTCCCCAGCCGGCCCAGGTCCAGCCGCTCGGCTCGATGTCCTCGCAGTACAAAAACGGCGCGTTGGTCCACTTCTTCACGAACATCATGTCCGGATGGCAGTTGGAGTTGAACACGCACTGATGCAGCAGGCCCAGTGCGATGGCGTCGTCGGTGCCGGGGCGCAGGTCAAGCCAGATGTCGGCTTCCTTGCCCAGGTTCTGCATACGCGGGCCGACGCAGATGGTGGTCTCGGCCTTCACGTGCTCGTCGACCGTTACGCGGCAGGAGTTGTCGTAGTTGGAGACCTCCTGGTTGGTGCCCCACTGGAAGTTGACCTTCTGACCGTCGATCAAGTTGCACCAGTGAGCGCCCGGGAAGCAGATCATGGCCGCCGCGGACAGACGCGGGCCCTTGCAGATGACGCCTGCGGGGCTGCCGGTGTTGGCCGTCTGCAGCAGATAGGTCGGGTACGCCTCGGTGGCGTACGTGGTGATGCGGCCCGTGCCGTGCAACGTCTTGATGGCGTGCTGGCCGTACTTCTCGATGACGCTGTTCAAGCCGTCGGCCATGTACTTGATGGCCTCATCGTGGCTGACGCGGCGCCATTTGGGGTCCTGCCCCTTCGGCGTGGTGCGGATAAGCGGATAGCGGATGCGGTCCGGATGATACAGCGCCTGCACCGCAGCGCGCCCCTTCACGCACAGATTGCCACGGCTTGCCACCGCTCGATGATCGCCCTCGATATGCACGACGCGGCCGTTTCGCACGGTCACCAAGTTGCCGCATTCCATCTTGCCGCAACCACGGCAGGTGGAATGGATGACCTTCACGTCATCGGCAGCGTCTGCATACGCGGGATTCGAACTTTCGAGCAGCGTGCTAGCCGCTTCACTCGCAACAAGCGTCGCACCGGCCGTTGCCGCCGCGATCTTGAAGAACGAGCGCCTTGTCAAGCTTGAGCCAAGCATGCACGTCCCCTTTCATCTCGTCCTTGTTCGTGCTGCGTCCTTTTTGCGCGCCGCGGAAATAGGTCCCGCGACGGCGCCGCGCCCGATGCCGCGCGTTTTCGCGAACGGCTGCGCTCGAGCGCTTCCCCGCTTTGCACGCTACGCCGGCCGGGGAAGGCCGGGCAATCGCACGAATTCATCGATTTTCGGCGGAACACGCGCCGAGGCGCCCTTCCGGACGCCTCGGTGAAAAGATATGAGATGATGTTTTGCCTGATGGGAGGCTTGTTGTGGGCGGCTTGCAGCCGATTCGCGCGCGAGCCGCACGCGAGTGCCGCGCCGGGGTCCGCCCCGAAACGGGCGGGCGCCGAGGCGCGTGCAGGGGCCGCTGCAGAAGCCACCGAAAAGGCGCCGAAGGGGCTGCCGCGAGGGCGCTGCCGCTAGCGCTCCAGAGCCGTTTCCAGCACCGGGGCCTCGGGGCCCAGCTCAAGGGCGAAGCGGCTGGGGGCCAGGCGCGCCCAAGCCTCGCCGTGCTCGTCGCGGATGCGGTGCACCTGCATGCCCGAGCGCAACGCGGTCTCGGCGCGGTCCTTCTGGAACGTCGACACGATGAGCGTGC
Source organism: uncultured Senegalimassilia sp. (assembly GCA_934661765.1). Next base: position 15,045 of record CAKUJT010000001.1, read on the forward strand.
GGCGGGCGCAACCCATGGCCAGGTACCACGCGCGGCGATCGGCCTCGGAGATCTGGAGCTGACGGTCCTCGTCGTTCTCCACGTCGAACGCGCCGACGCCCGGATAGAAGCCGTCGACGGCGCCGGCGATGATGACGGTGTCGAACTCAAGCCCCACCAGCATGGACGGCAGCGCGATGCGCACCGCGTCGGTGTCGGCGAAACGACGCTCGAGGCGCCCGCGGGCGCGCGCCAACAGCTCGGCGGCGTCCTCGGTGCCCGACAGCGGGGCGAGCAGCTCCTCGAACGACGGCGGCAGCGTGTCGCACCCCAGCTGCTTGCAGACCGCCAGCAGCGCGAACCCGCGCTTGCCGCGCACGGGCGCCAGCAGCGCCTGCGCCTCGCGCCAGCGGGCGGCCAGCACGTCGGCGCCGACGAAGGGCGGCTCGGCGAAATCGGACAGCCCGCCGAGCGCCTCGACCACGCCCATGCCGGTCTGCTCGGCGAAATCCTCCAGGCGGCACCAGTGGTTCGAGTGCGTCAGGTAGTCGCCGAAGCCGCACCAGCTGCGCCACGCCACGGCGTCGTCGGGGTCGGCGACAAGCGTGAGCAGGGTGTATGCGCGCAGATCGGCGCAGCGACGCTCATCGCGCGGATCGCCCTTGAGCGCGTGGTAGCCGACCAGCTGATCGGAGGGCATGCCGTTGACCTCGAGCACCTTGGCGATGGAACGCCCCCACAGCGCGTTGGGAACCACCACGGCCACATCGCGCGGATGCAGCGGGGCGGCGGGCATGGCATCGAGGCCGGCCGCCGGAGCGGGCGCGGCCGTGCCCGCGAAGGCGTGCTTCAGGTAGCGTGCGATGCCCTTGAACTCGGCGTTCGGGTCGACCCACTGGACGAAGCGCACGTCGCCGGGCAGGTCGCCGGGCACGGCGGAGCCTGCCGGGTCCGGCGAGCCCGCCGTCCCGTTCGCTTCGCCACCTTCGCCGCCTTCGCCGACCGACACCAGGGTGCGCTCGTCCATGTCGCCCGCCTGGGCAAGCCCGTTGCCCACGGCCGCGATGCGCGCAGGGCAGCGCAAGCTCTCGGTCAGCACGATGGCCTCGACCCCGTCATGAGTGTTCGCGAACTCGGCCAGGCCCTCCGGATACGGGTACGGGTCGGGCGTGACCACCTGCTCGTTCACGTTTCCGCACACCATAAGGCCCTCGCGCGCGATCAGGTCGAGCGCCAGCTGCGTGGCGCGCGCATAGTCCTGGTAATCGTCGGCGAGCACATGGGCGCGGCGGCACCACGCGGGCGCATCGGGAGCGTCGCGCAGGAACTTCACCGTCAGATTCCCCAGCTCAGCGGGCAGCATGGCGTTGCGCAGGCGCAGGTGGCGCATGATGGAATCGTGGACCAGGTGCTCGTCGTCCTCCACCAAAAAGCCCTCGCGCTCGTCGCCCAGCTCGGTCCACTGGCGGAAGAAGAACTTCAGCATCTCGCGCAGGCGCTTGGTCTTCAGGCCGCACGTCTTCATGTCCTCCATGAGGATGCGCTCCTCGAAATCGGCCAGCAGGCGCGGATTGCGCCCAGTGAACGCGCGCGCCTCGGGACAGGACAACACCTGCTCGAAGAGCTGCATCGGCGTGCACACCTGCACCTCGGCCGCGCCCGGCGCGCCGCACGCCGCCACGCGAGAGCGCAACGCGTCGGCGGCGCTGCGCGTTGCCGTCAGCACCAGCAGCTCGGAGGGCTGCGTTCCCGACTGCAGCAGATGCGCCGCACGCTGCACGATCGCCTGGGATTTGCCCGTTCCCGGGCCCCCGATCACCTGAATCGCGCGCGACGAGCTCAGGGCGGCGCGCGCAACGCCCTCATTCGGTTTCGCCATGGCAAAACCCTCCTTATCAAGATGTGAAGCAGATAGAATCCTTCGGCCCGCAACGTGAACAGGGGACGGAGGTGTGTTCACGAGCACGGCGTGCCCGCCGCCTCCGCGGCATACCGGCAGCTTGCGGACCAAAGACGAGACAGCAGGTCGAGCGCCCGCGCAGCCCCTTCTCGCCGCAGACGCCTTCCCGACAAGCAGCGCAATCCCCCCCGCCATCGGCGCATCGACGTGCGAGACGCTGAAAAGCTACGAGCGGAAAGCTTCCCCAGCGGCGCCTTTCCCCTCGCGTGAGCGCTGCTCGTCGAGCGTCGCCTCCAGCAGGTCGAGCAGCTCCTGGTTGGTGTGCACGTCGAGCTTCTTATACAGATTGCGCATATGCGTCTGGAACGTGCTCTTCGATATGAACAGGTTCTCCTGCACGTACGCGCCGCTGCGACCGCGCATGACCAGGCGCATCACCTCGGCTTCGCGCGGCGTAAGGCCGTACCGGTCGGAGATGCTCTGGCACGCGTTGCGGAACTTGCCCGAATACTGCAGCGGCTCGGGCATAAGATCCCACACGCTGCCGATGCCGCCGCCATGGAAGGACAGGGTCAGCGCCGTCAGCAAAAGCGCCACCACCGCAAGGGACACCAGGTCGAACACAAGAAACCCGGTATGCGCCAGCGCCTCGCGAACGACGATGCCGACGGCAACCGAGCCTTCCAAGAACAGCCGGGCCACCAAAAACGTGCGGATGGTCCCGATATGGGCGAACACCTTCTGAAGCTGCAGCCAAAGCACCACATCGAACAGCACGTATGCCAGGCGCATGCAGAAAAACGAGACGGGCAGCAGCTCGGTTTGCATCACGGCGATCATGCATTGCGCGAAACCCGCGATGGGCAGGATGGCCAGGTTCGCCGAGCTGTAGCCGAAGTTCTTCCCGAACCGCAACGCATACACCAGCACCACCGCGCCGAGGATGCCGTTGACCAGCAGGCACGCGGTGGAAAGCTCGATGCCCGTGACCGCGTACTCGAACGTGAAGCCGTAGGCCATGCCATACGTCAGCCCCATGGCCGAAAGCCCCAGCGCCAGGCGCCACGGCAAGCGCAGAAACTGCGCGTCGGCCGGGGCGTCGGGCACCGGCTCGACGTCCGGATCGGCGTCCGCAAGGTCGGTCGCGCGCAAAACCGCCAGCGCGCTTGCGGCCGGGAGCAGCATGATCAGCCCCGCGGCAAGCTCGAACGGCAGCGGCAGCACCAGGCACGTTATGGCGAACGACAGGACCAGCCCGCCGCCGACCTGCACCGATGCCTGCGCGCCGTTGCGCACGAACTGCAGCGCCCACGCCACCATGAGGCACGCCGTGCCCAAGCCCGTCACCAGCGACGCGCAATCGACCAGGACCCGAGCCGCGGCGGCATCGCCCAGAAGCGACGCGGCGGCCACGCATGCCGTGCCGGCGGAGGCCAGCACGCCCACGAACACCACGCGAGAACCCCAGCGGTTCGACAGCTTCCGATACGTCGCCACGCACATGACGATCCATGCGATGTAGCCGATGAACGACGCCAGCTGCCCCTGCGGGGCCATGCCGGCGGTGGTTCCGAAGACCGGATACAGCTTGGTGGAGAAGCACGCCAGGTAAACCCAGCTCATATACAGGCCGAACGAAAGCGCGCTCATGAGCGGCGAGCTGCCGAACACCCCGCCTTTGCCCGTGAACCTCAAATCGCCGCGCGAGAGCGGCTCCACGGACGCGCTTTCGCCGGCGCCCGCCGTCCGTTCGTGCACGGCATCGGCCGCAGCGCGCTTGTCGGCGCCGCTGCGACATGACGGCACGGCGGCCGCCCGCTTTCCCTCAGCTTGCATTTCCATGATGCCCCCTCTGCCGCGGTCGGCCCGCGGCATCCATCGGCCGGATGGGATCGCGCCCTCATCTGCGCATCGCCCCACCCGTTCATGCTATTCGATTTCCCGCCTCCAAGCATGCGCCCTATCCGCCGAACGGGGAAGGCGAACGCGTTTCCGCGCCGCCCGCCCCGCCCGCGGGCGTGATGCCGGGACGCGGCCGGGCGGGCGGCGGGCGGGCGGCAGGCCGGGTTGCCCGGCCGCCCGGCTGCCCGACTGCCGCCAGGGCGTCCCGGTTCCCGCTTCCCGCGCCGGTTTTGCCAGCCCGGCCGCCCGGCTGTCTCCGGATTCGCCGACCTTAACGCCAGGTCAGGTCGTCGCGGTTCCAGTACAGGTCGCGATAAATGTCCGTGATGCCATCGCCTTCGCTTTCGCCATGAAGCGCAGGCACGATGCCCATGTCGGGGATGTCCTGCGACGGCTGATGCGACAAGCTCCACGTGGCGCTGTCGGAACGCGACGCGGTGTACATCAGATCGCCCATGCGGCCGCCCGAGTTCACGTGGTAGTCGAACTCCTCGACGCCGCCTTCGTACGAGGCCAGGTTCGCCTCGTAGTACAGGTTCGGGTCGGGGGTATGGTTCGTGATGGTGGTGCGCTCCACGTAGTACACGCTGTAATCGGGCGAGTAGCACAGGTTCAGCGTGCGCACGCCGTTCATGTTCACGTTATGGAACTCGGCGGTGGTGCCATCGGCGAACGTGGCCTTCAGCAGGTAGTTCTTCGGCATGCTGACGGTTTTGCCCGATGCGTTGGTATGCGAACGCTCGCCGTAAGCGTACTCGAACGCCCAGCCGGCGGATTGGCCATCGGCCAACGTCGCGGAAAGCTGGTTGCCCGGATACGAGGACTCGTCGGAAGTCTTGAACGTGAGCTCCTTAATGTCCTTGCCCAGGCTGTTGGTCACCACGATCGGCGACACGTCGCCGGACGCGTCGCCGAGCTTCACGGACAGCCCTTCGGCGTTGTCGACGCTGTCCGCGTTCTGATTAGAGATGCACGACGTGTAGCGCACCGCCTGCACGGTGTAATCGTTGCGCACATCGACTTGATTGGTATAGGCGCTGTTGCCAAGCGTCGTCGGAGCATAGCCCATATCGGCCGCGACGGCCGCTCCGGCGCCGACGGTCACCGCCAACGCAGCAGCCACGGTCACGCCTGCGGCCGCTTTGCCCTTCTTGCTCATACACACCCTCCTTCTCTTGCACTTGCCCCGCACGCCCAACGGCGGCGGAAACGAGTTGCGACGGCTTTCGCCGCCGTTGCCGAGGACCGAGCGCACCGCAAGCGCGCCCGCCCCTTTCTCGGGAAACGGCTCCCAGGTTGCCGACCGCGTGCAAAACCCTTGGGGAAGGAGGATCGCAGCGATACGCACGTCCACGCGGCCTTCGCCTCGAGCCTCACTCTACGCCCGCACGTGCGCGAAACGCTATAGCATAAAATCACTGAGATTGATGTTTCCCCAGGTCAGAGGATTGCTGCGGCCATGCGCCGACTCACGGACGATTATGGCAAGGCACGGGGGATCCCAGCATCGGGGCGCCAAGCCGGCACAGCGCAGCCTATCAACGACACGCGCCGAGCCCCATGCAGTGCGGCCCGCCAACGTGATGCGCCGAGTTCGCCCATCATCCCCTGCCTTAGCGCGCAAAAAGCCCCTGCTTCCCGTTGTTCGGGGAAGCAGGGGCATCGATGCCGGATTTGCTTAGGATCGCTTAAGGTTGCGAAGGCGAATCCACCTTCGCGAAAGAAAACGCCGGGTAGAAAACATTGCCTGCGGCGCTACTTACCGCCATCCTTGCGGCGGCGGGACGCGAGTTTCGCGCTTGCCGCAGTCACGACTGCGGCAGCGGCCACGCCTGCAGCCAGCAACATCGCGGCGCCGGCGGAATCGGACGTCTGCGTCAAGCCGAGCGCGTTGCCGTCGGCCTTGCCGTTCCCGTCCGTCTCGCCGCCTGCCGGCTGCTGCGGCGTATCGTCCTTCGTCTCCTTATCCTTCTTCGGCTTCTCGTCTTCCTTCGGTTCCTCGCCCTTCGGCTCCTCGTACTTGTTGTCGAAGTGCGCCATCTTCGCGCCGTCCTGCTCGTAGGCGCGCCCACCGTAGTCGACCGACTCGACCCTGAGGGCCTTGGCGGCCTCGTCGCGCACGACCTTGACCGCCACGGCCACGTCGGCGTCGTTGGTCCAGCCGTCGCCCAGCTCGGAGGTCTCGTGGATCGTGTAGCGGTACTCGCCCGGGGCGTCGAAGCGGATGTCGCCGAAGCCGCAGGCGTCCCCGCCGAAGGTGTCGGCCTCCGGCCTCTCAGCTGCGGGGGCGCCGCCCTGCGGCAGCAGCTCGAACGTGAAGTGCTCGGTCGGCTGGGCGGGCCCGCCGTTGACCGTCTTCTTGACCTCGATCCTGCCGGCGGCGGAGGACTTGACGTCGTCGAACTCGGCGGCGTTTTCGCCGGCGCCGTACTTAACGGACTCCACCACGAGGTCACGCCCGTTTTCGGCGTAGCCGACGGTCACCACCGCCTGGACGTCGAGGGCGTTGAACCAGCCGCCTCCCAGATCGGAGGTCTCGTGGACGATGTAGCGGTACGTGCCCGGCTTCTCATAGGTGATCTCGCCGAAGCTGGCCGTCGAGGTGCCCTCGACCGCAACCTCGCTCGCGTCGGGCATGAGGGCGCCGTCGACGGGCTGCAGCTCGAAGGTGAAGCGCTCGTGCACCTCGGCGTTCTTCACGCCGTTGACGGTCTTGTCGACCTTCAGCTCGGTCTTCGCACTCTGGGCCTGGGCGTACTTGTTGGTGAAGACGGGGGCTTCTGTCTTGTCGCCGTCGTAGGTCACGGTCGCCTTGAGCGCGCCGTCGCCGCCGTCGGCCACGACGACCTTGACGGAGTGCACGGTTTCGTCATAGGAAACACCGGCGGCCGAGCCCTTGACCTCGGACAGGGTGTACTCGTATGTGCCCGCCGTATCGTAGGAGACGGCGTCGAAGGCCACCGTGCCGTCGGCGGCGTTGGGCTTGGTCTGCAGGACGTTGCCGTCCTCGCCCTTCAGCTGGAAGGAGAACTGCCCCTCGGCAAGGTCGGCGCCCTCGAGCACCTTTTTGGCGGCAAAGGCCGCGCTGGCCGGGCTCAAGACGGGCGCGGTTTCTTTCTCGTCGAACACGGTGAAGGTGGTGCCGGCGTTAGGACGGATGCCCAGCGCCTCGGCCTTCGCAAGCTCCGCGGCATAGTCGGCCTTGTCCTGGTCGCTGGTGCCGCCGAACATCACGTACGTAGGCTCGGGATTGCTGATCTTGTAGCCGGCGGGCGCCTTGGTCTCCTCGTAACAGTACAGGGTGTTCGCATCCAGGGGATGCTCTTTGTCACCGAACTTCACGATGCCGTTCGCGTCGGTCGCCTTGGGGTTATCGCCAACGGAATCCACCTTCGTCTTCTTCACGTCGCCTTTTGCGGAAGCGGAAAGATCGACTTTATACAGCGTGAACTCGGCTCCCTGCAGGGCTTTGACGCCGGTTTCGTCGGTTTTGGTGATGGAAAGGCCGTAGCTGGTGGCGCTTGTGCCGGCATGGGATTCGTTAACGTTCCACATTTGCGCATGGCGCGCCGATGCAGCGGAAAAGCCCTGCATCTCAACGACATTGTCAATCTGCACCTGCGAACCGATGGCCCCCTGAGGCGCAACATCGTAGCTCACCGTCAGCGCCTTGGAGTTGGGAACGGTCAACGTGAGCACGGTGGAGGTGCTGCCGTCTTCGTTCGCCTTGTTTTTCAGCGTATACGAAACGCCTTCAGTGACCTTTTTGCCCTCGGCATCGGTGACCGACAGGGTCCCGTTGGTGAAGGCAGCGCCGGCGCTCAACGTGTCGACCAGGGTGAGCGAATCGGAGGAGCCGATCTTCAGGGCGTTCGGGTTCACCTTGATGGTATAGGCGATGTGCGCGCCGTCGCTAGCGTAAGCGGCCTGCTTGTCCAGCACCTTGTTCGCAACCGTCGCCTTGCCCGTGCCCGCAGGGAACTTCAGATCGCCGGCGGAGGCCTCCGCGGTGTTGGAGAACTCCTTGGATTGACCCGGCTCCACGGCGGATGCCTTGATTGCGGTCTTGTAGGTGAGCTTCACATAACCCTTCCAGGAGCCATCTTCCTTGGCCACGCTGGCGGTCGGAATGGCGAAGGTGGCGGTGCCGCCGTCGAAGGAAGGCTCCGCCTTGAGCTCCGGCCAGTAGCCGGCCGTGCTGTAACCATTGTCCCCGTACAGCCAGTACCGCGAAGATCCGGAGACGTAGGTCAGGCCGTCGCCCAACGTATCCTTGACCGAAACTTCCGCACCCTTCAGGTCGCTCGCGGCGGAATGGGTCCAGCTGTTCGGCTCGTTGCAGTTGACGTGGACCTCCCAGTCGACGATCCATGCGCCCTTGGAGCCATCAGGCCATTCGTAGCCGGCGTTCCACTGAACGTTGCTATTTGCCTTCTTCGAAACGGCCGGGATCACTTTCTTGTTGATGGTATACGAAGCTTCGGCGCTGCCCTTGTCGACGTTGCCGATCCTGACCGAAGACTTGTTGGTGTAGGTGGCGTTGTCGGTTCCGGAAGTGGTGACGTAGCTGATGCAAACGTCGCCCTTCCCGACCAGACCCTTCACCGTTTCGCTGTCTTTGAAGGTGATTTGCAGCTTGTTCCATTGGCCGTTTGCGGAAGCATCTACAACGTAGTCCACGCCTTCCGTGAGCGTGGTTTCGGAGCCGGCAACGGTGAGCTTTACATCGCTAATGACAATCCGCTCCCAAGGGTTTTTGCTGATTTCGTCGAAGAACACCACCGTGCTCGGATCGGTATCGGCATCCATGACCGAGAACTTCACGACGGACTCCCAAGAAGCCTTGCCATCGTTCTCGACGGTATCAGCGCTCACAAGTCTTTTCGTGATGTACGTGCGGTCGTCCTTCGGCAGGTATTCGGCCTCCGCCGAGCCCGTGATGCCGCCACCGTTCGGCGGGGTGACCTGGGAGGTGTTCTGCACCTTCTTCGTGGAGGAGACGTCCTTCATCGTGGTTGCGTACGTGACGGTAAGCTCCTGCTTGCCCAGGCCATCAGGAAGCGTGAACTCGAGCTTGTTGATGTTCGGATCGACCGCCCCCGTGGCGATCTGCTTGCCCGAGGCGTCGGTCACCACGTAGTTCGTGCCGTTTTTGAACCGCTGGTTGTCGTCCAGCGTGTCGGTGAAGGCATACCCGGACATGTCGGCCTTAAGACTGCCCGTGTTCAGCTTGACGACCCAAGAGATATTGTCGTTGGTGCTTTCGCTAGCGGCGCTTTTGGACACCATGGAGTACTTGGCGGCTGCAGGGGTTTTCGTGCCGGAATCGCCATTCCGATCGCTCTTCGCGCCCCACTTCCATTGCGCTGAGTTCTCCACGCCGGAAAGCTCTTCACCGTCCTTGAGCGCATCGAGCGCCGACTGCTTCACCGTGGTTTTGTACTGAACGTAGTAGCCGCCCTTGGACAGCGTGCCAAGGGAGATGGTCGCCGTTTGCCCGGCGACCGTCGCGTCGCATTTCCCCGAGATTTGAGCACCATCTTCGTTCACCAGCTTGAAGGAACCGGGGACGAAATCAAGGTTCGCGCCGATGGTGTCCTCGATCTTCAGGTCCGTTGCGGTTGTGGCAGGGGAAACCTTGATCGTCCACGTGTAGGAGTTGTCGGAGGGGTCGAGCGTCGGCATCTCCCAACTATTCTTGGGGTTTGCGCCGCACTTCTCACCGGTGACGTCGCCGTCCTTGGTGTTGATCACGACGGGGTTTGCAGTACCGGGGAAGTTAACGGTCACCGACTTGCCGTCGCCCGTCTCGCCCGCGTTCATCGTGAAATCGAAGGCGAAATACGCCTGGATATTCGAGTGGTCCTTGCTCAGCCAGTCCTCGTTGTAATGAAGGTAGGCGACGCCGTTCTCAATGCGCCAAGAGCCGGCGACCTGGTTGTTGGCGTCATAGAGCGTCTGCTGGCTTTTGTTGCTGAAGTTCACATTGCTCGGGAACGTGTATTTACGTTCGGGGAGGACAGCGTGGGCTGCTCGGCAAAGGCGAAGTCGATGTTCGCCTTGCCGTACAGCGTGGCGTCGCCGGCAACGGGATTGCTGCCGACCGGGTTCTTCAGCTCCGGGTCCGTGCACACGGCGACCGAGATGCCCGTGGTCACCTCACGATATTCCGCATGCTCTTGGTATTCCCCCACAGCTGCGGGCATGATGTTCGCAGGGGAGGCGGGGGCTGCAGCGGCGTTGCCAGCTGCCGGGGATTCCGCTTGGCCGTCGGATTCGCTCGCTGCGGCGTTCGAGGCGGCCGGCGCGGCGGCATCAGCCGAGGGACCCGCATCCCCATCGGCGCCGGTGGGCGCATTGGCCGCAGAGGCGGCGCCGGTTGCGTTTGCCACGGAGGCCGCATCCGTCTCGTCGGCCGTGTTGGCCATGGAGGCCGCAGTGGCGCCGGTGGGCGCCTGGTCGCCGGAAGCGGCCTGGGTATCGGCAGGCGCGTCCTGCTGCGCCGCGGGCGAGGTCGACTCCGACGCGCCGTCAGCGGCGACCGCCTTCGTAGCCGGGGATAAGCCCAGCACCAGCGCGACGGACAACGCGACGTTGACCGCCTTCGATGCGAACATCCCCTTTCCAGTTGATGATTTGCTTCTCATGTTCCTTCCTTTTCCCGTCCAATCGCTTGCACGATGTCTTGCTATAGGTTGTGCGCGTTCACGCAACAAAAAAGCCCCGACCCCCTTATGGAGCCGAAGCCGAAAACCCGGTGGCAGTCCCGGGACAAAGCTGTATTCGTTTTACTTTAACCTGCATCAGGCGAACCGAGCAGGCAATGCCCATAAGCAATACTTCGTGCACGCGCGTCATTCAACGAACGTACGCATTTCGCGATGCCTCCTTTCTTAAATCGACGATCGACGAAGCTAAATAGGTATCCGTCCCAATCCAATGGTTTTGGGAGTCCATTCCCATTTCGCTATGCATGGGACTCCATACCCATTGCGAGCCATACTATCAAAAAAGCCCGCTATTCTTGCCAGAAAGTACCAAACGATATGCTGATTTGATATCGCTTAACGCACAAATGACAACTATCTAACGCATTTTTGAAGCGGCTTATACGGTATCCATCCGCAAACGACACCGCACAGCTTCCAAAGCAAAACCAAATCCAATCGATTGACACCCCTCTGCCACGCTAAGGCTCTCGACGCCGATATGCATCTTGATCACGCAACGCTACCGGCAACACGCCAGGCAAAAACACGTGTGGCAGGGACGCATCCCTGCCACACGTTGCAACTCATATTTCGTTCGCGGTCGTTCAGCCGTCAGCCACCCGGCTGCGACGCACAACCGCTAGGCGCGAGCGGGATCCCACTCGACGATGCCGTGGTTCAGGAACGGCTTCGAGTCGGGCGCATCGGCGTTGACCATGCGGAACTTCGCCTCGCCCTCGGCGGTCTTCCACACGATGGTGCGCAGGCGCACGCCCGGCAGCACCGGGGAGGTGAAGCGGCACTTGAAGCGCGTCATCGCCTCGGGATGACCCGGGAACAGCAGGGAGACGACGTGGCGCATGGCCACGCCGGCGCTGCTGACGCCGTGGGCGATCGGGCGCTCAAGGCCGGTCTGCTCGGTGTAGGACCAGTCGATGTGCTGCTGATGCCAGTCGCCCATCAGGCGATACACCAGCGGCCAGTTGTAGCCGTAGGTTTCCTCGTACGTGAAATCGGGCTCGCGGTCGGGGTACTCCACGGAGTCCCTCGGCGGCTGCTCGCCGCCCCAACCGCCGTCGTAGATGCAGCAGTCGTAGGTGTCGACCGTGCACAGATGGGTGCCGTCGGCGGAGTACGACTTGCCGACCTGCTTGGACAGCGAGCCGCGACCCTCGCCGCGGTCCCAGATGGCCTCCTGGGTGACGAACGTCTCGATATGGTCGTTCATCTTGAACGGCGCATGGAAATGCACGTCGATGCCGTAGTGCAGCGAGCCGGAGTAGTCGAAGCCGTAGTCGAGGGTGGTGGTCATCTCCTCGTTGACGGTCAGCGGCACGGCGAAGATGGGCAGAACCTTCAGGTCCGGGTTCTTGGCGTCACCCTCGTTGACGTACTCCAGGTCCACGCGGCCGTCCCAGCCGGCGCCGCAACCAAGCGCGCAAATCTCAAGGTCCTTGAAGGTGTAATCGCGCACGAACGGGCCAAAGGTCTTCCCGACGATCTCGGTGGTAATAGCCATGACATTCTCCTTAGGAAAGAGAACTGCGAAAACGCAGCAAGTGATATAGGATTTCCCCACGTTTGAGCGACGCGGCGCAGTTCAAATCAAGCTGAGCAGCGCAAGATTCCCCCGAATCATTGCGCAGACCGAGAAAGGGGTAATGCAAACCCCCGTGAACGAGATGATCAACCCCAGCCCGGATTCGAGAAGACGCAGCTACAGCCCTTACGGGCGGCTCCAATGCAGCTTCGCCTGGTCATGATCGGCAAGGTTGCAGCCCCGAAGGGCGGCTCCAATACAACCTTGGCGTTCAACTGGGCAGGTGATCGTTCGGTCGAATATGCGTCCCATCCCTGCGTCCCCCGACGCATCACGTGGGATTTATGACGAGAACCGACCGGCACCGCAGCAGCGGGCCCGCTTCGATTCTCAGGTGCCAGACTACCCCATTCCGCTCAACGATTGCAGTCTTGTATTGCCCCCGCTTTCGGAGTACGGAGAGGGGAAGGTTCGCGAACGTTGCAGCGAGAGTACGCCAGATGCAAGGACGCAAATACCAGGCACGGACGGCGGCCCGAAACTTTTCTCATTTCCCCACTTGCGTGCTGCTTTGACGCATGCTACTGTCTTAAGCACCCGAGGGTCGCGAGACCCGCCTCCTGGCAGATAGGCCTTGCGCCTATAGGAGTTGCCGATGCAGCTGCCGTGCATCGGATTTTCCCATACAACCTTATAAGCGACGCCCTGCGCGTGGTAGCTCATGCTAGCTTGCTGCCGATTTGCGCCGTCCCTGTTGCGTCCTAGGTTGTCACGTCTCGCCCTCGGAAGGAGCTCGTCATGAGCGAATATGCATTCGTCTATCAACCTCAAATCATCCGCGAAACCGCAGAAGGCCTCAATCGCCTCGACATCCGCGACGAGATGCTCGACCAACGCGAACTCGAGCTTATGACCTCGGTGGATGCCGAATCCTGCGCCGTCGTTATCCGCGGCCTGCTCCATCTGCAGCGTCAAGATCCCGCGGCGCCCATCACGCTTTACATCAACAGCCCGGGCGGCGAAGTCCAGTCCGGCCTGGCGCTTTACGACGTCATGCAAGCCGTGAGCTGCCCCATCCGCACCGTTTGCCTTGGCATGGCGGCAAGCATGGGAGCGCTGCTGTTCATCGCCGGCGATGAGCGGGAGATCCTGCCGCACAGCCGAGTCATGATCCACGACCCGCTCATCGGCGCCGGCGCCGGCGGCAGCGCGCTTTCCGTGAAAGCCCGGGCCGACGACCTCATGCGCATCCGCGACATCACTGCCGGCGTCATCGCGCGTCACAGCGGCATGTCGATCGAGCGCGTCTTCGAGCTTACGGCCTCCGACACCTATTTCGAAGCGGAAGAAGCCGTCGAAGCAGGCCTTGCGGACCGCGTCATCACCAGGCTTTGACGGGGTGTCGGCCGCGAGGGGTCCGCTCCGGAGCGTCCCTAACCTAGCAATCGGCGAGCGTTCCGGAGCGCTTCCGCCCATCCGGCATCCGGCAACCGCTCCGGAGCGCCATCGCCGGCTCAGCGATCGGCAACCGTTCCGGGGCGCCTCCGCCTGCCGCGAGCGCGGCAGCCCCTTCCCCACCCCTCTATTCACCAGCGCAAACCTGTAGCAGAAAGCGAAAGCAGCCATGATAGACAACCGTGCGAATGCCCGCGCCGCATATGCGGGGCAGCTCATCCTCACCTCCGGACACGCCGCGAGCATGGACTCGTGGGCGACCGGCCTCAACAACAACGTGCTCGTTCTGGGCTGTTCCGGCTCGGGCAAAACACGCAATTTCCTGAAACCTAACCTGCTGCAGTGCGAGGGTTCCTACGTCGTGCTCGACTCCAAGGGCCGCCTATATGACGAGATGGCACCGTATTTGCGGGCCCATGGGTACATCGTCGACAGCCTCGACTTCACCACCATGGACGGGGAAATCGGCTACGACCCGCTCCACCATGTTCGCTGGCGCAAAGGTCGCCCTATTGCGCAGGACATCATCGCGATCGCCAGCGCGCTGTTCCCCCGTGCGGACATGGGCAACGATCCGTTCTGGGCGGGCGCAGCGGCCAACTACGTTGCCAGCTACATCGCCTACGTGTTCGAGGCGCTGCCCGATCGCGAATGGAACATGGCATCGGTGGTGAGCGTGTACGAGCAGGCGTGCGAAGGCAACGCCGAAGCGCTGTTCGCCGACCTTTCAAAGCAGGACCCCGATAGTTACGCCGCCTCGCTGTTCCGCCGCGCAAGGAGCACGGCGCGCGCCGACAAGATGCACTCGAGCATCATGGGCATCATCGCCGCAAACCTGCTGCCGTTGACGTTCGACGGGGCGCTTGCATCGTTTCGTAAGGTGCAGCAAATCGACTTTTGCGACCTTGGGCGCGAACGGCGCGCGCTGTTCGTGACCATGGACGACATGGACCGCAGTTTGGCGCCTCTGACCAGCCTTTTCATTCGTCAAGCATTCTCAAGCCTGTGCGATTTCGCAGACACGCGCTGCGATGGCGGGCGTCTGCCTGTGCCCGTTCGCTTCATGTTGGACGATTTTGCGAACCTGACGCTGCCCGGCTTCGATGACGTGCTCTCCGTCATCCGCAGCCGCGAGGTCAGCTGTACCATCATCTGCCAAACGGTCAGCCAGCTTGAAGCGCGTTACGACCAGGCGGTGGCGAACTCGATCATCGGCAATTGCGACCGGCACCTGGTACTGGCATTTCAGGACGAGCGGACTGCGAAGTATTTCGCGCTGCGCGCCAACAAGCTGCCCTCGACGCTTCTCGAGACGCCGGCCGGAAACTGGTGGCTATTCGAACGCGGCCGCCGCGGCGTATGCGAACCCGCCTATGCGCTCGAGCAGCACCCGCGGTATCGGGAGTTGATTGCGAGTTGCGAGATGCCCGGGGATTGGGAAGCGTTTGAGGATTGTGAGACGTCCGCAACCCGGGAGTTCGCTGCAAGTCAGGAGACGCCTGCGGGGTGGGAAGTTTCCGCAAATGGCAAAGCGGCTGTGACGCAGGAGGCGGCTGCGGGTTGGAATGCACTCGTGGATGGCGAAGTGCCCGCATGCTGTGAAGCAATTGCGAATTGCGAGCTGCCCACGACCTGGGAAGCACCTGGGGATTGCGAAGCTGCCGCAATCTGCGAGGCGCCGGAGATCCGTAAAGCGCTTTCGACCTGCACAGACGACGATCTCGACTTCCTTCCCCAGCCGGGGCCGGACGACGAAATCTGGGTCGATACGCTGTTCGACACCGACAACCTGGACGACGGCTCCGATGCCGCAGCCTAAGGAAGGAGCGAAGATGAGCGAAGCAAACGTACGCAAAAGCCCTTGTGAAACGAACCGCGTAAACCCGGGAGAAGAAGACGCCCGTAAAAGCTTGAGCGAGCAAATCGCCCGCGCAAATCCGAGCGAATCGAGCGCACGCGCAAGTCAGAGCGAAACGACAGGCCGCAAAAGCCTGAGCGAGCGCATCGCCCACGCGAACGCCGCGCGCGTAGACAACGCATGGAGCACACCAGACGAGCAGCTTGTCGAAGCCGAGCGCAGAACCCCGTTCCAGGTTTGCGACATATATTGCGCGCACGCCGAGGAACTGCTCGCGATCACGGGGCAAATCTCGGCCGCACTGCCGAGCCGCGCCGCATATCTCGCGCGGACCAACCCGCGAGCGGCGACGCATCCGGACAACCGCTCGGTCAAGGCGCATACCCAGGTCGGGAACCCCGCGTGCGCCTTCGTCTGGGAGATCCGCAACAACAAGGAAGGCGCGCTGGCCAAGTCGTCGGACGCGCAATACGCCAAGGCCCTTGACGCCACGGACGCGCTGAAGGACCTCTGGGAAGACGAGCCCTGGCTCGACGAACTGCAGATCGCGAAGGCGCTCATCGCGCAAATCGTCCTATTCGACGACGACCTGCGCGCAAAAGTCCTCAAACGCGCAAACCTCATGGCCAAAGAGTGCGCCGACACTCTCGCCCCATACCTGCGAGGCTGAAAGCGACAACTTCTCGCAAGCAACCGCACGACCCAACGCTAGAATCTAACCGTTCGAACCAAGAGGAGGAGCGCACGTGGCCCAAGATTTCTACAACCTGCTTTACAACGGATACACCGGCGAGTATCAGCTGATGAGCTCGCTGTACCGCAACGGCCTGGACGCGCTTCGCCCGCCCGCGGACATGGGCATCGACGTGGTATCGCTGAACCTCAAACAGCAACTTGAGAAGCCGGGCACGCCGCCCGAAACGTTCTTTTTCCAGGTCAAGACGGCGGTTACCACCGTAAGCGAGAACCCGAACCGCCCCGGCGCGTTCGCCGTGGTCGAGTTCAAGCTCAAGGACAGCGAGGTGGAACTGCTCGCCCGCTCGCGCGACCGCGCGCTGTTCTGCTACGTGTACAACAGCGAGGCCGGGGCGCTCACCGACGCGTTCGAGGCGCCGTTCATCTGCTTCTGGCTTGACGGCACGCTCATCAAAAAGCTCAACGACGAAGGCGCGTTCTTCCGCAAAAAGGGCGAACCTAAGCTGACGCTTACCTGCCAGCTGCGCAAACCCACGCACGAAAACGGCCACTGGTACGCCCTGGTAGTGAATGAGAAGGGTGAAAAAGTCGAGAACGGCTTCCTCGGAATCGTCGGCGGAGAAGGTTCCCCAGCCGACGACTGGGCAGAACACTACAGCGTAGCCGGCTACCTAGAATACGCCCGCTGGGGACTGTAGGCCGAAAGGGCGAAGCCGAGCAACAACGACCAGCGTGAACAGGGGACGGAGGCGTGTTCCGCGTCCCCCGTTCGCAAGCCCGCCCTCAACTCTTGGGCGGTTTTGCAGGCGAACTCAGCCTAAAAGGCTTCAGGACACCAACGTTTTCCCAGGTCAACGAAATCAGAGCCGCACAACACCCGCCAGAAACCACCCAGAAGTTCAGCATCCAAGGCAAAATCGATGCCTTTTTCCTGCAAAACCGCCCAGAAGTCGCGGGGCTCATACGTTAGCTTAATAACGGCCCGCTCTTCGCTTCAAAAACAGGCCACCCCCAGCGATATGCTCCAGGCAAGCAGGAAGGCCTTCAAACAGAAGAGGCTACCTGCCCTACATGGCAGTTAGCTTCTCTTGGTAAGAGAGCACGCAAATTGCAAAATCTTCCCTTTTGGGATTAGGCTATCGGACACCGGATTAATCATCCCAAAAGGGAAGATTTCTTCGTTGTCATCTCAAATCGTCAAGCCTTGAAAGCCTTGCGAGCTCGATAGCGGAATCTACCGCCTCATCGAAATCTAGGTCTGCCGCATAGGGCGATGCAGAGACATACGAAGACCAGATGCCCCGCATCATATCGGAGCTTCTAACCTCACTGAGCACGACCTCATAGTCACCCATCCTGCCGAGCGAACCACGCCTGGAAGCGGTGGCGACGACGGCCTCGTGCAGGGAATTCTTGTCTATTTCGCCCAACTTCAAACGGAGCAAAGTGCAGATGTCGTAGTAGTCGCGCCCGCGTGTGTTGGCGATTCCCCGGGAAAGAACCGTCTCGGGCTTTTCGGCCAACACGGTTTCGAGCGGGTACGAGAGCACCCACACTTGACAGAACTATAGGAACACCCCCACGCGGGCGGGAGGGCGCGCAGGCGCGGCAAGTGCCTAGCGCGCGAACTCCCGTAAGAGCGCGTCTTCCACTTCCCGAAGCGAAAGGGCCCCGCCTCCCTCGGCGGGACGGGCGACCACGATGCAGCGCGCTCCCACGTCGCGCGCGGCGGCGAGCTTCTCGGCCGTGCCGCCTACGGTTCCCGAGTCCTTGGTCACAAGCCACTGGGCGCCCACCTGCCGAAGCATCGCCTCGTTGAGCTCGCGGGTGAAGGGCCCCTGCATGCCGATGACGTGCGACGGCGAAAACCCCGCGTCGATGCACTTCGTTATAGCGCCGGGCAGCGGGAGCACACGCACGAAGAAGCGCTCCGCGAAATCGGCGACGCGCGTGTAGGGAGCAAGCTCCTTGCTCCCCGTCGTGAGAAGCGCGCGACCCGGGTTCTCGGAGAGAAAGCGCGCCGCGCAGGCGATCGACGCGACCGACACGACGCCTTTGGGCAGCGCCTCGGCCGGGCGCGCAAGGCGCAGGCATCGTGCACCCACGGCGAGCGAAGCGGCCCGGATGTTGCCGCTTGCGAGCGTAGCGAAAGGGTGCGTGGCGTCGACGACGATGCGCGCGCCGGAAAGCTCGCGCTCCATGTCGGCCTCGTCGAGCCTGCCCGCATGCACCTCGATGCCCGGAAGCTCGCCCAAAAGCTCGCCTCCGTACTCGGTTGCCGCGTAGGCACGGGCGGGGATGCCCGCCCCGCTCGCCCATTCGCACAGAAGGCGGCCCTCGGTGGTGCCGGCGAAGATGCGCAGCGCCGGCGCGGATGCGGGCGCCGTCACTTCGGGCCGCCTGGGCGCGTGATCTGGTAGAGCAGCGCGTTCATAATGGCGGCCGCCACGGTCGAGCCGCCCTTGCGACCCCTCGCGACGATGGCCGGCACGCATCGCGCGAGTATCTCCTCTTTCGCCTCGACCACGTTCACAAACCCGACCGGCACCCCAACGACGAGCGCGGGCGCGATCTTCCCCGCGTCCATGAGCTCGGCGAGGCGCAGAAGTGCTGTGGGAGCGTTGCCGACGGCCACGATGAGCGGACCCTCGATGCCGCAAGCTTTGTCCATGCTCGCAACGGCGCGAGTCGTGCCCGCGGCGCGCGCAGCCGCGGCGACATCAGGGTCGGCCATGTAGCACACGGCCTTGCAGCCGAGCTTCGCGAGCGCGGGCTTGCTTATGCCTGCGAGCGCCATGTTCGTGTCGGTGAGCACCGTGGCCCCTGCGCGCAGTGCGTCGAGCGCACAGTGCGCGGCGTCATGGGCGAACACGAGGGAATCGGCGTACGAGAAGTCGGCAGTGGTGTGGATGACGCGCTTCACGACGGGCTCTTCGAGCGGCGGGAACGTGCGGCCGCCGAGCTCTTCGGTGATGATCTCGAAGCTGCGCCGCTCGATGTCGCCGGGCGCCATCTCCTTGGAATCCATCTAGTACTCCACTCCTTCCCTTGCACATATCCCCTGTTCGTAGGGGTGTTTCTCGCACCGCATCTCAGTTATGTAGTCGGCCTTCTCCACGATCTTGCGGGAAGGCGCGCGTCCGGTGAGCGCTACTTCGACGCCGCGCGCGGACATATCGAGCGCGCGGTCCACGAGCGCCTCGTCGACAAGCCCCTTCGAAAGCGCATCGAGCGCCTCGTCGAGCACGAGCAGCCCCTCCTGCGCGCCCTCGAGCTCGGCGAGCGCGGAAGCGAGGTTCCCATCGTGCAACTCGCACGTCGCGGCAAGTTCTTCCGACGTCATCGACCAGGTAAACTTGTTCGACGCCTTCCCCGCGAACACGGGCACGCCGAAATGCTCGGCGAGCAGGCGCGCCTCCCCGCTTTCGCCGTCTTTCAGGAACTGCACGACGACGACGCGGCGGCCTGCGGCGAGCATGCGAAGGGCGAGGCCCATCGCCGCCGTGGTCTTGCCTTTGCCGTCGCCATGATACACGTGGATCATACGCCCTCCTCGATAATGCGGTAGACATACTCCATGTCGAGCGCCCCGCGCACGGCGTCGGCCAGGCGGTCGAACTCGCGCGCACGGTGATCGGCCGCGGACGCCGCGCCCGCAGCACCTACGACGCTCTCGGGCAGGCCGCGCATGCGCGCGAGCGAGCGCGCGAGGGCGAGCGCCACCCCCGGTTCGTCGAACAGGCCGTGGAGATAGGTTCCGAACACGTTTCCGCAGGCCGCGCCTTCTGGTTTGCCGCCAATCGTGCCAGCAGGGGCGCAGGAGACGGTCGTTTCGCCGTCGTGAATCTCGTACCCGCGCGCCGTCATGCCGTTCCACACCGAGAACGCGCCTTGGGCGCCCGTGATGCGCAGCTCCGACTGGGCGAGGCGCTTTTCCTCCTTGAACACCGTACTTGCGGGGATGAGCCCGAGCCCGCGCGCGGTGCCAGCGCCTTCCCTGCCGTGCGGGTCGAAAAGCTCGTCTCCCAAAAGCTGGTAGCCTCCGCATATGCCGAGCACCGGCGTGCCCGCGCCCGAAAGCGCGCGTACACAGGCTCCGATGCCGCTAGCCGCAAGCCAACGCGCGTCGTCGAGCGTGGTCTTCGAGCCGGGGAGCACCACCAGGTCGGGTCGGCCCAGATCGGTCGTCGAGGAAACGTAGCGCACGCCCACGCCGGGCACGCGCGAAAGCGGGTCGAAGTCGGTGAAGTTCGACAGATGCGGAAGGCGCACGACGGCGACGTCGATGACGCCGCGCGCCTCGCGGGCAGATAGGCGCGGCGCGAGCGAGTCCTCGTCGTCCAGGTCGGGCGAAAGATACGGCACGACCCCCACGACGGGAACCCCGCACATCTTCTCGAGCGGGGCCAAACCCGGGCGCAGGATTTCCACATCGCCGCGGAACTTGTTCACCACAAGCCCCCGCAAAAGCGCGCGGTCCTCGGGCGCAAGGAGCGCGACCGTGCCGTAGAGCTGGGCAAACACCCCGCCTGGGTCGATGTCGCCCGCGAGCAGCACGGGGGAGGACACGGCGCGCGCGAGCCCCATGTTGACGATGTCGTTTTCGGCAAGGTTGATTTCGGCGGGGCTGCCGGCGCCCTCGATGACGATGACGTCGTTTTCCTCCGCGAGCGAATCGAACGCCTCCAAAATCTGCGGCATGAGCGCCTTCTTTCGCGCGAAGTAGTCCCTCGCAGCGAAGGCTCCCTGCGCCTTGCCGGCCACGATGAGCTGGCTTCGGTGGTCGCTTTCGGGCTTGAGCAGGATGGGGTTCATGCGCACGTCGGGCGCGATGCCGCACGCCTCGGCCTGCATGATCTGGGCGCGCCCCATCTCAAGCCCGTCGGCCGTGACACCGCTGTTGAGCGCCATGTTCTGGCTCTTGAAGGGAGTCACGCGCAGGCCGTCCTGCGAAAGCACGCGGCACAGCCCCGCCGCAAGCAGGCTCTTCCCCGCGTTCGACATGGTGCCCTGGATCATGATGGGCTTCGCCCTACCCACGGGTATCGACCTCCTTCGCCGAGCCTCGGCCATCCGCGCCCGCCATAGCGCCGCTGCAAGAAGCGCCGCCCCGTTCGTCGGGTTCGCCTTCGCCCGATGCGCCTTCCGCCCGAAGCGCGCGGCTGAACGCCATCGCAAGCCGGGCGTTCTCCTTGCGCGTGCGCACCGCGACGCGGCACCAGAAACGGGACAGTACCGAAAACGAGTCGCACGTGCGGACCAAAACCCCCTGATTATACAGGCGCTCGGGGATGTCTTTCACCGGCGTGCGGACTAAAAGGAAGTTCGCATCCGACGGCACGACGGAAAGCCCGAGCGAGGAGAGCTCGTGGGAAAGCCACGCTCGCTCGCCCGCCAATGCATCGCGCGTGCGCGAGACGTATTCGACGTCTTCCAGGGCGGCGATGCCCGCGGCCTCGGCGACCGAGGAGACGGGCCACGCCTGCCCCGCCCGGCGAATCCCCTCGATGAGTTGGGCGTTTCCGCTGATCAGATATCCCAACCGCAACCCCGCCATTCCGTAGAGCTTGGTGAACGCGGAGAGCACGGCCACATGGCGCGAACACGCGGCGCGTGCGGCCACGCTCCTTTCGCGGGCGTCGGGCGCAAATCCGAGGAAGCACTCGTCCACGACGAGCAGCGCGCCCGCCTGCTCACAGCGGCAAGCCGCGGCATCGATCACGCGGGGGTCGACGAGGCGCCCCGTCGGGTTGTTCGGATTGCAGAGGTACGCCACGTCTCCCGGCCCCTCGATCGCGCGGGCGAAGGAGGCGGGCACGTCGAAGTCGTCCGCTTCGGAGAGCGGGAACTCCTGCACGCATGCGCCGTAATACGATGCCGCCTCCGCATATTCAGAGAACGTCGGCGCGCACACGACGATGCGTTTCGGGCGCACCGCCGCGGCGAGCCGCCAGATGATGTCGGACGCGCCAGCGCCGCAGACGATAGTCTCTTCGGGAACGCCCTGGGCGCGCGCTAGGGCGCGAACGAGGGCGAGGCTTTCCCTATCGGGGTAGGCGTCGATTCGAGAAAGCGCCTTGCAAGCTGCGGCGACGGCGCGCGGCGAGGGGCCTGCTGGATTCACGTTCACCGAGAAGTCAATGAGGTCGGAGGCGCCCCCTTCGCAAGCGATGCCGAGCGATTGCGCGCTGCCTCCATGCGCACGGGCGCGCAGGATTCCCCCGGCAGCCCGGGGCGCGGCGTGGTCTTCCCTCATGCCATCGCCCCCACGGCGAGCACGACCGCCGCGCGCGCGGCGCCGAAGACGACGAGCGCGCATACGGACGCGGCGAGCATGAGCCTTGTCGCCCGGGCGATGTCGCCCCACTCGATTTCGCGGGACGCGTCGCCTATCGTCGGTTTCTCAACGAGCTTGCCGAAATACACCGCGGGTCCTGCCAGGCGCAGCCCGAGCGCGCCCGCGCACGCTGACTCGGTCTGCGCCGCGTTCGGGCTCGCATGGCGACGCCTGTCGCGGCGCCAGATGCGCGCCGCCCCGCGCGCGTCGAGCCCGACGATCGGGCACACGGCGATCATGAGCAGGGCCGATAAGCGCGAGGGAATCCAGTTCACCGCATCGTCGAGGCGCGCCGAGGCGCAGCCGAAGTCGATGTAGCGCTCGTTTTTGTAGCCCACCATGCTGTCGAGCGTGTTCACCGCCTTGTACGCCATGCCCAAGGGCGCACCCCCGATCATAAGGTAGAAAAGCGGCGCGATGACGCCGTCGCTCGCGTTCTCCGCCACCGTTTCCACGGCGGCGCGCGCGACGCCCTGCTCGTCGAGAACAGACGTGTCGCGTCCCACGATGCGCCCGACGGCTTCGCGCGCCGCGACAAGGCCGCCCTTCGAGAACGCGCGGGCCACGGCCAGGCTCTGGCGGCGCAGCTCGCATGCCGCGAGAATCTGATAGCTCGCCCATGCCTCGGCCACGAAGCGCAAGCCGGAGTGAACCATGCCGCAAAGGTGCAGGATTCCCCAGGTCAAAAGCCCACACGCAAGCGGAAGCGCCACGGCGAGCACAAGCCCTGCGGCGCGCGTGCCCGCGGACGTTTGCGGGAATGCGCCCCGCAGGCGGCCTTCGGCCCACGTGATCGCGCGCCCCATGGCGACGACGGGATGGGGAAGCCAGCGCGGGTCGCCGAAGGCAAGGTCGGCCGCGAACCCGGCGACGACGGCAAGAATCGTCATCACTTGGCATCGCCCCCCGAAGCGGGGCGAACGTCGCGAAGGCAGCACCCATCCCAGGTGGCGGCCCATGCGCCGCCCGGCTCGGTATGCACGTCGAAGTATCCCATTTTCGGGACAGCTAGCTCGGAGAGCAGCGCTTTCACGGTACCCGCGTGAACGACGAAGACGGCGCGCCCACCCCCCTGGGCGCGCTCCGATTCGCACGCATCCCGAAACGCCGCGACGACGCGGCGGGCGAAATCGCTCTTGCCCTCACCATGCGGGCAGCGCGTCTCGCACCAGGAGTCTACCCAGGCGCGGTAGCGCGCATCCTCTTTAAGCTCGGCGGCGCTTCGCCCCTCGAAGTCGCCGAAATCCATCTCGCGCAGACCGGGGCACGCCATAAGCTCCGCGTTCGGGAAGAGGATGCGCGCCGTCTGGTCGGTGCGGGCCATGCCGCTCGTGATAACACGGAACGCGTCACGATCGCACGCGAGGTCGCGCAAAGCGCGCTCGCCCGCGCTCGACAGGGGCTCGTCGGTGCCCGCCCCGCTGTAGCGATGGTCTTCCGTGCCCGCTGTGGCACCATGGCGCACGAAGACGACTTCCAAAGGCGCGCCCGCGCCCTGCGTCCCTCGAGGCGCATCGGCAAGGTTTCCTTTGATGACCTGGGGAATCCCGCACGTCATGCGCACGACGACGTCGGCGCGCGCAGCGAGCGCGCATCCCAGGCGCCCCGCGCGCTCGCGCCATTGGGCGTCTTCCGCACGCATGGGGACGACCCCCGAGCCGACCAAGGGCAGAATCACTGCGTCGAAGCCGATCAGCCGCTCGAGCGCCCGGTCAGCATCAAGCGCGCGTACGAGTTCCTCAGCACGGTACGCGACGCGGCCGGCAAAAGCCGCGGGCACGCCGCCCTCCGCAAGCTGCGCCGCGTCGACGAAATCGTCCGCCGCGAACCCGAGCTTTTCGCGCACGAAGGTCCTCTTCCCCGAATGCGCGCCACCTACCACGAGCATCATAGGAGCATGCCCCCCGCCACCAGCACGGCGAGCATCGCGAGCTCGGCCCATTGCAGAAACCATCCGGCCAAATCCCCCGTCACCCCGCCGAAGCGGGACAGGGCAACATGGCGGTACCACGCGAGCGCCAAAAGCCCCGCCACCGCCATAAGGGCGCCGACGGCCTGAACGCACGCGACCATCCCTGCAGCCGAAGCCGCAGCGAAAGCGCAAAGCGGCACGACGATCGCCGCGCGCTTCTTCGCAGGCGAGAGCCCCGCGGCCATGCCGTCCGCCCGCGCGGCAGGCCAGCATTCAACGGCGAGCCCCGAAAGCGCGCGGGAGAACACGAGCGAGCACAGAAGCGCGAGGAACGCCCCCGCCGTAAGCGGCAGCGCGGTGAACAGGGAAAACTGCAGAATAAGGTACACGACAACACCGATGACCCCGAAGGCGCCCGCCCGCGGGTCGTGCATGATCTCGAGCTTTCGCTCGCGCGGGGCCCAACTTGCAAGCGCGTCGGAGGTGTCGCAGAGCCCGTCTAGGTGGATGCCTCCCGTCACCGCCACAGGCAGCGCCACGAGCACGGCCGCGACGATGGTCGCGGGCGCGGCGAGCAGGTTCGCCACGTGCCCCCACGCCGTCATGAGGAAGCCTTCCGCAAGGCCCACCAGGGGAAACGCGGCAAGCGCATGGGTTGACCCGAAATCGGTCCAGACCGATTTCGGGACGGGGATGCGCGAGAACGTTCCGAACGCCGCGCCGATCGACTCCGCTATCTTCACCTTGTAGGTCCTTCGCCTTTCATCCACACGGGAATCCCGCATACCACTTCGACTGCGCGGTCGGCCAGCGCCGCCACGCCCGCGTTCACGCGCGCGAGCGCGCGCCTCCATGCCTCGGTCCCCTCATCGTAGCGCATCCCATCGGCGAACACGTCGACGGTGACCACCACCGTATCCGCAGCGGCCTGAGCGAGCCGTTCGATGCCTCCGAGCACCTCGCGCGCCGCAGCGTCGGGGTCACGTGGGGACAAGCCGCCTTCCGCGAAGAGCTCGTTCGCAACCAGGTTGCCCACGTCCTCCAAAAGAAGCGTGCAGCCGCGCGGAAGCCCGGGCACTGCGGCGCCCACGTCACGCGTGCGCTCGAGGGTGGAAAACCCCTTGCCCTCGCGCAGCGCCCGATGGCGCGCGATGCGGCGGGCGCCCTCTTCCCCGAAGGGCTCCATCGTTGCCAGGTACACGCGGGGGCCGGCGTGCCCGAGGCACAGGGACTCGGCGTAGGCGCTCTTGCCGCTCGCGGCGGCGCCGATGACGAGCGTCACCGTCATTTCCCGGCCTCGAAATGCTCGTAAGCAGCCATGCCAGTCGCCGTGAACGTCTTCCCATCCCGGTACACGCGCAGCGCCGAATCCAGAAGGGGCAGATACGCCATGGCGCCCGCGCCCTCGCCCAAGTGCATGCCTGCGTCGAGGGGTGCCTTTATGCCGAGCTCGCGAAGGAGCTCCTGGCTTGCGGGTTCGCTTGATGCGTGGGTGCCCACGAGGTAGCCCAAGGCGTTGGGGCACAGGCGCGCCGCGCACAGGGCCGCCGTGCAGGATATGACCCCGTCGAGGAGCGCCGGCGCCTTCGAGGCCGCGGCCCCCAGGTAGAAGCCGCACATCGCCGCGATGTCGAAGCCGCCCACCTTCGAGAGCACGTCGATCGGGTTGGCGGGATCGGGCGAGTTCGCGTCGATAGCGCGCTCGACCACGTCGCGCTTGCGCGCGAGCGAGGCGTCCGAGAGCCCCGCGCCGCGCCCGACGAGGCTCCGCGCGTCCGCCCGGAGGAGCACTGCGGCCACCGCCGCCGAGGTGGTCGTGTTGCCGATGCCCATCTCGCCCGCGGCGAGAAGGCGCACGCCGGCGCGGGCAAGCCCGCACGCGACGGCGATTCCGACCTCGATCGCGCGCACGGCCCCATCGCGAGACATAGCGGGGCCGTGCGCGATGTTGCCGCTCCCCCGCCGCACGTTCGCGCGCACCATGCGCGCGTCTTCTATGCCCCGGGCCATACCCACGTCGACGGGCACGACCTCGGCACCCGCGAACGCCGCCATGCGGCAGGCGCTCGTGGCCCCCTCGCACATGTTGCGCGCAACGGCTCGCGTCACGTCTTGCCCGCTTTGCGACACGCCTTCGGCAACGACCCCGTTGTCGGAGAAGAATACCGCGAGCGCACGGGGAAACTCGGCCACCTCGGCGCTCCCCTGAGCTGCGGCGATACACGCGACGGCGTCTTCAAAGTCGCCCAATCCCCCCAAGGGGTGCGCGATGGAGTCCCACGCGGCGTACGCGGCGGCGCGGGCGCACTCGTCTGCGGGCGCGATCCGGGAGAGCGCGGCTTCGAGCACGGCGCCCGGCGCCGACGAGAACGCGCGCTCGACTTCCTCGCGGATGCAGGCAAGCGCGGTTTCGGTTGCTTCAGCCATGCCGTCTCCTCTCTGCGAACGACGCTGCGGCAGACGCGAACGCGCGCGCAACGTCGGGGTTCGCAGGATAGTACACATGCGGGAAGCCCGCCACCAGGGACGGGGTGGTCGTCATGCACGGCCAGCCCTTGTCGCGCCGGGGCTTCTGCGCCCAGAAGTCGCCGCCCGGGCAGGTGGACTGCCAGTAGTGGAACTCGTGCGCGCGGATGCGTGTGCCGCGCGGCCCGTAGAGCCCGTCGCGTTGGGAAATGAGCTCCACGTATCCGAAATGGGACAGCCTTCCCCCGTTCTCGCTTGCGCCCTCAAGGGCGCCCGCAACAGGCCAGCGCCGCCCCTCGCTATCGGCGATTTCGCGCTGCAGGTACAGAAACCCACCGCATTCGGCGACCGTGGGCATGCCGGATTCCACCGCGCACCGCACCGCCTCGCGCATCGGCGCGTTCTCGGAGAGCTGCCGCGCATGGAGCTCCGGGTAGCCGCCCCCCAGATAGAGGGCGCTTGTCCCCCGGGGCAACTCGCTATCACACAGGGGGCTGAAAAAGGCCAGCTCGCAACCCAGGTCCTCGAGCGCGCGCAGGTTCTCCTCGTAGTAGAACGAGAACGCCTCGTCACGTGCGACGGCGACGATGGGCCGCGCTCCCGCGATCGGCTCCAACCGGTAAGGTTCCTCGCGGATATCGGGTGCCGTCGCCGCTATTTCGAGCAAGCGGTCGACGTCGACGCTCTTTTCCACCAGCTCGGCCATCTTGTCGATGCGCGCGGAGAGCTGCTCGACCTCGTCGGCGGTCACAAGCCCCAGATGCCGGCTTTCGAGCGAGAACGCCTCGTCGGCGGGGATATTCCCCAAAACCGCGACGCCCGTGTGCTTCTCGATCGCAGGCGCCGCGTAGGCGCAGGCAGCGGCGCTCGTCTTGTTCAGCACGACGCCGCGCACGTTCGCACAAGGCAGGAACTCGGCGATGCCGCGGATCACGGCGGCGAGCGATAAAGACGCCCCGCGCCCGTTCACCACTAAAACGACCGGCGTTTCCGTGTCGCGCGCAACCTGGTAGCTGCTCGCGTCGGCCACGCCGGGCGCCATGCCGTCGTAGAAGCCCATGACCCCCTCGAGCACCGCGACATCCGCGCCCGCGGCGCCGCGTGCGAGCAGGGCGCGCAGCGTCGGGGCGTCGGTGAAGAAGCCGTCTAAGTTGCCCGAGCGCGCGCCCACGACGCGGCGATGAAAGAGCGGGTCAATGTAGTCGGGGCCGCATTTGAAGGCCGCGCATGCAAGGCCGCGGCGCGCGAGCGCGCGCAGAAGCGCGCACGTTACGACCGTCTTGCCGCTCCCGCTCGAGGGCGCAGCGACCATGAAGTGCGGGATGGACGTGCTCACCGGGCACCGCCTTCCCCACCTGCGGCGTTGCAGTTGGCAAGCGAGACCACCTCAACGGATGGGCTCTCCTCGGCAGAGGGGTCCTCCCCGACAGGCGGCTCAGCAAGCGCCCCGACTTCGGCAAGCTCCTTGGCATCCGCGCCCGCACCACGCGCGCTGACGAGGAACACGGGGTTTTGCGCCTTCATAAGATGGTGCGAGCCTACAGCCTCGGCGCGGGCGGCCGACACCTGGCACGCCTCGAACCCCTTAAAGCGCGAACCCGAGAGGAGCGCGCACGCCTCGGCGAGCGTCTCAACGGTGACGCATGGCACGCACAGGCGAACCTGCGGGTTCTTCTCGAGCGCCGCCTCCACGATGGAGGGAAGCTCGCCCGCGCTCCCGCCGACGAACACGGCGTCGGGGACGGGCAGTTTCGCGAGCGCTTCGGGGGCGACACCGGGGACCGCATGCACGTTGCCGCACCCGAATGCATCCGCGTTCTCTCGGATGAGCCGCACGCCGGCCGCGTTGCGCTCGACCGCCCATACCGACCCCGCTCGCGCGACGAGCGCCGCCTCGATCGACACGCTCCCCGTGCCGGCGCCGACGTCCCACACAGTGTCGGTCGCGGTAAGGCGCAGCTTCGCGAGCGCGACGGCGCGCACCTCCTGCTTGGTCATGGGAACGTCGCCGCGGATGAAGAGCTCGTCGGGAATGCCCGAGGAAGCGTACGGCCAGCGGGAGCTCGCGGCGCGGGATGCGCCCGCAGAGTCCGCCGCGGAAGAAGCCGCCGCGGGCGCAGACGCGCCGGCCGGCGCCTCGGAGGCTGCGCTAGAGCCCGCGGGCGACCCGGCGCCGCCTGCGAGCTCGATAAGCATCACGTTCAAGTCGTCGAACGTCTGACCTGCGATTTCACTTGCGGTCGCGCAGGTGATGCGCTCGTCGGGGTACGACAGGAGCTCGGCCACCGTCACGCGCGCATCCCCGAAGCCCGCCTGCACAAGCTCGCCCGAAAGCCGCGAGGGGTCTTCCCCGCCCGACGTGGCGAGGAAGAGCTCGCCTGCGCGCTCGGCCTCGGCCACGATGTCGCACGCCACGCCGTGAGCGCTCGCGAAGCGCCAATCCTGCCATGGACGCGCGAGGCGCGCGGCGAGATACGACGCTGAGCTTATGCCGGGAACGACGCGCACGTCCACCTGCGCGTCGCCGGAGAGCGCCTCCACCAGGCGGCGCGCGCCGCTGAACAGCCCCACATCGCCCGTCATCACGACCACGGCGCGCTGCCACGACGCCGCATCGGTGAGCGCGGCGACGATGTCCGCCGTCTTCACGAGCTCGCATCTCACCACGTCGGGCGGCACGTCGATGCCGGCAAGCGCGCGATGAGCGCCGATGACCACGTCGGCGATGTCGATCGCGTCGAGCGCCGCGCGCGAGAGCAAGTCGGGGTTTCCGGGCCCCGCCCCGATGATCGTTACCTTTCGCATGGAATCTCCCGATACCCGCGCGGCGTGACCATACGGCCGCCTACGCGCTTCGTGTCCGCGTTGCCGACGAACACGGTGGTGAACATGTCGGCATCGAACTCCCCCAGCTCGGAGAGCCTGCACATGCCCGACTGCTGCCCCTCGCGCCCGATGTTGCGCACCCAGCCGCAGAGCGTGTCGGGGGCCTTCCATTCGAGCATGATCTTCGCCGCGCGCGAGAGCCTGTCGGCGCGCTTTCTGCTGCGCGGGTTGTACAAACAGATGCAGAAGTCGGCACTCGCCACGGCGGCGAGCCTGCGCTCGATGACCTCCCACGGCGTGAGCAGGTCGGAGAGCGACACGACCGCGAAGTCGTGGGCAAGCGGGGCGCCGAGCACCGCCGACCCGCTCTGAGCCGCGGTGGCTCCGGCGATAACTTCCACGTCTACATCGGGGTAGTCCTCCGCAAGCTCCAACACGGGGCTCGCCATGCCGTACACGCCCGCGTCACCGCTGCACACGAGCGCCACGGCTTCTCCGCTCTGCGCGCGCGAAAGCGCCAGGCGGCACCGTTCGACCTCGTGCATCATCGGCGTCGCGAGATGCGCCGCGTCGGGCACGGCGGCGAGCGCGAGCTCCACGTATTTCGTGTACCCCACAACGATGTCGGCCGCCTCGAGCGCGCGGCGGGCCGCAATCGTCATGCCGTCGGGGCCGCCCGGGCCGATCCCCACCACGAAGAGCTTTCCCATCACCGCTCCTTAAACGAAAGTTCGATAGTTACCTTGGAAAACGCGACGGTCACGCCGCCGTGAGCGAGCTTCGGGAAGATAAGTTTGCCCCCGTCCGCGAGCGCCGCGCGCTCGCACACGTTGTCGACCCCCACCGTCGCGCGCACGAAATCAGATGGTGAAACGCTGCCTTCGACCTGCGACAACTCCTCTGCGGAATACGTCGCAAGCGGGATATTGCGCGCGCGGCAGAAGGCGAGCAGACCCTCCTCGTGCGCCTTCGCGTCGATCGTCGCCGCCTCGCGCACGGCCGAAGGCGAGATACCCGCCTGCCCGCACGCGAGAAGAAACGCCTCCTCGATCGCTTCGGCGCACGCACCGCGACGGCACCCTATGCCCGCAACGATGCAGGGCACGACAAGGCGAAGCGGCTCGGGCGCAGGCGCCTGCGCCCGCACGCCCGCCGGCTTCCCCGTCTCACCGGCGGGCACGACCTCGCCCGTTGTCTCCGCCGCGCGAACGGACGCACCTGCATTCGCGCCAGCGAACGGCGACACGACGATATCGGCCCGAGCGCGGTCGGACGCAATGTCAACCCCCTCAGGCGGCTGTCCCGAAATCGGCATGTCGGAATAGAGCGCCACGCGCCCGCCCGAAAGCAGCCGCGCCGACACTCGCTTGATGGCCTCGGGATTCGAAACGGCGAGCCCCGCACAGCGCGCCCACGTATCCACCGCCCACACGCCGCGGACGTCGGTCGCCGTGGTGATGACGGGAATGGCCCCTGCCGCGCGTGCCACAGTTTGCGCAAGCTCGTTCGCACCGCCCAAATGCCCCGACAAAAGCGGGACGGCAAAGCGCCCCGCCTCGTCGATCGCCACAACCGCGGGATCGTTTGCCTTCGAGGCGACATGCGGCGCGATCGCCCGCACGGCGATGCCCGCCGCGCCCACGAACAGAAGCGCGTCCGACGCTTCCCACGCGAGCGCCGTCCATGCGCGCAGGTCGGCCTTCCCCTCGCCGAACCCGCGCGAAACGGAAACGTCCCAGCCAGGGTCATCTTCACCTGTCTGCGCGCAATCGGAAAGCGCGCGTGCGGTGCGCTCCGCCAACGCATACCCCCTCTCAGTGAACGCTATGCAGGAAACCCTCATCTAGCGCACCACCATCGTCGAGAAGTAGCTGCCCCGATCGGGCACATCGTCGAGCGAGCGGTACACGCGCTCGCTCGGAAGCCCACAGTCCTCTACGAGCTCGGCACCGTCGAAGGCGCCCTCCTCGCGAAGGATGCGCTTCGTGTCCGCAAGCGAGCGGCGCGCCTTCATGACCACCTTCGTCCCCGGCCAGCCGATTGCGCGGCGCACGTCGTCGTAGCCGCCGGGCACGATGTGCAGAGGCGACGACATCTCGGGCGTGAGGTCGCGCTCGAGCGCCGCGGCGACCGCGCAGAAGCTCGGCACGCCGGGAATGGCGCGCGCCTCGAACCCGCGGGCGCGCACGTCGGGCGCTATGCGCTGGAAGGTGGCGTAGATGCTCGGGTCCCCCAGGTTCAGCAGCGCGACGTCGCGGACCGCATCCAGGTGCGCGACAAGCTCGCGAACAAGCGAGGCATGCTCGGCCGCGCGGCGCTCGGCGTCGCGCGTCATCGAGAATCGCACGGGGATCACCGTCTTGCCTGTAAGGTCGACGGCGCCGCGCACGATATCGAGCGCGACCATGCCCCCGTCCGCCGTCTGCGGTGCGGCGATGACCGGACACGATTCGATTGTGCGGACGGCCTTGATCGTGAGCAGCTCGGGGTCGCCAGGCCCCGTGCCCACCCCGTACAGCACGCCTTTACTCATACGTCGCCCCCAATTCCCCGATAACCGCATCGGCGCCCGACGTGCGGAAAAGCTCGCGGCGCTCGGCGTCGAACACGACCGCGGCGATGTCGCATGCGCCCGCCGCGCGGCGGCGCAACCTGTCCTCGATTGCCGCAGCGAGCGAGGCGCGCGCAGCGTCCCCCACGCCGGCGGCCTCGATTACCTCGAGCGCCGCCGTGGTCGTGACCGACGACATGATCTCGCGCACGGTCTTCGCGCCCGCGCCGGCCAAGGCCGCGTGGGCGGCCAGAATCTCCGCGCGGCAGTCGGCGGTACGCGAATGGGTGTCCATGATGCCGCCCGCGATCTTCACCAGCTTGCCGATGTGTCCCACAAGAAGGACATTGGTAAATCCCTCGCGAACGCAGCAATCGATCGCATCGCCCACGAAGTTGGAGATGACGACCACCGGCGCACCGTTTAGGTGGAAATGCCCCGAGATGAACTGCTCGCCGTAGTTGCCGGGCGTGAGCACGACTCCGCGCCGCCCCATAGCCGCATGCTGCCGGATCTCGAGCTCGATGCTGTCGCGCAAGGCAGCGAGGCTGCGCGGCTCGACGATGCCCGTCGTGCCCAGAATGGAGATGCCGTCCTCTATCCCCAGGTGCGGGTTGAAGGTCTTTTCGGCAAGGGCAACACCCTCGGGTACCGAAATCGTCACAGCGATATTTCCAGAAAAGCCGTGCGCGGCGCACACCTCGCGCACCGCCGAAGCGATCATCGCGCGCGGCGTCGCGTTGATGGCGGCCGCCCCCACCGGCTGCTCGAGCCCGGGCAACGTCACGCGCCCCACGCCCACGCCGCCATCGACGGAAACCTCCGATTCGCGCGCGGGCACGCCCTTGCCGCCCGCAGCGCCCGTGCCCGACCCCGCATGTTCCACGCGCGCGTACACGAGCACGCCGTCGGTCACATCGGCATCGTCGCCTGCGTCCTTTCGCACGGCGCACTGGGCGCACCCCTCGCCGATGCATGCGTCGACCACGTCCGCCTCGACGGGCAGCCCGCCGGGGGTGACGATCGACACGCGGCCGACGGGCTTTCGCGACAAGAGCATCTCGCAGGCCGCCTTCGCCGCGAGCGCGGCGCAGCTCCCCGTGGTGTAGCCGCAGCGCAGGCGGGTCGTCCCGGTATATATGTAGTGCTCGAAGGCCACGCTAGCTGCTCGCCTTCCGATACCCCGTGGCAAACGAAGGGTCGTAAAGCTTGCTGCGCTCGTACGACTCCGCTTGCGCGCCGTCGTGCGCAAGCCCGCCGCGAGCTCCGAGCACGCGGCCCACCACCACGAGCGCCGTGCGGTCGATGCCCTCTCGCGCGCCCGCATCGGCGAGCGTGCCCACTGTGCAGCGCACCACGCGCTCCTCAGGCCAGGTCGCCTTGTACACGAGCGCCGCCGGCTCGTCGGAGCTGCGGCCCGCGGCCAAAAGCTCGGCGGAAAGCTCGGCGAGCATACCCGAGCTCAGGAAGATGACCATAGTCGAGCCGCTTTCCGCCATGGTGCGCATGCCCTCGCCCGCGGGCATGGGGGTGCGCCCGGAAAGCCGCGTGATCACGACCGACTGGCTGATTCCCGGCAGCGTGTATTCCTGGCGAAGCGCCGCCGCGGCACCGCAAAAGCTCGACACGCCGGGCACCACCTCGTAGTCCACGCCGCGCGCGTCGAGCGCGTCCATCTGCTCCTGGATGGCGCCGTACAGGCACGGGTCGCCCGTGTGCAGGCGCACCACTTCCTCGCCCCGCGCATCCGCCGCGCACATCACGTCGAGCACTTCCTCCAAGGTCATGTGCGCGCTGTCGTAGACGACGCAGGATTCCTTGCACTCGGCGAGCAGCTCGGGGTTCACAAGGCTCCCCGCCCAAACGACCACATCGGCCGCGCGCAGAAGACGCGCCCCGCGCAGCGTGATAAGGTCGGCGGCGCCCGAACCTGCGCCAACGATATGAATCATCCGAGCCTTCCCTTCCCGTTTCTCATCGCAACCGTTTACGCCGCCCTTCGCGCAGCGGGCAAAACACGGCGCCCGCAGCGGCAATCGGCGCAAATACGCAGGCAGGAGGCGCAATGCCGCCCGCCCTGGCTTTGACACGCCCACAAGCGCCCACTATCATAGTAACAGTTTCGGCAACGAGCATATGACAATCGAATAAAAGGAAACGACCGGCGCGGCGCCCGCACAGCCCGCGCTGGCTTGCGGAGGGAACCAGGTGGGAATCCTGGGCAAGGGACATTACTGTGTAGGACGCGCGGGCGAACCGCCTCGCGCCCCAAGCCAGACTGCTTCGCCTTTTCCTCACGGCATCGCCGTGGCGTTAGCTCCTTGTGAACCCCGAGGAGTGCGCTTCCCTTTCGAATGAGCCGGCCGCAGCCGGCAAGAAACAGGCGCGCTATCCCTTTGCGGACGAGCGCGCTTTTCTTTCGCTTGTGCCGATAAGCAACTGTCGCCGGGGGACCGGCAAACCGAGGAAAGGGAAAACCATGTCCAACCAGATGTCACGCCGCGGCTTCATGGGCGCCGCAGCAACCGGAGCCGTCGCGCTCGCCGGAGTCGCGCTCGCGGGCTGCTCCAGCACCTCCGCGAGTTCCGAGAAATCGAGCGAAAAGGAGAAGGCCGTGAAGCCGGTCATCCTCGTCACGAGCTTCGGCACGAGCTACAACGACTCGCGCCACATCACCATCGGCGCCATCGAAGACGCTATCCGCGAGAAGTACTGGCAGGACTACGACATCCGCCGCGCCTTCACCGCGCAGATCATCATCGACAAGCTGAAGGAGCGCGACGGCATCACGATCGACAACATGACCGAGGCGCTCGACCGCTGCGTGGAAGACGGCGTGAAGGAAATCGTCGTGCAGCCGACGCATCTCATGGCCGGCCTGGAATACACCGACGTGAAAGACGAGCTCGACAAGTACGCCGACAAGTTCGACAAGATCTCGCTCGGCGACCCGCTGCTCACCTCCGACGACGACTACAAGAAGGTGGCCGCAGCCATTAAGGAGAACATGGCGTCCTTCGACGACGGCAAGACGGCGCTGTGCCTCATGGGCCACGGCACCGAAGCCGATTCCAACGCCGACTATGCCAAGATGCAGGAAGCGTTCAAGAACGAGGGCTTGACGCAGTTCTTCGTCGGCACCGTCGAGGCTGAACCGACCTGCGAGGATGTTATCGCCGCCGCGAGCGCCGCAGGCTACAAGAAGGCCGTGCTCGCGCCGTTCATGGTGGTCGCGGGCGACCACGCGAACAACGACATGGCAGACGAGACCGACCCCGACAGCTGGGCTGCGAAGTTCGTGGCCGCCGGCTTCGAAGTGACGTGCCTGCTCCAGGGTCTGGGACAGAACGTCGCGGTCGACGACATCTACGTCTCGCACGTGGACGACGCCATCGCCAAGCTGTAAACTCGCCGCGCACGGGGGCGCCGGTCGCGTCCCCGTGCAACGGGCATGCGCCTTCCCCGACCGACGGCGCATGCCCGTTGCATTCGCTTCCCGCCCGCCCACCGCACGGCGCGGGCGGTCGAACCGATTGAAAGGAACCCCTCCATGTTGAAGAAAACCCTCGCCTTCGCCCTGTCGGCGGCGCTTTGCGCGTTCTCGCTCGCCGGCTGCGCCGGAAATTCAAGCGACAGCGCAAAGGCAAGCGATGCCGATTCCCAGGAAAAGACCGAACAGGCGGCCGATGCGCCCGAGGGCGCAAGCGCTGCCCCCATCACCGCCGACAAGGTGGCCGACGGCACCTATCCGATCACCGTAGATTCCAGCTCGAACATGTTCAAGATCGTGGACGCCCAGCTCATCGTGGAAAACGGCTCCATGCACTGCGTGATGACGCTTTCCGGCACGGGCTACGGCAAGCTCTTCATGGGCACGGGCGACGAGGCTGCCGCCGCGAGCGAGGCCGACTTCATCCCCTATGTGGAAAACGCGGAAGGCAAGTACACCTACGACGTGCCCGTTGAAGCGCTCGACAAGGACACCGCCTGCGCCGCGTGGAGCATTAAAAAGGAGCAGTGGTACGACCGCACGCTCGTGTTCGAATCCGCCGGCGTCGATCTGCGCGCCGACGCGCTGAAGTAACGCCATGCGGTCGATTCTTCCCAAGGGGGAAAGCAGGAAGCGCCGCAGCATCGCGGCACGCGCGATCGCCTGCGTTCTCGTCGCCCTGCTCGCGCTTCCCTTCGCGGGGTGCAGCGCGAGCCCGAACGCGACCGGTGGCACGGCGGGCTCTCAGGAATACACTGTGAGCGTCTCGCTTTCCGGCGGGTCGGGGCGCGCAAGCATCGCCTCGCCCACCACGATCGTGAAGGATGGCAACACCTACACCGCAACCATCACCTGGTCGAGCTCGAACTACGACAAGATGACCGTCGACGGCGTGGACTACGCGCCCGTAAACGATGGCGGCAACTCCACGTTCGAGATACCCGTCACGCTCGACGAGGACATCGCCGTGTCGGCCGAGACCGTCGCCATGTCGACGCCGCACACCATCGACTACACGCTCTACTTCGACTCATCCACCATGAAGGAGAAATCGGGCGACGATGCAAGCGGCGGCTCCCCTGCGGGAACGGCTTCAAGCGCCGCGGCCGACTTCCACAACGCCGATTTGGGCTGCGGCTGGGAGCCGACGGGGGCGCTTCAGCTTGAATACGCCGAGCACTTCACTGTCGACGAGCTCGAAGGCGGCCTGCGGCTTATCTGCGTTTCGAACGGGGAGCGCTTCCTCGTGGTGCCGCAAGATGCGAAGGTACCTGATGGGTTGAGCTCCGACATCGCGGTCATAAGGCGCCCCGCCGACAAGGTGTACCTCGTGTCGTCGGCGACGATGTGCCTGGTCGACGCGCTCGATGCGAACGACAATATCTTCATGTCGGGCACGAAGGCCGACGATTGCTCGGTCGCGGGCTTCAAAAGCGCGCTCGAAAGTGGGGCGATCGCCTACGGCGGCAAGTACAGCGCGCCCGACTACGAGCGAATATCGGCCTCGGGCTGCACGCTCGCCATCGAGAACGCCATGATCAACCACACGCCCGATGTGAAGGAAAAGCTGCAGAAGCTCGGGCTCGTCGTGCTCACCGAACAGTCGTCGAGCGAGCCCGAAGCACTCGGGCGCGTCGAGTGGATTAAGCTTTTCGGCGTCCTGTTCGACAAGGAAGACGAGGCCGCACACCTGTTCAACGAGCAGAAGGCCCGCGTCGAGCAAACGTCGGGGCTCGCGTCGTCAGGTAAAACCGTGGCGTATTTCTACATTAACTCGAACGGAGCCGCCGTCACGCGGCGGGCGGGCGACTACGTGGCGCAGATGATCGAGCTTGCAGGCGGCAGCTACGCGCTCGATGACGCGCAGACGGCGTCGACGTCAGGTTCGTCAGTAACGCTCGAAATGGAGCGCTTCTACGCGACGGCGAAGGATGCCGACATCATCGTCTACAACGGCACCATCGACGAATCGGTTGCCGCCTTGAACGACTTCGTAGGCAAAAACGCGCTATTGTCGCAGTTCAAAGCCGTGAAGAACGGCAACGTCTGGGTCACAAGCGCCGACATGTACCAGCAGATGACTTCTACCGCCGACATTATCGACGAGCTGCACGGGGCGTTCACCGGCGATGACGCGAGCGACTTCCATTATCTGAGGAAGCTCGGTTAGCGCCATGAGAAGCCGGCTTTCCATGGCATACGACGAATCGGGGCGCGCCGCGCGGTGTCGCGTCGTGACGGCGCTGCTCGCTGTTGCCCTCATCGTGCTCGTCGGGGCCAACCTGTGCATCGGGAGCGTGCTCGTGCCCGCAGACCACATCCCCGGCATCCTTTCGGGCGGCGCGGCCAATTCCATGGAAAGCCAGGTCATCTGGGAGATTCGCCTGCCGCGCGTGCTTTCAGCCGTGCTTCTCGGCGGGGCACTTTCGCTCTCCGGGTTCCTGCTGCAGACGTTTTTCAACAACCCCATCGCCGACCCGTTCATCTTGGGCGTCTCCTCGGGCGCAAAGTTCGTCGTCGCGCTTACGATGATCGTACTTCTGGGCGCGAACCAGGCCATGTCCTCGCCGGCCATGGTGGCCGCAGCGTTTCTGGGCTCGCTTATCACCATCGGCTTCGTGCTCCTCATCGCACGGCGCATAAGTTCCATGGCCATGCTCATCGTTGCGGGTGTCATGGTGGGATACATCTGCTCGGCGGCGACGAACTTCCTCATCGCCTTCGCCGACGACCAGTCCATCGTGAACCTGCACAACTGGTCTTTGGGTAGCTTCTCGGGTTCGAGCTGGGACGACGTCGCGGTCATCGCGTTCGTGGTGATCACCGTGAGCGCATGCGTATTCGCGATATCGAAGCCCCTTTCCGCCTTCCAGCTGGGAGAAGCCTACGCGAAAAGCGTCGGCGTGAACGTCGCAAGCTTCCGCGTGGTGCTCGTCCTTCTAGCGAGCATGCTCTCCGCCTGCGTGACCGCGTTCGCTGGCCCGGTGTCGTTCGTAGGCATCGCGGTTCCGCATCTCGTGAAGTCGGCGCTGAAGTCGTCGAAGCCCATCCGCGTGATTCCTGCGTGCTTCTTGGGAGGCGCCATCTTCTGCGCGGGCTGCGATTTGATCGCGCGCACGCTGTTCTCTCCCGTCGAGCTTTCCATCAGCGCCGTCACCGCCATCTTCGGCGCGCCGATGGTTATCGCGCTCATGTTGAAGAAGCGGGTGAGGTAGATGGGGGAATTCGTGCCGCGGCCCAAAACACTCGGAGGGGACATTCCATGCTTAGACGGTCCTGAGCTCGCACGAAAGCGCCAGAAGGCACTTTCGGCTCGTGCGGGACTGCGCATGGAACGCCCCCTCCGAGCGGAGTCGAACCTCGAAACCCCGATCGAAACGCAGGCTGACGGAGCGCCGCTTTTCCGCATAAGCGACCTGTCGGCGGGCTACGACAAGAAGGTCGTAGTCGAAGGCGTCGATCTGGAGGTTCGCGCGGGCGACGTCGTGGCGCTCATCGGGCCGAACGGCTCGGGCAAGTCGACCATCTTGAAAACCATCACACGCCATCTGGCACCGCTTGCCGGCGCGATCGAGCTCGACGGGCGGGAGATTTCCCGATGGAAGACGGCGGAGTTCGCAAGGAACCTTGCCGTTATGCTGACAGATCGCCCCCAGACCGAGCTCCTCACCTGCCGCGATATCGTAGAGGCGGGAAGGCATCCCTACACCGGGCGAATGGGCACACTCTCGCCCGACGACCATAGTCGGGTCGACGAGGCCATGAAAACCGCGCATGTGGAAGAGCTTGCCGAGCACGACTTCATGCAGATAAGCGACGGGCAACGCCAGCGCGTCATGCTCGCACGCGCCATCGCGCAGGATCCGCGTGTGCTCGTGCTCGACGAGCCCACGTCGTATCTCGATATCCGCTACCAGATCGACCTGCTGCGAATACTTCGCCACCTTGCGAAATCGCGGAATGTGGCTGTCATCATGTCCATTCACGAACTCGAGCTCGCGCAGAAAAGCGCCGACAAGGTGATTTGCGTGAAGGACGGCCGGGTCTTCCGCGCCGGCGCACCCGAGGACATATTCACGCGCGAGACGATTGGCGAGCTCTACGGCCTTCAACATGGCACCTTCAACGAGCGCTTCGGCAGCGTGGAAATTGGGCGCCCGCACGGCGATGCGCACACGTTCGTCATCGCCGGCGCAGGTACGGGGTCGGCTGTGTTTCGCCAGCTCATCCGGCAGGGCAAGGCGTTCTACGCGGGCGTTCTGCACGAAGGGGACATCGACTGCGAGCTCGCGCGCGACCTGGCGGCGGAATGCGTGGCCGAGCGCGCCTTCGAGCCGATCGGGGATAAAACCATAGCCCGCGCCAAAGAGCTCCTCGTCCACTGCGCGCGCCTTATCGTGTGCCCCGCCGCCTTCGGCACCATAAACGCCCGCAACGCCGAGCTCGTCGAGTTCGCACGCTCGCATGGTATCGAGGTCATGCGAGCGTGCGAAGGCGCATCGGAGGATTCCCAATAGCCATTAGAGCAGCAAGGCAGATGCGTAGAGCGAAAGCGGGAGATCCCCGAGCGCAATGAGACCGGGCCCGCACTATCCCGCAGGTTGCCTGCAGCAAAGCATACACGCACCCGCGTAACGCCGAACGGGGCGGGCTCCCCAGACCGCACTGGAGTGGGAAGGATAAACTGGACTTTCTTTTAAGGATCCTCAAGCGTATTGCCGCTCGTATTCCACTGGAGACATGTAGCCCAAGGTGGAATGCATGCGCACCCTATTGCAACAGAGCTCTATGTGCTTGAAGACGTCCTGCTTGGCCTCGTCCCTCGTCCCTCGTCCCATGGCTCCTCTCTTCCGCCAATTCCCTTTTCAGCGTCTTGAAGAACGACTCGGCCACCGCGTTGCCCAGCGGCGTGCCGGGCCTTGATGCCGACCGGACCATGCCATGCGAGTCCAGGCATCTCTGGAAGGAGCGCGAGGCGTGCTGCGCGCCTTGGTCGTCACGGAAGACGAGGCCGCCGCCGTCTGGCGGACTCTCCCTGCCGACCGCCTGCCCTATCGCGTCGATCGCGACCTTCTCGGCGATGCGCCCGGACATCGACCGGCCCACGGCCTTGCGGGAGAAGGCGTCTATCGCGGCTGCGAGACAGAGCCGCCCTTCGCTTGCGGGCATGCAGGCGATGCCGCCCGCCCAAAGCCCGTTGCGCCCGCCCGCGGAAAATGCGCGCTCTGCCAGGTTCAGCCGAGGGTCTCCCGGCTCGACCTTCTTCTGGATGCGGCGTTTTCGGGTCGCGCCCCTTCCGGCAAGCCCGAGCTTCTGCATGATATGGAGCACGCGCTTCTCGCTCACGGCGATGCCGCTTTTTCGCAGTTCGCGGTCGATGCGCCGGTAGCCGTAGCGGCCCTTGTGCCGCTCGAAGGCCTCGACGACGAACCCTTCGAGCGCCTCTCGCTCTATCTGGGCGCTGGATTTCTTCCGGCCGAGATGCTCGTAGAAACCGGATTTCGAGACCTTCATCAGCCTGCATGCCTTCTTGATGGGGCCGATCTCGCCCCTATGCTCTTTGAGGAACTCGAACCTCACGCATGGTCTTGACTCAAGAAGGCCCGGAAATTTTTTAGCAGCTCGTTCTCGCGCTCGAGCTCCTCGACCTTCTTCTTGAGCTTCACGATCTCGTAGTCCTTGTTGATCTTCGGAGAGCCGTTTCCGGGGAACGCGTCGTCTCCCATCTCCTCGTGTTCGCGGGCCCATCTTCTCGGCGTCGAGTCCTTTATGCCGAGTTCCTCCGATAGGTCTTTGACCGTCATCTCCCCGGACAGGACCGCCTTTGCCGCCGAGGCCTTGGACTGCCTGTCGTATCGCTTTCTTCTTCGGGCCATCCTGAACACCTTTCGCTCTTAACCTGGTGTCCAATTCATCATACCCACTCCACCTAACCGGACCGATTCGATCCAACTATTTGTCCGCATCCCCTTACCCGACTGCAGCCGGCCGGCCCGCATGTCGCGCCTGGTAGCGCCGCCGTTGACGGATTTGCAACCCCCAAAATTGGCGTGCAGGGTCTTTTTCCAATCGTTTAGCCGCGTCAATTGGTAACCCGAGTCGTACTGGCTTACTTTGGCTCCTTTATCATCGCCAACGATACGCTGATGCCCATAGACTCGAGTCTTCTTCTTGCAACGTCTAACGAGACCATACTGAAGAATGGGAGACGGGGACGATCGTCCCCATACTTTGTGATTATCGCGTAAACCACTTCTTTTATCGAGTCGCGGTTCAGCGTAAAACAATTTGGCTTAACTGAATCAATCCTATCCTGAGCCTTTTTCCTAAACACGTCATCCGACTTGATGAGCTGCGCCGACACAAGTCCTTGCGCAAATAAGTGGCTGAGAGACGATGAGCCTCCGTAGTGCTTAACATGAATAAATGCCCCATCCATTACTAAAACATCGCAAAGTTCAACCTGACTCCCGCAATCGCCATAATAGACAGTCTCTTTGTCCATCAGAACACGCGATGAGGGATCATCTTCTACAAGCCTGGCATTATACGGACCCTCATTTTCTCCCTTGCGATAGTCAATTAAACCGTATCGATACATTGGGATGGATTTGTAACGGTTCTCAATTTCGTTTTTGTACGCCGCGTCTATTTGAAACCATTTCCCATTGTTCGCACAGTAATTGTGCCCATCGTAGTCAATCTCCCCGTAAAGACACTGAGCAGCACTCCAAGCCTTAATTGCCGAATCGCCCTCTTGCCCGATAACGGAAATCCGAAGCTTTCGAAGCATCTCGAAATTATCAATCTTCCCGCCAAGGCAATTTAGGACATATGAGATATGAACATCATCGACAAGCTCAGCTGACCCACCGGCCTTAAATCCTCTTATCGCTTCCCACTCAAGCACATCAGGAACGGCCATATAGATTGCGGGGTTCCGCTGGTTAATCAAATCAATCGCTTTCGCATTTAAACCGCTAATCAACGTTGGATTTCTAACCGGAGCAATACGGTCAACCCACGAAAAACCTCGTTTGTAGTTGTCTAATTGGTATATGCGAAACGTACTCCGCAAAAAGTCGGAGATGTTATCAATAGAGACGGGTACACTCAAAGCCAAAGAATCCGAACCCGTAATGGAGCCCGTCGCCAAAAGATCATCCCCACCGCTTACGGTGACGCCGTCAACAAGGTCACGCTCGACATCAATGCCAAAAGCATCGACCGAAGAAGGCACCGGCATTTGCTCATCTGTTTTACGAGAATTACCAGATACCGAAGTACGCTTCAATTTTCTGAGACGACCCTCAGCCGACTGGTTCAAAGCAACCTTTAGCCCAAAACGCTCCTCAACTACACCATAATCGAGAAGCGTGTACCCAAAGCCAAATGAGATTGCAAACAAACGCTCGACGCCAGGTTCAACCTCAACCCCGACGACATGCAACGCGCTTGAAGACGAGGATTTCAGGTCGGATAAATCCAACTGCGGTTCAAAATAGTTGACCCACTGAGGCGAATGAATATCGGAGAGCTTCGTGTAAACAATCGACCCATCATCGCAGTAATGGGTAATGACATCGGCTTTCTCAATATTCACAATCGAATCAATGCCGACGCCGTCCTTGATTAAATATATCGAGATTTTAACCTTCGCCATTGAGACCTCCGTTGCTTAAAGAGCCTTTCAACTTGGCTAGCCATATGAAATGCTCCAGTTCGACTCCAAAACAATCTTCAAGATTTTCTTCGTTTCCAAAGGCGATATGAGCCGGACAAAACAATTGACCGCCTTCCCTGTGTACAGGTTCGCAAATCAGAACGACAGTCGTCATATCTAAGCAACAACGACCACAGCACATTCACGAGAGGGAGTTCACTACGAACAATGCTATCACCTTCGTAGGGCTCAACAGGACCGCACCATTCTTTCGATTGCATATACCAGAAATGGCAATCCCTAAAAATACAACGTAGCTACAATGGAGAGAAGACAGATACGCCCGACCCGAAGCATCCTAATAGCTCGTGTTTTCGCCAGGGCTGAATCCGAGCACATCGCTGAGCGCATTTGAAAATAGGGGATGCTGACGTTTTTCCGTACGAAAGTGCTCATATCCGCTCCGCGGTACCCGAACCGATTCGGCCCAACTATTTGTCCGCATCCCCAAGTGTCGATTTTCCTATTGCCAAATACATTCCAGACGTAGCCGTGCCTCAGCAGCATTCCGGAGAACTGCAGCATGAGCCTCTTGGTGGCCGCAATCATGTCAAAATAGACCCTGACCAGGTCCGCGCGG
Organism: uncultured Senegalimassilia sp.; assembly: GCA_934661765.1. Next base: position 58,970 of record CAKUJT010000001.1, read on the forward strand.
CCTCACCCTCCTCGCTCGGCACCCAAACAGCCCTGCATTTGCTCCCGAGGGCCGTGACGGCTTCGAGAAGGCTGACCGTATCGCGCCGGTCATCCTTGAGCCGCTTGTCGTCAACGCTTCTCGCGATGCTCTTCACCGCCATCATGTCCCAATCGTGGCCGAACGCGCGGATGTCGCGGGCCAGCTGGAACCCGCGGTAACGTAAAATTCTTTGCGCACTTTGAAAGCTGAACGCGTCCAGAATAGAGAAAGGACATGGCGCGTGCCGTCGGTATGGTTTGAGTGTCGAATTCAATCATGCTAGGAGGCAGGTCATGTCCAACCCAATCGTATCATTCGACGAGCAGGCCGTGAAAGACGAACTGCGCGAGCAGGGTCAGGAAAACCATCGAGGAGATCATCATCGAGATGTACCTGGCCGGCGTGTCGACGCGGCGCATCGAGGACGTCGGCGAGATCCTGTGGGGCGCGGGCATCTCCGCCGGCACGGTCTCAAACTTCAACGACAAGGCTTTCAAGGCGGCCGAGGAGCGGCGATGCAGGCCCCTGGCCTGCGAATACCCGTACGTCTACGTCGACGGCATCTACCTGAAGCGAAGCTGGGACGGCTCCTACGAGAACGTGGCGGTCATGGCGGCGATCGGCGTGAACGAGGACGGCTACCGCGGGGCGATCGGCTGCGCCGAGGGCTTCACCGAGTCGTAGGGGTGCTGGCGCGACTTCCTGTCGTGGCTGAAGTCGCGCGGGCTGCGCGGCGTTCGCGTGTTCGCCGGCGACAAGGCCGCCGGCATGGTCGGCTCAATCGCCGAGGTCTTCCCTAGCGCCAAATACCAGCGCTGCACCGTGCATTTCTACCGCAACGTCCTTGCCAAGGTCCCCAAATCGAAGCGTTCGCAGGTCGCGGCCATGCTCAAGGCCATCCACGCGATGGAGTCGCGCGAGGCCTCGGCCGCCAAGGCCGAGGCCGTGGCCGACGACCTGGAATCGATGCGGCTCAAGGAGGCCGCCAAGGTGGTGCGCGGCGGGTATGCCGAGACGCTGGCGTACTGCGAGATGCCCCGCGAGCATTGGCGGCGCATCCGGACGAACAACGCGATCGAACGCCTGAACAGGGAGATACGCCGGCGCACCCGCGTGGTCGGCACCTTTCCCGACGGCAAGTCCGTCCTGATGCTTGTGGCCGCCCGCCTGAAGTACGTCGCCGACAGCGAGTGGGGCTCCCGCCGCTACCTGGACGTGTCGCTTCTCAAAGAGCAGTCGTGCTGACGGCTAGCTAAAAGTGCGCAAAACTATTGACGGCACCGAAACAAATCTATTTTACTTTCTTCAGAATATCAGATTCAATCTTTTCCATCTGAACACATTCGTCAAGAATGCTATTTCCTATCAAAGATATCTGCCTTAACTTACCATATAGGCTGAACTACAAGATTAAGCAACTGATAAAGTAAGCCTATTAGCACGCACAAGAGCTGAGCTGACTCAATAATCATCACTGCGAGAACAGGAATTAGCGCAACAGCGACAATCCATATTATTTCTATGTCCCTTTTTAACCAATCTCGGAATGTGTCTTTTTTGCCTGCATCTGCATCGTTGATCGTCTGAAGATCGACTTTTTGTTTCTTCTTGATGCAACTTACTCGTTGTTTCGGGATTCGCCATTCATAAAAGAGCAGCAAGTACCAAATGCCAAACATCACAAGCCAAAAAGATTCAGCAAGATATGCTATCGTCAAACATAAATTCCGTATTGGTTGTAGACCACCAAGAAAATCGCCAAATGACTCAACGAAAGCAATCAATACAATGGCAACTGCTATTGTAGCAAGAATCGCGCAACAACACTTTACTTTGCATCCGCATGCTGTCTTCTCGTCATCCTTTATTCGAAATAAAGACCAGATATGAACGACAGAAATCGCATACACCACGAGAGCCATTAGGGTTGTCGATAATTCAAGCCGAAACAACGAAGAAACTAGCAAAGTTGCCGCTAAAACGGCAATCGCACACTGTACAGCAAAATTAACCGTGCTCGCATTTGACGACATAATTGCACGTCTTGAATAAGAAGCGCGATTTGCACAAGTGTCTCTTGGAATGGCTTTCCTTAACGCAAACTTAGTAACAAAATCCTTTTTCAGATAGAACCAAAAGAAAACGCAAACACTGAATGTCAATACCGCGAACGACAGAAAGCCGGCAGGGTCATCCCTAAATGATGAAAAAATCTGCCGAACTCGCGCATCGAATGGTTCAGCCATATTGATTGCTAAATAGCCTATTGCAATTTTCCCTGAGAACAAGAGCACTGAAGCGATAAAAGCAACGACCTGAGCGACTAATACAGGCCGAACCACTCCCATAACGCCATCATATTCAATCACCTTACGCCATTCATGACGATATTCATGTCGGGTTAGCTCACGCTTGTTTTTTAATTGATAATTAAGCACCGGAAATAGTTGAAGCACCTTTACATCTTCCCTTCTTTGCGCAACGCAAATTCCGTGTATCCATCAATAGAAATTAATAAGATAGCCGATTGGGACTGCGGTGGAAATCCTGGACCAGAAGAGGACCGGGAGGACTGGACTGGGACAATATAATGGACACGGAGAATCGAGCGTTTCGATTGGAAAGGTGTTCAAACTATGCCAGGAAAACGCTACGACAGGCAATTCAAGCTCTCCGCCGCGAGATTGGTTCTCGAGAGAGATCCCGGTCAAAGGGCTGTCAGATCAGCTCAACGTGCCGTGCTGCACCCTCAGGAGGTGGGCGGCGGAATATGAGGCAGACGGCGAGGACGCGTTCCCCGGAAGCGGCAACCCCGCCGCGAACAAGGATTACGAGATGCTGAAGCTCAAGAAGGAGAACGAGGAGCTCCGCAAGGAGGTCGCGATACTAAAAAAATCCGGGCCTTCTTGAGGCAAGCCCAAGCGTGAGGTTCGAGTTCGTGAGGACCGGCGAGCATGGGACGAGCGTCAAGAAGGCATGCGGGGCGCTGGGCGTCAGCAGGGGCGGATACTATGCCTTCCTGAACCGCCCCAAATCATCGAGGCAGATAGCCCGCGAGGCGCTGGAGCCGTTCGTCAAGGACATCTTCTACGCCAGCAATCGCAGGTACGAGTCGAGGCGGATCGTCGTCGAGCTTCGCAAGATCGGCATCGTCGCGAACGGCAAGACCGTGCAGCGCATGATGGCGAGGAAAGGGCTGGCATCCTGCAGGGGCCCCAAGAAGCACGGAAGGGGCGGAAAGGCCTCAGGCAAAGGGGCCAATGTCTTGAACGGGGAATTCTCCGTCCAAAAGAGGAACAGCGTGTGGTGGGGCGACATCGCCTGCATACCCACGAGGGAAGGATGGCTCTACCTGGCCACCTACCTCGACCTGTCCTCTCGCAAGATAGTCGGATGGCAAGTGTCCCCCCGCATCAACGAGAATCTGGTAATCGACGCCCTTGACAACGCTGCGAACAGGGAAAATCCAGAAGAAGGACTCATGGTGCACACGGATAGGGGCAGCCAATACACCTCGAGCAGGTTTTGCAGGGAGCTCGAGAATCGCGGGTTCGTCCAATCGTTTTCCCGCAAGGGCTGCCCTTACGACAACGCCGTCATGAAGTCGTTCTTCAAGACCCTGAAAAGGGAGCTTCCCCTCGATCGCAAGTACGACACCCGGATAGAGGCCAGGCAGGAAATATTCAAGTTCATCGAGCTGTATTACAATACCAGGCGGCCGCATTCGTCCCTCGGCAACCTATCGCCCGTGGAATATGAGCGGCAGTGCGCTCATTAGCTCGATTCCGGATGTCCATAAAACAGTCCCAGTCCACCGAAACGGAAATCGACTTGTCAACGGATCTGGGACAGATTCAGATTCACCTCGGCGGCCAAAGCCGAGTCGGCGGCAACCGAGCTCGAGTCGATGAGGCCGAAAGAGGCCGCCAAAGTCGTGCTCGAAGGCTTCGCCGAGACGCTGACGTACTGCGAGATGCCCCGCAAACATTGGCGGTGCATCCGTACGAACAACGCCATCGAGCGGCTCAACAGGGAGATAAGGCGGCGTACCCGCGTCGTCGGCATTTTCCCCGATGGAAAGTCGGCCCTCATGCTGGTGGCCGCCTGCCTGAAATACGTCGCGGACAGCGAATGGGACTCCCGTCGATACCTGGACGCGTCTCTGATCAATGAGTAGCCGTACCGGCGGCTAGCTAAAAGCGCGCAAAGCTACTGACGGTACAGCTTGATAAGGAGGTTGATCCCGACAAGCAAGATGGACAAAACTACAATTCTTCATCAATAAATGGGCAGCATCGCGAAAATCCGGGCCGATGAACCTTTGGCAGAATATGCACTGTCGTCTATAGCTGATTCACAAGGCTTAAACCAAAGCAGAAAGACCTCATCTCCTGCCTATATTGGTTGATTCAGCTGGTTGCGTTTTCCGTACGTCAGCGACGAAGGTAGCATACCGCAAAAGCCGAAGCCCGTAAGCCATCGACTATAATGAACCTGTTTGATCCGGCACAAGAGTTTAATTGGCTGACTGCCAGCGCAAAACACAGGAGGTTATTGTGGGATTCGCCAACACAGAGTTGCGAATTAGCGAACTTGAGATTAGCAACTTCCGGAGGTTCGAATCGCTTTCCATCGACTTTGACCAGCAACTCACCGTTCTTGTTGGCGATAACGGAACGGGTAAAAGCACGTTGGTTGATGCTGCCTCCATTGCACTCGGAACTCTGTTCCATAAAATCGAATACGCAACGTCGCCGTCGATTTCTTCCGACGATGCTCGAAGCGTTGTTATCAAGCAAGGCGACATGACGGTTGTGCAGCCGCAGTATCCTGTCGAAATTAGCGCGGCTGGCGTTGTTGCTAACGAATCGATATCTTGGACCCGTTCGCTGAACAGCGCGAAGGGCCGCACCACGCGAGCAGACGCCAAGACCATCGTCAATGCAGGTGAACGAATTCAACAACTTGCAGCAGCCGACGACAGTGATTTGGTGTTGCCAATTCTTGCGCGATACGGAACGGACCGCCTTTGGAAGCAAGATGGTCCTTCGTCAGATATCCTGCCTAACAGAACTAGGGGCTACGAAGACGCCTTGCAAGCCGCCTCGAACGATTCACGCATGAATGCCTGGTTCAAGAGGCAGTCATTGTGGGAATGGCAGAACAAAAGAGAAAGCGCAGTATTCACGGCCGTCAAAAAGGCACTCGCCACTTGCTTCGACTCTGCTGCATCAATCGACAATGCGATGGTCGATTACGATGCGGAGCTACAACAGCTTATCTTCACGTTTCGCGATGCTAACGGTATTTATCACCGCGACAGGCTTCATTCCATGAGCGATGGCTATCGTGGAACGATAAGCCTTATCGCCGATATTGCCTATCGTATGGCAACGCTTAACCCTGCTTTACGCGAGCATGTGCTTGAAACGCCTGGCGTCGTCTTAATCGACGAAATCGATCTGCATCTGCATCCTCGTTGGCAAGCGCGCATCCTCGACGATCTAGTGCGAATTTTCCCGAACGTGCAATTCATCACAACCACGCACTCCCCTGTTGTTGTCGCTTCGGTTCCGCGGAACAACATTCGCATACTTGAAGAGCGATCTACAGCCATACCCGCAACAGAAACCCGAGGACGCGACGCAAGCGACATCCTCAATACCGTACTCGGCGCTACCTCTCGTCCGGAAGACGTTATGCGGTTGTTTGCATCATTCAACCACGCAATCGATGAGGAAGATTACGAAACGGCAAAGGACGTCATTATCGACATCGAATCCCTTATCGGCGGAGACGACCCCGATGTTATAGCGGCAAAAACAACCCTCGAACTCGAGGAGCTGCTGTCATGATTCCCATTATCAAGGGCAACGAGCCGAAAGCGCTAACCGAAGCGAAGCGGGATATCCAAAACACCCCGGATACCACATTCGACTATTCGTCACTACGTGGCGAGCATAAGCGAAAAGTCCTCGAAGCTCTCATTGTTGAGCAGGGGCATCTGTGCGCATATTGCATGTGCCGAATCGGCACCAACGACAACCCCGCAACGATCGAGCATATAACACCGCAACATCCCGCTACCTCATGCCTCGATAGGGATTCAAGCTTGTCATACAATAATATGCTCGCGGTTTGCGATGGTCGAAGCGGTGCGACATGCGATAAGCGGCGCGGCAATAAGCCTTTGACGGTGAATCCGCTCAAGCCAGAAACTCTTGCCACCATTACCTATCATCATGACGGAAGCATCCATGCGGACGGCCCGGACATCAACCATGACCTTAATGATACGCTGGGGCTAAATAGCAGCAAAACGAACCTCTGCGCAAACCGCGCTGCGGCGATGCAGGCAATGGAGCAAACGATTCTGAAATCAATTGCCCGCAAGAAAATCGACGGCAACTCCACCGCCAAAAAGAACCTATGCTTAAAGATTCTCAAACAATACGAAAACCAAATCGACAAGAAAGAAGAATACCTAGGGGTAAAACTCTTCAAAGCTCGCAAGTTTGTTGCGAAGTTTTCCGCATAGCAGTTATGCAAACCTCGGTTTGTAGTAGTACGCCGATCGTTGATGCAAGCCGCCTTGGTCAGATATCGCCGAAGGCGGGCGCGGGCGGACGGCAGTTCACGACCCGGAGATTGTGTCGGGAAAGTTGGTGTAAGCGAAGCGAATCGGGATGGCTTTGAAGGGGAACGGCCTTCGCCCTGGAATCTGGAATTGCGACATAACGGATTCTTGGAAAGGACGAAGACCGCAATGGAGGGGTCTATCAGAAAGCGTGCGGGAGCAGTCGGCGATGCCGAGTTCGAGGACGTGACGATGATGGTGTCCATCAGCGTGAACGAGGACGGATACCGCGAGGTCATCGGCTGCGCCGAGGGCTTCACGGAATCCAAGGGTAACGTAATATCCCTTTCGCAAATCGAAAGCCGAATACGTCTAGGAATGAAAAAGACATGGTCGTCAGCCATCGGTATGATTTTCAGCGACCAAGCATAAAACGTACCGAGGAAGGCATCGCAACCATGTCCGCCAACACAGTATCAGTCGACGAGGAGTCGTTAAAGTCAGACCTTCGCGAGCTCGTGAGGAAAACCGTGCAGGAGACGCTCAACGCCCTGCTAGACGAGGAAGCCGACGAGATGGTCGGGGCAGAGCGCTACGAGAGGACGGCCGCCCGCGAGGCGTACCGTTCCGGCCATTACAAGCGGAAGCTGGTCACCATCAGCGGCGAGGTCGTGCTCGACGTCCCCAAGCTTCGCGGCGCCAAGGTCGTGCGCGAGGGCTGCGCCGAGACGCTCTCCTACACCGACCCCCCCATGCAGCATTGGACCAGGATCAGGACGAACAACGCCATCGAGCGGCTGAACAGGGAAATCCGCGCTGATGCTGGTGACCGCCAGGCTGAAATACATAGTCGAGAACGAGTGGGGCCGCAGGCGTTACCTAGACGTATCGCTGCTCGAAGAGAAGGAGGGCAGGATGCAGGCCGATAACGCCGATGGCCCCACCTAAACGTCGATATATTTGCGAAAGGTCCTTGACGGCACCCTCACCCAACACCCACGCCAACGGATCCCGGACACCCACGTTTTAGCGCACTGCATGCCCATGGCACGAACGACCAACAACTTGCAGGGCCCTTCTTCCTCTTTGGGCAACCAATCCAGTTAGCGACTTGGGGCATGCAGCCTCAATTATTCGCAAGACTCAACAAAACGGATAATCCTTTTGATCTCCAAATCCAAATTGGCAAAAACAGTCTTCAGCTGATTGCTGTCCATTGAGCAAATGAATGAGCAGAGTTTTGTTTTATCAATTTCCCAGTGCTGGTCAGTTTTCCCGAATCCAGCCGGCGTCTCTTTGCGCACGAGAAAGCTATTCATATCGACGCCGTCAAGACATAGAGCATTTTCGATTCCCTTGGTAGCACCCTTGCCCTCTCCATACGTACACATTGTGGAATAACGAACATTACCACTCGTCTTCTCACCCTTATTCGTATCGCAATCAAGCAGAAAGACCACTGGCTTAGGTGGATTGTGCGCCGATAGAAATTCATAAGCCTTCAAAAGGGCAGAGGACCCTGTAAACTTCGCTCTTCCAGGATCCCCGTTCTCGTTGTACCCAATCCAGTGGAAACTTAACCGCTCGTCGTAGCCAAATACTTCTACAGCCTTTCTGAAATACTTTTCATCAGTCGGCCCCTCGAGATAGACGGTCGGGACCTCTGCAGTGAAGTTCTTGACTGAGAACGCATCTTCGACTGCAGCAATAGAGTCGCAGCGGTAATACTCCGGCTTGTCAGAAACCTCGATTCCACCATCAGCCGCCCGCTTCATGACAATCACCTTATCATCTCGTCTGCGGTTGCTATGGATAACGAACGGAGAGTGCGTCACACAAAAAATCTGAGAGGTCTGCACGCCAGTGGCATCTGTGAACATCGCCTTGTAATAATCCAAAACCTTCTGCTGCCATAGAGGATGAAGACTAATCTCGGGCTCGTCTATAAACACAAAGGATCCCCTGGTCGCATTAGCGTCTTTCAAGAGAAAGCACCCACGGTAGACCACCTGCTTCTCTCCAGAACTCAGAGCATCAATAGATATCTCTTTGCCACATTTCCTGAAAACAATCTCCTTATGCCCATCCCTGTTCTCAATCCTATCGTAACGCAAATCGTCGAACATCATCCCGAATGCACTGGTGAAGCGCGGAATGCGCTCCTGAACACCAAGTTCTCCAACGCATCGGTCAGGATTGTTTCTGGCTGCGTTTGAGAGCTCGGCATCATCAAGTGCCTGAACATCAATTAATAGCTGATTGATTTCTGTTGGCAAATTGCCTGACGACCTACGACTCGCTTTCTCAGAGTCGAGCGTAAGGCTCGTCACTGATGTCAGGTTATTGGCATGGAAATTAATGTCAACATCTGAGTATATGGCAGCCATAGGATGCCTGGCTGTAAAACTGTCGGAGCCTACCCATTCCCTCTCGCCGGTCGACTGGTTACAAGCGTACATCATAGAGCTATACCCTTTATTCTCTAAGGTATAACTTAGCTCTGTCGCCCCTTCTTCCTCTTCAAGCACGATCGTCGCGATTCCAAACGGCTTGCCTGCATGACCAGATATCAAGCTATAAAGCAGACCCATCACCGTGCTTTTGCCCACGCCATTCTCTCCTGCAAGAATCACGGTATCAACTGCCCGTCCATCAGTCCCGCAAAAATCGAGATTGAGATTCCCAAGAGCGGGATGCCCTTCAATGCGAACACTTTTAATCTTCGGCATAGCAACCCTCCAGCTGTCGGAATCCCAAAATACCATCAACATAAAGCGCAGCATCTATCTCACAGATAGTAGCTTCACCAACTCAAATTATATACAGTGACCAAATAACGATCCGCTGGAGATACCAACGCCCTTCTGCCCAAGGAACCTTAACCACTCCATACGTTCGCATCTCCGCATCATCTAAGCTATTCCTCGAAGCAAACGGTAAATGAATCCACGATAGACTGCGCAGACAAGTTGTTATCAACTAGAAATTGAGCTAACGCCCCTTCACCTTCCCTCCAATACTCCATTTGGAAATGAACCATAAACTCTCTCGCCTTGTTCTTCAGCGCAATACAATTCGAAGGAGTCATAATGTGGAGATCCGAAGCACTCGCACTCAAATCAGCCTTGGGGCACGGCTGGACGGAGATCGGAACGGCCTTTATCCCTTGGCGCTCATGCTCAAGCCACGCTTTGGCTGTCCTCAGTTGACCTCCTTCGCTTTTTCGGAGGGGGGTATCAGACTCCTTCTCATTTTTCACCTCTATTACAAACCCGGACATAGCGTCTTCAATCCAATATACATCCGGGCCCACTCCATTTTTGTCAGCTCGATCGGCTTCAAAGCCAAGGAACAGGCCGAGCAGCTTAAGGCCCTCTTCGAAGTCTCGGAACGGCGCATCTTCACGAAGACCACTCATCGACCTATCATAATAGGCAATTGGATCCGCCTGAGCATTCTTGCTTTCGATATACGCTTTGACTCTCTTCGCCCGCATCATGGCCCATGCAGGAACCGATTCCCATGAAGCAAATGACGAGTATGAAATTGCCGAATTAAACGAATGTGCCCGTTTTTGAAATGAGTCCGCATTACGTTTATCGCCCGAATCGTACGCGATGCGTGCAGCTAGGTGATACAGCCATCCACGATAATACGAATCACTCTGGCACTTTTCAGCTTGCGCATAAAGAGCAGAGATCGCTTCACAATGATTCCCTTGAAGCCAACATGAGAACGCCCTCCTTTCGACACGGGCGCATTCACACGAAAAGCCAAAACGATTATCTTCGTCACTCAGCACAACTGCAGCCAGCTGATCCGCATGATAGACCTTCCAATTCTCGTCATCTTCCAATTCCTGTCTTATTGCTTCACAATAATCCTCCGGCGTCGACAAGCTTTCGGCGATAGCGTCCCCCATCTTAAGCTGAGCCCTTAATGCGGGGGTAAAGTATCGCCTAACTCTAATTCTCTTCATCCAGTCAACCAGCTTGTCACCTTCGAGCAGCACAACGCAATGGTCGCTCGACCCCCTTACGCCACGACCAATACCTTGCTCAATCGTTCGAGCGATTCTCTGAATTCTCAAGTCGCTCTTCTCTAAATACATGGACATCAGCCCATCTTGCCCATTGCCGCTCTTCGGCAAATCGCGAATAATTAGAACCCTGCACGAATCGCCAGGAAAGTCCATACCGTTATATCGATTTGCAAACGAGACGGGAGTAGTGTCTATTATTTGTTGAAGCGATTTCACCGTAGCGATAACCTCTTCACTCCCAATCGGACACCGAAATGCGCATCCCCCTATGGAATCCCCGCTCTCCTTGCTAGGACAAAGACGAACAATTCCCCTGTTCGATTCAATGGTCTTAGCCATTAGACTACAGAAGGCCTCACTGTTGAGCACATTATTAGGAGGGCAGAGAATCATGCGCCTTCCAACGCCAGATACTGTTTTTGGCGCAATTACCGAGTTATTATCCAAGCGGCGAGCATCGTATGCGCGAATCATATCTCCATAGTCAGTAATTGTGGCAGACATATAAATTCGGCGTTTTGCGTTAGCGAAAGATGGGATTAAGTCAATTCTTGGATAAAGGCTCGCAATTACAATTTCTCTTCTGCTAATAATTACCTGGCAGTACTTCAATCCGTCCTTCAGTAGTGGCCATTTAAATGTTAGCTCCCTCGAAAGCCGTTTATCAGAATCTCCGTGCTCTATCAACGTCTGACGGATCATTGTCGAAATCGGCTGCACCTTCTCAATCCAGTACCAAAACGGTATCTCAACAGTAGCATCGCCAATACCACTCATTAGCTCGTCATAAGCAGACCGTCTCCCGATCGCGATAAACGCATCTTCAAACTCGTGTAAAAGCGCTCGATATAAATCCTCAGAATCCTCCGCCGGAATCGTTAGCGAAAACGCATCAGACAAAGCAGTTAGCGATGCATGGGCGTCATCAACAATCACGCCTCCTATCGCTTGGGTATCTATTGAACCCTTAATTCCAAATGCGCTCAAACCATTAAAAAGAGCCTTGTACGAGCCAACGAGTATAACTTCACCATTATCGAAATCGGCGCTAATGGATGCCTTTCCGTTATATGGCACAGCAGGTATGCTCAACTCTTTCGCCTGAGACACAACCTGATCAACAAGCTGCTTGTTCTCGACCAAATAGAGCACGCCTTCATTCATCTCTCGCATAGTCGATAGAGCAATCAGCAGGCCGACGAGCGTTTTTCCACCTCCAGTATTGAGTTCAAGAGCGATATCACGGTTGTCGCGAAAAGTCGTAAACCATTGGCGCAAAATTGCCGCTTGGCTGCTGTAAAGATCATTAATCCGATTTGACTTAGGAAGCTGCTCGAAAATCAACTCAAGATCAATCTCAACTGTCCGATTTCCGCTTTTCATCAGTGCGCCAAAATCTACCATGGTCCCTCCTGCGTATTACTTGCGGAGCTTCTGCTATCGATACCAACAAAGCAACCCGTGCTTAAAACAGCAATGCGAGTCACTGGCATAACAATATTACCCCTTCCCTATGTCGCAACCATCCGCTCATCCCAAACGCTAGCGACAACGAAGTGATTGGCAACATAAAACCCGTTATGCACCCTATGAATTCGTCAATTGCGAAACCGGCATTGGAGATGCTGACGTTTTCCATACGAAAGCAATCACGCCCCTGGTGGAGAAGGCAAGATTACAGGCTGAAAGCAAAGTCCCAAAACAACTATGGGAGTGCCAACCGGCTCACTACCCCATAGAGGGGACGGCGTGCTTTTAAAACGAAGAGCGAGCCATCATCAGGCTAACGCACGCATCGGTCGTCAGCAAACTTGACGATTGCAATCATCGCCGTCGCAAAACGACCAAGGAGATCAGCGGAAAACAACCGCCATACCCACAGTCAATCCTATACGGCTCAATGGGCGTGCGTTAAGACGCGCTCTTTTCAACACTCGCTTCACAACCCAGCTTCAATTGCACAAAAGCCATCACAAATCATCCGGAGCAGACCTCCTCAGGTCGACCACGCTTTTGTTCTTATCCGACAAAAATGCAAAATCGCTGATTCCAGCCTCAAAGCAAAAATCTTCCGCCTTTTGTGCGCCCTTGTCGCTATAGACAATAAAAGTCCATGGCCTATCGCCAAGCAAGGGAACGAAGATGTCCTCATAATACGGCCTGTCCACGCTATCAAAACTATGACCGAAGACAACAACCCTATCAATATTCCACCGACCAACGAACTCTTCTAAAGCCTTGTAATTCCTTGACAAGCACTTGCTTGCGGCCTCGCAAAAACGTTCCAGAGCCGCAACGCATGTTTCGATCATTGCTCCGTAGAAATCCTCACGCCCATACCTTTTCTCTAGATCCCTTCGAACCTGAATCGGATCGTTATATGGAGAGCCAAACTGAATTACCGAGGATATCTCCGATTGATTGTGTTCGTCTCTAGCAATCTCCACATCCATTCCATCCCAATCATCCGGAATGACAACCGCGGGAACGGTCCCATAATCATTTTGCAAAAGCGCATCGCTCTCCACATCATCAACTGATCCGTGAATATGGAAGATGCGAGATTTTGAAACGCCATAGACGTCCTCTAAAACAGTGGTGTAGTTATATGTAACGAAAACCGAGTCGCTCGGAAACACCACTTCGTTCTCTGCCTGCATCACATCCACGGAAAGAAGCCAACGGAAGAACAGCTCTCCAGTGAAATCGTTAATGAAGCCCGTCTGCCCCTCAATGCAAATAGTCGGATCATTCCAACCAGGATTGTCTGCAGATAAATCGAGCGGATATGAGCCTAATGCGTCTTCTAAGCATTCCTCATATGCCAAGGTGAGCGTTTTCTCGACGTCGCTCCACCGCTCTGGTCCATCGTTGTCCAGGAAGGGAAAGCACTCGAAATCATCCACTAAGCGCGCATAATTGCTCAAAAGAAAAGCTCTGTAGTTTTCATAGCCTGTGGGCAACTCATGGAACCTATCGAATCCGTTGCCCACGATAACCAGTGTCGTCATGATACCGCTCGCTTCCGTAACCGTCTATTCGGATATCCCGCTCGGATAGCATATGCATTTTTACTCACCACGAAAGCTAAACGCGTCCAAAAGAAAAAGGACGTGGCGCGTACCGTCGGTATGATTTGAGTGTCGAATTCAATCATGCCAACAGCAGGCCGTGAAAAACGAATTGCGCGAGCTGGTCAGGAAAACCATCGAGGAGACCATCAACGCGATGCTCGACGAGGAGGCCGACCGGCTCGTCGGCGCCGGGCCCTACGAGCGCACCGACGAGCGCGCCGCTTACCGCGCCGGCCACTACGAGCGCGGCTTCACCACGACGTCGGGCCAGGTCACGCTCAAGATGCCCAAGCTCAAGGGGATGAGGTTCGCCACCGCCGTCATCGAGCGCTACAAGAGGCGCGAGACCAGCGTGGAGAAGGCCATCATCGAGATGTACCTGGCCGGCGTGTCGACGCGGCGCATCGAGGACGTCAGCGAGATCCTGTGGGGCGCCGGCGTTTCCGCCGGCATGGTGGGCTCGATCGCCGAGGTGTTCCCGAAGGCCAAATACCAGCGCCGCACCGTGCACTTCTACCGCAACGCGCTGGCCAAGGTCCCCAAATCGAAGCGCTCGCAGGTCGCGGCCATGCTCAAGGCCATCCACGCCATGGAATCGCGCGAGGCGGCATCGACCAAGGCGGAGTCGGTGGCCGCCGAGCTCGAGTCGATGAGGCTGAAAGAGGCCGCCAAGGTCGTGCGCGAGGGCTTCGCCGAGACGCTGACGTACTGCGAGATGCCCCGCGAGCATTGGCGGCGCATCCGCACGAACAACGCCATCGAGCGTCTAAACAGGGAGATCAGGCGCAGGACCCGCGTGGTCGGCACGTTCCCTGACGGGAAATCCGCGCTGATGCTGGTTGCCGCCCGCCTGAAATACGTCGCCGACAGCGAATGAGGATCGCGCCGCTACCTGGACGTGTCGCTTCTCAAGGAGTAGCCGTACCGGCGGCTAGCTGAATTTGCGCAAAACCCTTGACGGTACCGCGCAAGGTGCAGCGCATCGCGGAGAAGCTGGGGATATCCAGGCTGTCGAAAGACCAGGCCAGCGCCATAGCGAAGGACCTCGACGCCCCCCTCAGCTCGCTCAAACAGCGAGCGTCCTAAGCAAAAGCACCGTGCTCCCACTGCCCAATATCATCTATCATGCACGAATCCTCTAACATTTTTTCCTTTATCACGATGCAGCTGGCAGGCTCAACCCCAACCTCACCGATAGACGCAACCACAATCTGCCAACCATGCAATTCCCGCTGAATCAGGCTCATCATTCGCCTAAAGTTATCTTCATCAATCTCACCGCTACGAGGCGAGTCAACTATAAAAGGAAGGCGAATACCGCAATACCGCTCTATCGCCTTTGCGTAGCCAAGCCTGAATGCGAGGACAAGAAGCAAACGGCGAGTTCCGCTTTTGTCTTTTAGTTTGTATGTGAAAATTCCTTTTGAATCCGAATAGTAATCCGATTCGACACCAAGTTGCTCACAATAACCCGCTATCGTTTCGGCCAAAAAATCCGCAACCTCGTTGCCGTTAGCAAGAAGCTCTCTACGCTGCTGTTTTTTGTCGCCTCTCTCCTTCTTCAAGCTATCAACGGCTTTTTCGAATGCAACTTTTCGAATGTTCAATTGTGCGATTTGCCTTTCAGCATCATCAATGCTCTCAGCAACAGAGAACAAAACGGAATCGCCCTTGAGCTTGTTCTCGAGATCAGAAATCTCACCGTCTTTTGCCTTTATGCTAGCCAGCATTGCCGACAACTCCGCTATTTGATAGCCAACACTATCCTCAAACCCCGCGAGGTTCTCCTTTGTAACTGCAATTTCAACACCAGGGGAAACGGTTATGCGCAAACCAAGGTTCTCAATGTAAGCTGCGAATCGCTCGTTTTCGGATATTGCCTTCTTAACCGAGTTTGCACGACGTTGAAGCGCATTGCGTTCAACCCTCAAACGCGATAGCGCCTCTGCTGCCTCCGACAAATTCGGTGCAGCCTGCTCACCAATTTGGCTATCGCCCAATTCCTCTTTCAAGCCGGCAATACTGGAAACGGTTTTGTATCTCTCAATGCGATCGTCGAGGCCTTTAATTGCTTGAGTCAGATCAAGGGCCTTATCACCCGAAAGACCATCAATGAGCAATTCAATATTGAAGCCTATACCGCAAGATACTTTGCCGCGATTTAAGAGAGTCCACCCTTCATCCTGGTCAATAAACATCCCTGCCAGATAATTCTCGGCTACCTGTTCAGAATCAAAGCCCCATATGGCTTTACGCACATCGTTTAGTTCATAAGGGAGCACATAACAGGAAAACCGATCATCCCCCGAGCTGATTCTGTAGCTATCCCTCTCCCTTATCCCGATGATAGTCTTATTCCCTTGCTGCACCTCAATGCGAAATACGTGATTCGGGAACTTAAACTTAACCGTATTTGCAATTGGCTCACCCAAGGCATAAAAAACCGCTCGAATCAGTGTCGTCTTGCCAACTGAATTCCTGCCATTGCTCTGTATGAGGTTAAATCCATCGGTGAAGAAGAACGTCTTTGAATACATTCCGTTTCGAATATCGAGACGCCTAATCACGCAGTCTAACGGCATCTGACACCTCTCTCATCGCCGATCGCTTTCTCAGGACCTTCAATAGAACAAGCCAAACAAATGCACGGCGTTCATCATCGTCACAAATTTCGCTTGCGCCGAGTAAGTCGACGTACTGTTCCCATCGTTCAGAAGCAAAACAGGAAGGAGCCCGACTGCCACTCGTGTCAGATCGTCGAAACTGTTCGTAATCGGAGATTATGCGAGTTGAAACACTATACAAATCACTCTGACCATCAATCGTCGATCGATAGCGATGCATGACATCCTCAAAAACATCCTCATCGATTTCTAGCATGCCATTTCCAACGGGCGCCTTATCACATATCTCAAAAACTATTGGCCATACAAACGTTTTCTTGGAAATGCTCTTATTGGGATGCCCTGGTTTTACCGTTGCATCAGCTCCCAACAATTGGACCCATATACGCCGTAATCTGCTTGGAATAACACCATGAGCATCCGACGAATTAATCAAACCCAAAAATGCAGCAATAGCTGCATCTACCGCTTTCGTCTTTGTAGCCTCGTCGCTCCCAAAGAACGGAAGCACGAAGAAGCAAAGCGGGCCATGCTCTTTGGTCAAGAGAGCGACATCCCCGATGTATTTTTCTACAGCAGTTCGTTGCTCAGGCTCAAGCTCGTAGAAACTATAGAAGGCACCTTCACTAAAATTATCTGCGTTAATTCGTTTGCCGAAGAGCAGGCGATCGTTCGTAACATATACCGCCTTCATGCAATCTGCTTTGCGTAGATCGTCCGCCAGAGTTTTCATCGCTTCGGATAAACGCCTTGTCGACCCAGCACCCGGTTCATTTGCCTTGTAATGAGCTTTTGCCTGACAATATACCCTCATACCGTTCTGAAGCTCAATTTCGATGTCCTCCATGTCCCCCTCGACCTCTATTGAAGACATGTCTTCGATATTTTTCAAGGCAAGAACTATTGCCGCATGAACTTGGAACTGCCATCCAAAAGCAGATTCTGCGGCATTTCGATCGATAGCTGTCATTACGCCAAATAACCCTTAGGAATCGGTTGAGAAGCACGCAATACATGAGTCTTCCTGCTGCGCCTTACAGTATAGCCCAGAATGGCAGATGGGTAACACGCGCCTCGAACCACAAGCACCCCTATGGCAAAAAGACGCAGGGCATGTCGTCGGAGCAAGCACTATATCCCCCGAGGCTCGCAATCACGTGCTCCCTCTGCTTTGCCGGCAAATATCACAGCACCAAAGCGGATGACGATATCCGTGACCAGTATGGCCTTCAAAGAATGTTCTACAGTTCCGTACTCGGTCTGCGCGCCATGGCAAATCTTGTTGCGAAGCAGATTGTGCGCAGCAAGGTCATCGGTCATCGCGTTCGTTAAGATTACTTTCACAATGTAGTCCGCCGCGTGCCGGAAAGCATACCAACCGTTTTCTGAAAAAAGAATCATTATAAGGACCTTGTCTTTCACGTTGGTCAGCTCCCTAGCCTCGCCGTTCTTCTTACGGGATGAGTTCACGCCAAGGTTTTCAGCATACAGGTCATCGCGCATATCACGACAACAGCTAATCCAGCGCAACAAGCAGCCCGGAGCAACGCACCGGGCTAACGCAGACCACATCGAACAACCCATAAGCACGAATCGATACGCGGCCGAAAGGAGCTAGCCCTTTCTTCCCCACTCTTTACTCGCAAGATGATATGCAATGCTTAGTCGCTTCAAGCACATGCATACAACTACGGCAAAATTGCACGTAACCCCAAGCGAACACGCCGTAGCGATGTCGCAAACGACATTCGCTAACTCGCCGATACCCGCAACCACCATCAAACCCGCAGCGCCAAAACCAGCTACAACCGCCCAAAGAATCGCCGCGAAAAGCTCATCAATTAATTCGACCTCTGCATCCCTTACTTCAAGACCGCTTGATCCGGACGATATCTGAACCCTCAACTGAAACACAGCCACGGCAAGTCCGCACAGCAAAGCAGACACAATCGAAAGCGCAGTTATTGCATTCCCAAAGCATGAGCGAATCGAGGATGACACGGACTGCGGCGCTACAAAGATCACAATGGCGACAATTGCCGGAATAGCAAAATGCGTAACATAGTCTCTCCAATTACGATTGCGGTACACACCCGTGCGCAACGTATCGCAGTAATCCTTGAATATTCTTCCTATGCCAGCTTTACCCATGGGAGCTCTTTCAGGTTATAACCGTTCACGTCCTAGCCGCCTCCCAATCTCTTGGCATCGAGAGGCGCATCTGTCCACAAACTCATCATCCGAAAGAACCGGTTTGCCCTTTTCGTTTAGAACTTCACGGACTTTCGAACGCAGCCCTTGCCCAATCACGTATTTCCCTTTTGTCGAATTAGGCCCTTTTAGCGAAACGGTCGTCATCGCGCCTTCATCTTCGATGATTCCGCCTTGAAGCCCATACAACGTAGTTGCGCGCATATTGCCAGAAAGCAATTCCTTTAGAATCGCCATACTGAACGGCCTGCCACGCTTGTGTCCTAACTTCACCTCGATGTAGTCGCCCTCTCTTACAAGAGCCGTTGAAGGGTCACTTGGTTCGAGGTATTTCTTCACAACAACAGATTCAACCTGATCAAACGACTCGAGGACCTCGGCCTCCAAAACCGGCTCGTAGCTAATAACAACATTCGGAACGATTTGAGCAAGATAGCCCTTAAAGGGCTCGAACAGAACAGTTTCTCCAGCTCCGTTATTTGCGTGCTCAACGCAAATAAGCATATAGGTGTCACCGTGTGCGCAAGACAAATACAAACGCGTTTCAACCATTGATGCCTTATCGCCATCATACGAGTAGTCGACCTCAGCAGACTGCACGTCAACAACATCAACGTGCTCGCCAGACGCGCCCGAAACGAGCCTCACGAGGAGCGAGTCATCCAGCCTTTCACAGGACTTAAGAATGATATGCTTCGAGGTTCTCTTAGTATCTAATATCTGATTTGCTCTCTTCTCAAGAAAACGAGCAAATTGTTCGGCTAACGTATAATGCCCAACATCATTAACTGAGATCAGATTAGTTGGATCTCCTCTTTCATTGAGGATGGCTTTATAGACGGACAGAGAACGCATCGCTTGCTTTTGCTGCATCATGGCTCCAATCGATAGGTCATCCGCATTCGCTGCAATAAACTTCAGCACACCCGCCGAGTGGAGCCGCCACTTCACTCGCAGACATGATAACCGTCCCAGTCAATCGCCGCGGTTGCCGCCGTCATAGATTAACCAAAGAAGCCAGCAGCAGGCAATCGTCACATCCACTGCCCATTCTATACGCCAGCCAAGAATGGACACGCCACAATCGCCAAGATATCTAGGAAGCCCGAGGGTTCCCGGAATGCCGCCGCAGATACTCCACAACGGGGAGACCCCCTACAGAGTCCCGATTGCGCCACGCACCGAAGCCCAGAACAACCACAATCCTGCGTTCATGACATCGTTCGGAGCAACAAACGCTTATCACGCCCTCAAACATCTCAAACTCGGCTACAACCTGCGCTTTTTCGTTTATACTGCAAGCATTGAAATAGCCGTACGCTTACAGAATCGTACCTGTTCCTATTACAGAAAAGGGGCCGTTATGCGCAAGCTTGCTTCCTGCGTCATTTCCATCGCGCTCTCACTTGTGATGTCGGTTGGCCTTATCCCCTCCCCCGCGTTTGCCACAATCACCGACGCAACAGAATCAACCGCCCAGCCTAGTAACTCACCCGATCTCGATTCTGAGACATCGGCCACTACCGATAATCAACAGACCGAATTAAACGATGAGTGCGAGCATAGCGCCATAAGCTCAGGCATCACTGCCGAAAATCGCAATCAGCTAAGCGACCAAAATCCATCCGAAGCCTCATCAATTAACGACTCATCGACGAATGCCAATCGCTCAAATGACCCCAGCACAACAAGCACCGAAACGCCCCTTGTCGACTGGCATCGATACGACACTTATAAATGGATGATCTCCGCGAATGGCACTCTTGTACTACGCCTCGTGAGTGCGCAAGACTCGTCCCTTGGTTGCCGCTCGTGGGAAGACTGCACGTCGCTAATTCGAAAAGCCGACCTCTCAGAACTTGAGGCTTCGAGCATCGTCAGCATGAGCAACATGTTCTCCGGCTGCACCAGCCTCACTTCCGTGGACCTCTCCGGGCTAGACACGTCCAGCGTCACCGACATGAGCAACATGTTCTCCGGCTGCACCAGCCTCACTTCCGTGGACCTCTCCGGGCTAGACACGTCCAGCGTCACCGACATGAGCAACATGTTCTCCGGCTGCACCAGCCTCACTTCCGTGGACCTCTCCGGGCTAGACACGTCCAGCGTGATTAATATGAGATACATGTTCAGCCAATGTGCCAGTCTCACATCCTTGAACCTTTCCGGGCTCGACACTTCAAGTGTAATTGACATGAGCAGCATGTTTTCCGAATGCAGCAGCATTGCATCTTTGAATCTCTCAAAACTCAATACGTCTAGCGTTGCCAGTGTATGTAGCATGTTTTTCTACTGCACCAACCTCAAGTCCGTGGACCTCTCCGGGCTAGACACATCAAACATCACCGACATGAGAAGCGTTTTCTACAACTGCAGCAGCTTAACATCCTTGGACCTCTCCGGACTCGATACCTCGAGCGTTGTCAACATGAGCTCGATGTTCTGCAACTGCTTCGAACTAACCTTTGTGAACCTTTCCGGGCTAGACACGTCCGGAGTTGTCAACATGAACTCCATGTTCGGCAGCTGCAGCAGTCTCAAAGAAGTAGATATTTCGTCTTTTGACACAACTAAATGCAGCGTAAACCCGAATGCGCTTCCTAAGTTATTCGATGACTGCGACTCGCTCGAGCGCATAGCTGTTGGCGCAAAATGCGCCATCCTCTTCCCGAATCCGGGCGGCAAAACCACCGGAAACTGGATCAACGCAGCTTCTGGGACCGTTTACGCACCCAGCGCTATACCCACCAAAACCGAAGCAGTGTATGAAGCACAACTTGACATCAGCAAATTTGCGTTCACCTGCGACCTCAGCAATGCCGTGTACACGGGTTCGCCCATTGAAAAAGACGTGTCTTCCACCCTTGAGCAAGGACGAGATTACACAGTTGCATACAAAGACAACGTGGCTGCCGGCACCGCAACAATTGAAATCATCGGCAAAGGGCGCTACGCCAATACCGTTGAATACCACTACAACATCCTGAAGGCAAACCCGGACTACCCCGAAGTTGAGGAAGTCACGGCAATCTGCGGCCAAAAGTTATCCGATATCAGCCTGCCTGAAGGATTTACCTGGGAATATGACGAGTCCACGACGGTTGATATGCCAGGATGGCAATCCTACTACGCGACATACACCCCGACAGATACGGCAAATTACAATACCGTTTCCGGCGTTCCGGTAACAGTGCATGCGACGCAACCTATTGATGCGAGCATGTTTTACATTGACGATACCGATATTCAGTACACGGGAAGCCCGTTAACGCCCAGCGTAACATCCTACACGGTTCCGGACGATGAATACTCCGTCGCATACGAGAACAACGTCAACGTTGGCCAAGCTACCGCCATCATAACCGCAAACAATGAATACTATAGCGGCACGTGCGCTATACCCTTCGAAATCAAGCCCGTTCCCGCACCCCCAACCTACCAGCACAGCACCACCGCCCAAAGCGGCGACATCATGCTGACCGTCCAATGGAACGACCCGAAGCTCGGGCAGGAGACCACGTTCCATGTGTCTGCAACGGGCGGAAGCGGCGCATACCGTTTCCGCATGGATGCGCCGACGTATATGGATCCCGACGGTAGCAACGAAAGCGTTGCCGATCCCAGCCGTAATCAATGGCTGCAATACACCGGCGAATGCGCATCGCACGATTACCAGTTCGAAATGACCGCAAGCGGCACTTACTACCTGCGCTTTTACCTGATGGACAAGACGGCCGGCGTGTATTATCTGCGCGCAAACGTGTTTGCAAGCGCAAACGACGACGCCTATCCGACGGTTAGCACCATCGTGAAATCCGCAGTCGATAAATGCAACGCCGAGACCGACGGGTCCGACTACGCTCGCGCCCTGTGGCTGCACGACTGGACACTCGACCAGCTGGAATACGACTACAACCTTAACTGGTGCAGCGCAGAAAGCGGCCTGACCCGCCACCAAGGCACGTGCGAAAGCTACCAGCGCATCTACGCCAAGCTGCTAGTCGCCGCTGGCATCGCCAACGGCCGCATCACCGGCAACGGCCACACTTGGAACGCCGTGAAGATCGACGGCAAGTGGTGCCAGATGGACCTCACCTGGGACGACACAAACGACAACTGGTACGGCGACCTTGATCAGCGTCATCTCTACTTCGGCCTGACCGACGAGCTGATGGCCATCGTCCACAGCGACCACACGGCGAACTACCAGGCAGAAGGCTACACTTACCGCTCAACCGACCTGTCCAACAACTACTTCGTCTGCAACGGAAAGGCCGACGAATGGGCGGAAGCGTACAAAGGCCGCATCCAGCAGCATCTGGACGCCAAGGAAACCGAATTCAGCATCGACGCCGACAACCAGTCCTTCCCGCCCAGCATTTCTGGGATACAGAATGGCGTCATTGCTTATGCGATGAACCAGCGGGAGTGGAAGGCGGACAACAATAAGGTCGACCTCACCGCCACGTCAAGCGTAACCACGGTTTCAGGTGGCAAGTGGACAGCCCTGTATGAGTTCACGGCAAACTATACGCCAGCGTACATCATCACATACATGCCAAAAGACTGCGAGATTCCCAATGGGGCTCAAGCCGAGTTCACCGTGACAGCACCAAACGCGTCCTCATACCAGTGGCAATGCTCCGACAATGAGGGCAAATCTTGGTACAACACAGGTATAGGCGGTGGTACCTCGAAGGAGGAATCCCTGAGGTTCATCGCCAACACTCAGCTTGCAAAGCGGCTCTACCGCTGTGCCGTCTCGTTCCCCGACGGCACGACCCTCATGAGCGACCCGGCCCATCTAATCCTTGCGCCCCTATACGCAATCAGCTCCCAACCCAAGGACTGCACCGTGGCTGCCGGATCACTGGCGCAGTTCAACATCGTGGCAACGCAGGCAACCTCATACCAGTGGCAATGCTCCGACAATGAGGGCAAATCTTGGTACAACACGGGAATCGGAGGCGAAACTTCGACGCAAGCTAAAATTGAATTCACGGCAAATGCAGGCTTGGCTAAGCGGCTCTACCGCTGCTACGTTTCCTTCCCCGACGGAACCAGCTCAGCATCAAGTTCAGCAAGCCTGAAGCTGAGCACCGACCGTATTATCCAGCAGCCGAAGGATACGACCGCCGCGATAGGCGCCGAGGCATCTTTCTCCGTGCAAGCCCAAAACGCAACTATCTATCGTTGGCAATGCTCCGACAACAACGGAAAGAGCTGGTATGACACAGGAATCGGCAATGCCGCATCAATGCAGGCGACGTTGAGGTTCACCGCTAACAACGCACTTGCAAAACGCCTTTACAGATGCGTTGTAACCTTCCAAGATGGGACCACGGCCACAACCTGCAGCGCCAAGCTTACATTAGCGACGAATATAGGGAGAATTACCGTCCAGCCGCAAGATTACACAACGAATGCAGGAGCAGTAGCCACATTCACAGTCGAAGCTGAGCACGCAGTCGCCCATCAATGGCAATGCTCCGACAACGGAGGCAAGACCTGGTACAATACTGGAATTGGCGACGAGAGCTCGAAAAGCAAATCGCTCAGCTTCACCGCAAGCGAGGGCTTAGCAAAGCGACTGTATCGCTGTATGGTCACCTTTGAAGACGGCTCGAAAATGCCCACTGAAGCCGCTAGGCTACTGCTGTTGTAGTAGGGACAGTCTCCCGTGCGCGTCCTGAAAGCCAAACGCATCCAGATAGCAAAGGGGACATAACACATGGCGACGGCATGATTTTGTCATCGAATTAATACCTGCTAGGAGGCGCGCCGCTTCCAAACCGATCGCATCATTCGACGAGTAGACGATGATAGGCGGACCACGCGAACAGATCGGGAAAACCATCGAGGAGACCATCAACTTCATGCTCGGCGAGGAGGCTGGCCAGCTTGTGGGTGCTTGACCCTACGAGCGCCCTGACGAGAGGACCACGTATGACGCGGGGCGTGACGAGTGAACCTTAATCACGACGTCGAGCCAGGCCGCGCACAAGATACCAAAGTTCATAGGAATGTGCATTGACGGCATCTCCGCGCGTATCGAAGCCTTCACCAATCCCAAGAAGGGCTGGCGAAGGCTCCTCTCGTAGCAGAAATCCAGAGGGCTCCTCGGCGTTGGATGGTCGTCGTCGGCAAGCCCGCTGTTATGTCAAAGGCGTTCCACGCCATGGAATCGCAGGAGGCGTTGGCGATTAAGACCGAGTAGGTCACCGACGAGCTCGAGCCGATGAAGCCAAAGAACCGCCGAGGCCGTGCACAAGGGCTTCGCCGAGATGCTGCCCGAGAAGCGGCTAACCGGTAGCCAGCCGAGAACATGCAAATAGAGACTATCTTATTTCGGTTGTGCCCACCAATATAAGGCTGAAGCCGGAAGCAGCCGGGTAGACCGCCAAAATGGACGGTTACCTAATCATCGGCTACGCCCCTCGGCCTTCTGCGACGACGAGTAATAGCGAAAACCTCTCGGATCTTTCTCAATCGAAACAGGAAAATCCGAGAGGTTTATCGTTCTACGAGTTTGTCTTTGTGCTCACAGCATTCAATTCTTCTACCGGATATCGCAAACCCCGCGACCTCCGGAGATGTACAAAGTATCACCCACAACCATATCACCAATAGGGCTGGCAAGCATTACGGCGAACTCGGCAACCTCCTCGGGCATTGCAAGCCTGCCGAGCCTGTTGTCCTCGGCAGAGATGCTGTCGCCCTCCTCGACGCCGAGAAGGGGAGTCGCCGTGCTGCCGGGCGCAATCGCGTTAACGACGATGCCGTGGCGAACCAAGGCAGAAGCCATGCCCTCGGTGATGCCTTTCAGGCCCCACTTCGACACGCGGTAGGGAGACCATGCGGGCTCGTTGCCGGCCGAGGATGAGACGATAAGGATATGCCCGTTGGCGACCTTGTCGGAAATCATGCGCTTGGCAACAGCCTGCACCATAAAGTAGACACCACGCAGGTTGATGCCCAAGATGCGGTCGTACTCCTCGACAGAGAAATCGAGAAACCCACCCATGGAGGTGTCCTCTGTGTGGACGCCGGCGGAATTGACCAGGATGTCGATGGGACCAAAGCAGGCCACCGCTTCGTCGACGACTTCCGAAAAGGTCTCCGGCTCGGCAAGGTTGACAATGACCCCGGCACACTTACCGCCGAGCTCCCGCACGACCTTGTCGACCTTCTCGCGCCTGGTGCCGGCGATGACAACGCTCGCGCCGTTCTTCAGGAACGCCTTAGCGACAGCCTTGCCGATTCCGCCTGAGCCCCCTACCACAAGGGCGGTTTTCCCCGCGAGCAAGCTCTCATCGCCGACCGTCTGCATTACGGGCTGTATATTCTTGGCTTTGAGCGCAACGATGCCTTGTTTGATTGCGTGCTTAAGATTCGCCATGGGCTTACTCCTCGACGTCCATGAACTTGCCCTTGTCCGCCTCGAGCCCCTTCCGGTTTCGGTCTATGACCAGCTTTGCGTAGAGCTTGGGCGCCATGCCGCAGCATGCGATCTTCACTTTTTCGGAACGCCCGACCTCGCTGTTCCGGAACACGGACAGCCAGTTCTTCCTAACGTATGCTGCGCATTCTTTCGCGAGCTCGCGCTCGGAGTTTATCTCGCCCGCTCCAATTATCTGGGTGAGCAGGAACTCGTAGTTTCGCCAGATATGCCAATCGCACGCATGGCGGACCATAGAGGTGTCCAGGGTCAGGTTCTCTTTGATGAACTTGATGTTGTCGAGCGCATTCTTGCCGTTCTGCACGTTGTAGTTGGTGAGACCGCTCCCCAAGTTGTTCAAACGATAGTT
The DNA here is from genome assembly GCA_934661765.1 of uncultured Senegalimassilia sp. The sequence goes on from CAKUJT010000001.1 coordinate 85,327, forward strand.
GTAGACCTTGCGCCTACCGACACCCACATGGTTCGAGTGCTGGGCGACCTCGGTGGCGAAGTAGAGACCCTCGCCGAACCAGGGAACGGAAAAAGTGATTCCGTTGTCCACCACAACGGAGCGCTTGTACAACTTGTTCCAGGGCCCCAGGCGCATGAAGGGGTAGATGATCGCAGCGGTGGCGCGCTCCGCCGACCACGTCTCCCGCACGTCCTCGATCACCTGCTCCCTGTCGCGCGTGGTGAAGAGGTTGACCGAGTACGACATGTCCGAGCCGGTGCTCTCAGCCAAATCGACCAGATACTCGACGCAGTCGGACTCAAGCCAGTCGTCGCCGTCGACGATCATCAGGTAGTCGCCCGTCGCAGCCTCGAGCCCAGCGTTCCTGGCGGAGCAGGTTCCGCCATTGGACTTGTGGATTACGACAGCCCTAGGGTCACGAGCGGCATATTCATCGCAAATCCGCCCGCTGCCGTCGGGCGAGCCGTCGTCGACTAGGATGATTTGGAGGTTCTTGTGGGTCTGGACCTCGAAGGAGTGGAGGAGCTTCGGAAGGAACTGCTCAGATTTATAAACAGCGACGATGATGGAAACAGATGGCTGATTCAAAATGGGACCTCTCGTTCTTAAAGCTAACGGATGAGACGGGCGGAGAACTCGCCCACTGTCTCAGCAAGGAACTCCGTCGAGGACCTGCGGTTGGCGGCAAGCAGCGCGTTGACGCCCGCCCAATCAAAATCGTCGAGGCGAAGCTCCTCGGGCTGAAGCTCCGTGCTTATGCGCGACTCCAACCCGTAGCGCGAGAGAATCGCCTTGTTGCGCTCCGCGTACTGCTCCGGCAGGATGTCGACAAAGGGCGTGTTGAACAAAAGCGAGAAGGCAGTCCCGTGGAACGAGTCGGTGAGCACGCATGCGGCGTTGTCGAACAGCCAGAGGAATTCGTGCAGCGACGGGTAGAAGAGGTTCTTCCCCATCGTCTTGCGAAGTGACGGGCGGATGCTTACAACCTCGAGCCCGAGCGACTCGCACGCTGCGGCCGAGTAGCGGTCGAATGCTTCGCTCGGGTGCAGGTTGTAGATCAGGCAGTACTTCCGATTGACACCACGGGGAGCACATGGCTCGATGCGATTGAACCAGGTTTCCTTTGAGAGCAGGTGCACGGGATCGACGACGGTCTGTGCCTCAAGCCCCATCTCCTCAAGAGTCTTCTGCCCGCTTTCCTCGCGGACCGAAAGCCTGTCGAAGCGAGCAAATGCCTTGGCGGCACGGTCGCGCTCGCGGGCATCGAGGCCGTTCTTGCCGAAGGAAGAAGAGAAAGAGAACTTATAGGCACCATCGGGCGCGCCCTCCAGAAGGTAAGCCCCCTCGATATTTCCGTCGGACATAACATTCCATACCTGGTCGCCCCCCACACAAAGAACCGGGTACTCGGCGAGAAGCCCGCCGAGCCCGTCCGCATCGGTCACCCTGCGGCTCTGCCTCAGAAGCCCCTTTCGCATAGCCTCGAACTTTCGGGCGCCGATCGTCTTTGGGATGGCTCGGATCGGGCCGAGCGCGCCCGAGGTCCTCATGGCGTCCGCCAAGGGAAAGTCCCTGGGGATGCGGTAATCAACGTACTCAGCATCGACGCCCATGGAGTTGAGCGCGTCCTGAAGGGCGAACGCCTGCAGGATCGATCCATAGTTCGGCACCGCATGCCGAGAGAGTATGCCAACGCGGTTATTCATAAACATCAATTCCTTATCTTAAGAGACCGGCGGGCGCTCCCCCGGACGTGAACAGGTAACCCCTCGCAAGCCAGACGCGGCTCACGCACATGATCGCCTCGGTAAGGCAACGAATCACACAGATAGCCTGCATGCTCGCTACACCGGCGGCGGACACTGCCAAAAGCGAAGCGATACAGAAAAGGGCCGACCCCACCGTGGTGTAGGTGACCTGTGCGACCTTCCCGGACGCGCCCAAGATGGGCCAGCCGACCATCGTCGCGTAGAAAGAGAAAAGTAGCACCGGCGAAATCCAGGCGATGACCCAAGAGCCCGCCAGGTACTCCCTGCCACCGAGCACAAGCATCACGACGTCGGAAAGCGCCGCGAACGCGGCCGTGCCGACCAATAGGACGGGGATGGATACGAGCAGCAGCTTCCTGGCGAAGCCGTAGTCGCCGCCATTGACCATGTGGGGGTACAGGCTGTTGACGATCGGTGAATACAGCGACTGGATGGCGTTGATGGCCGTCACGGCAAGCGACCAGTAAGAGATCATCGCCTTGTCGGTGATCACGATCCCTATGAGCAGCGTGGTGAATCCGGAGAAAACGACTGACGCCATGTTCGAGAAGCAGTATAAAGCCGAGGCCCTCAGCTCTGCGAGGGCCTCGCCAAAGGGAACGACGGCGATCGTCGTGCCGAACATCCGCTTGGCCGAGACGAACGACCACGCTAGCGCAATGGCGCTCGACAGGATGTCGAGAACCGGAATCCACAGGATATCGTCGATGGAATGGACCACCGCGAACGTGAGGACGGTCGAAACTCCTTTGGAGACGAGATAACGCGTAGTGAGCGGCCCCATACTCTCGTGCCCCTGGAAAAGGAAGTCGGGCGCGAGCGCCTTGCCGAACACGGCCACGAAGGCGAGCATGGTATAGAGCATGTTCTCATGGGTGATGGGGATGAACCAGGCGATGGCGGCCACCGCGGCGCCGGTCAGGATGCCGAGGAGCAGGCGGGCCTCGGTCACCGCCCCAATGGCGCGGTTTTCCTCCTCGACGCTCCCAGCGCCGGCGATGCGCTTGGTACCCGAGAGGTTGAAGCCGAAGTCGACGAAGGTCTGTGCGAACGTCATGAACGAAACAACGTACGCGTAGACGGCATAGCCCTCCGGCAACAGCACGCGCGTAAGGTAGGGTAGCGTGATGAGAGGGAAGATGTACTTGACAATCTGCAACCCGTACTGCCAGACGACGTTGCTGTAGAAACGTTTGTGCTGAGAACTCAAAATAGAACTCCGAACAAACCGTGAAGAATAAAACAGGAGATATCGGCAACGCTTGCAAGATAAGCCCACTGAACCGCAAACCCGATAACTGCAAATACACCAAGGGCAATATTTATAAAAAGACTTGCTGCGTCATTCTTGTGGCTTAAAGCCGCTAACACAAACAGCGTCGAGCAAGGCATCGCGTACCGAAAGAAAACATCCGCGGCAAAAAATACCGAAACCGCAATGCATAGAGCGGACCACACGCCCGAAAAGACCAGCAAGCCATTTTTAGAGATGTCAAAACGCCCGAAAACCAAGAGGATACAGAGAATGGCAACGGCTCCGAAATAATAACGGTACCCCATGAGCAACACGCTGTGTTGAGAAGCTGCCGCCCACCCCCAATCGCTGAACTCACTGTATACCGAAAACTTATCCAAAGCGCTCACGAATAGCGACAGAACAGGTATTGCCCTGAAAGAAGCAGGCAATGCAGCGGAAAGCAAGTTCGAAAGCGGAAGCAATGCTAGGCTAACGCCATAAATTACAACCTCATTTTTCACAAAAAGCAAAAGAACTCTTAGCGCTATCACCGGCAAAACGGATGAATGAATGGAAGCGGCAAAGGCGTAAAGCAGAACCAAGACTACTGGCTTGGCGCGTTTTCCGAAATCCAAATAGAGCGCCAGCAAAAGCACCGAAAACGCAGGGGTGCTTTTTGCATAAGAGAGCACGTTGAAAAACGGGGGGATCGCTACAGAAGCAAAAAGGGCAGCACAAGTCCTCCCGTACGACCATCCGTGCAACTTGGCGTAATCGTCAACGACAAAGGCCAGGACTGAGTAGAAAGTCGCTGTAACTGCGCCTCGTAGCAACTGGTCGTTACCGAATTGCGAAATAACCCAAGCAAACAGGTTATAACCATGGGACCCAACTGATGAGTAGACGCCTTTGATTGAAAGGAGGTCCCAAAATGCTGTTTCGCGAAAGATAGGAAGACTGTTGGTGTAACGATCAATGTCAGCAATTAACGTCGTATTGACCCCATAGGCAATTGAGCCGGCACAAAGGCCAACCAGAATCGCTAAGCCGACGCTCGAATGCTTCTCAGACTTTACATACAGAATAATGAAGAGTATCGAAGCGAAGGGAAAGAGGAAACACGATAGAAGGGCAAGGAAAAAAAAGCCGTTGTTATAGGCACTAATACCCGAATAAGAGGGGGCTGTGCGGCGAGGTTTCAGCGAGTCAACCTCAAGCGTGTCTATCATCCTACGACCTTTCCAGTCAGCTTGCCGTAAAGGCTGTAAACAAGATTATGAAGCGCCGGCGAAGCGGCGAAAAGCCTGCAGCGCAGACGCCAAGTCTTGCTCGCAAGGGGGCTGCTGGCAACATTGTGGCAGCGTTTTCTCGCCTCGGAGATGTAAGCCTTGGCCCTACCCTTATCGGCACATTTAGCCAAATCGAGCCTCGATGCAACACGAAGCGAGCAGAAAGCCTCGAAGCAGGCAAGCGCGTCCTTCAGCTCGGGCTTTCCGTCGACCATGCGTCTCACGACGGAAAGCGATGCCTCCATGCCCTCGAGGTGTTTATCTCCGTATTTCTTATTCGTGGTGATGGAGCCCTCGCGGGCAAGATAGCCGTAGAGCTCCGCACCAGAGATGCAAGCCTTTTCGACACCGGAAAAGACGGTTGCCTCAACGCCGAAATCCTCGAACAGCTGCCCCTCGGGAAACACGAGCAGCGGGAAGAGCTCCTTGGCATACAGCTTCGCGCAGGCCGACCCGGACTCACCGTTGAGCAGAAGCAACATGCCAAGAAGCTCGTCGCCGGTAACGACCTTGCCTTCGCCGACCTCTTGGCCGCCGAAGTCCTCGGTCGAGTCGATTTTCTTGTATTCACAGGTGACCAGGGGCGCACCGGTCTTCTGCGCGAGGGCGACCAAATGCCCCACAGCCCACTCGTCCAGAACGTCGTCGCCATCGACGAACGTGACGAAATCGCCCGTGGCATGGGCAAGGCCGAAGTTGCGAGCCGAAGAGAGACCCCCGTTCTCCTTACGCACGAGCTTTGCACGATCATCGCCCGCAATGGCGCGAGCGCAGATATCGGCCGTGCCGTCAGTTGCCCCGTCGTCAACGACCACGATCTCTATGTTGTTATAGGTCTGCCCCATGAGAGAGCGAAGGCATGCCACAGCGCACTCGCCCACATTGTACATGGGCACGATGATGCTTACCTTTGGGGTCTCACCGTTTTCCACTGGGAAGCCACCCCCCCCGACAAAACTCTTAATGGGCTTGGCGGGGACACCAGCAACGATGGTGTTGTCAGGCACGTCGTGCGTCACGACAGCATTGGTGCCGATAATCACCCCATTGCCAACAGTCACGCCGGGCATAACAGCAGCGCCCTCACCTATCCATACGTTGTTGCCGATACGCACAGGCTTGGTAACGACCTCGCGATCGTCGGGAGCCATATCGGGCAGCGAGGGGTCGGCACCGTAGGAGCCGTGACTATTATCCGATATGAAGATATTGGATGCCATGAGCACGTTGTCGCCAATGACGACGCTCTCATGGGCAGAGATATGGACGCGGTCGTTTATCTTGCAGTTCTTGCCGACGACGAGAGGGGTGCCGTTCCCAGCGAGATCGAAACGGCAAGAATACCCGCAAGTGAAGCCCTCCCCGTAAACGAAGCGCCTCCTCCCGCCGCGCAGGTAGAAGGGGCGGCGCACAAGCCTCGCCCCCGGAAAGATTATTTTAGTGAGCAGCAGCGCCCACGCGTTCTTGAAGGCCTCCGAAGGGCCGTACTGGCCGAACATCAGGCCTCACCGTCCTGTTCCTTGAGGTCGTCCAGATAATCGAACAGTTCTTCATCCCAGTCGCGTAGCGCGAAACCCGCGTCTTCGAGCTTCATGAGATCAAGGGCCGAATGCTCCGGCCTGGGCGAGACGGGACCCTTGGCACCGACGTAGTATTCGGCCGTGCTCACAGGCTTCACGGCGTCGCCGTTGCCATTGCGCAGCTCGAAGACCTTGGCGGCGATATCGGCCCAGGACGCCACGCGGCCGGAACCGGTCAGGTTGTAGGTCCCGTGCTCGCACGGGCAGCTAGGCTCCTTGTCGCCGTCGCGATAGCCCAGCAACCAGAAGATGCCCTCGGCCATGTCACGAGTGAAGGTGAGGCGCCCGAACTGGTCGTCCACCACCGTCACCTGGTCAAGTGCATCGTCCGGGTCGGCGCAGCGGTCGGAGAGCGCCGCCATGGTCTTGACAAAGTTCCTCCCCTCACCGATGACCCAGCTGGAGCGCACGATGTAGTGCCTCAGGCAGTTGGCCACGGCGATGTCGCCGGCGGCCTTGGTCTGACCGTAGACACCCAGCGGGCTGAAGGGCTCGTCCTCGTCGTGCTCCTCGCGCGTGCCGTCGAACACGTAGTCGCTCGAGACGTGCACGAGCGTGATCCCGTGCTCGGCGCAGGCCTTGGCCAGCAGCGCCGGGCCCTGGGCGTTCGCCGCCCAGGCAGCCGCGCGGCCCTCGGGGGTCTCGGCGGCGTCGACGGCGGTGTAGGCTCCGCAGTTGATGACGGCGCCGTAGAGCGTCCAGTCGACCTTGGAATAGTCTGCGGGGTCCGAGAAGTCGAACTCGTCGCGGTCGCCGAAGTCGAAGGAGCCGGCGATCCCCCGCTCCTCCGCCAGGGCCCTCACCGCACGGCCAAGCTGGCCGTTGGCGCCGGTCACGAGCGTACGCTTGGGCGCCATGGGTATGGCATCCTTGAACATGGGGTGCGCCTTGTCGGCCTCGGACAACTCGCACTCGTCGAGCGGGATCGGCCACTCGATGCCGAGCCCGGGGTCGGCGAGGTTGACGAAGGTGTAGGTCTTCTTGAGCTCCGCCGACCAGTGGGCGTTCACCAGGTACGTGTAGGCCGTGCCGTCCTCGAGCGCCTGGAAGGAGTTGCCGACGCCGCGGGGCACGTAGATGGCCTTGGACGGGTCGATAACGCAGGTGTAGACCTCGCCGAAGCTCTCGCCCGGCCGCAGGTCCACCCACGCGCCGAAGACCGACCCCGTGGCCACCGAGATGTACTTGTCCCAGGGCTCGGCGTGGATGCCGCGGGTCACGCCCCGCTCCGCGTTGAAGGATATGTTGTTCTGCACGGGCCCCAGGTCGGGCAGGCCCAGGCCCGTCTGCTTGGCTCGCTGCCAGTTCTCCTTGAACCAGCCGCGGGAGTCGCCGTGCACGGGCAGGTCGAACACCAGCATCCCGGGGATATTGGTGCGCTCGGCCTTGAGCTCCTTCTCGAATTCGATCTCGGCCATGACTGCTCCCCCTTTACTGTCCCTGCGCCTTGTAGCGGGCCTCCGTGGCCGCCTTGGCCGGGCGCCACCAGGACTCGTTTCCGCGGTACCACTCGATAGTGGCTCGCAGGCCCTCTGCGAAGTCGTTGTGCGCCGGGCGCCAGCCGAGCTCGGTCTGAAGCTTCATGGAGTCGATGGCGTAGCGGCGGTCGTGGCCGGGGCGATCGCGCACCCAGTCGAAGTCGTCGGGGTCCTTGCCCATCATCTCCAGGATCATGCGCAGGACCGTGATGTTGTTCTTCTCGCCGTCGGCGCCGATCAGGTAGGTCTCGCCCATGCGGCCCTTGGTGAGGATGGTCCACACGGCGCTCGAGTGGTCCTCTGTGTGGATCCAGTCGCGCACGTTCTCGCCCTTGCCGTAGAGCTTGGGGCGCACGCCGTCGATGATGTTGGTGATCTGGCGCGGGATGAACTTCTCCACGTGCTGGTAGGGGCCGTAGTTGTTCGAGCAGTTCGAGATCGTGGTCTTAAGGCCGTAGGTGCGGGTCCAGGCGCGCACGAGCATGTCGGAAGCCGCCTTGGTGGAGCTGTACGGGGAGCTGGGCTTGTAGGGAGTGGACTCGGTGAAGCGCGCCGGGTCGTCGAGCGCCAGGTCGCCGTAGACCTCGTCGGTGGAGACGTGGTGGTAGCGGATGCCGTGCTCGCGCACCGCCTCGAGCAGCCGGAAGGTGCCCTCCACGTTGGTCTTGAGGAACGGCTCGGGGTCGGCGATGGAGTTGTCGTTGTGGGACTCGGCGGCGTAGTGGACGATGGCGTCGTGGCCGGGGACGATCTTCTCGAGCAGCTCGGCGTCGCAAATGTCGCCGACCACGAGCTCCACGCGGTCTGCGGGCAGCCCCGCTATGTTCTCGCGGTTGCCCGCGTAGGTCAGCTTGTCGAGCACGGTCACGTGCACCTCGGGGTGCTCCCGCACCACATGGTGCACGAAGTTGCTGCCGATGAAGCCGCAGCCGCCCGTGACGATGATGTTCTTGGGCTCGAAGCTCTCAGCCATTTTCTAGTCCTCCCTCGCCGAGATCTCGCCGGCCGCCACTGCCTTGAGATGCTGGCCATAGACGCTTTTGCCGTAGCGCTCTGCGGCAGCAGCCAAAGTATCCTTATCGATCCAGCCGTTCTCGTAAGCGATTTCCTCCGGGACCGACACGGGCAAATCCTGCGCGCGCTCAACCGAGCGCACGAACTCACCAGCCTCGTAGAGGCTCTCCATTGTGCCGGTATCGAGCCACGCGTAGCCGCGACCCAAGGTGACGACACTAAGAGTGCCGTCTTCCAGATACATCTGATTCAAAGTTGTGATCTCTAGCTCACCGCGGGCGGAGGGCTTCACTTGCTTTGCCATATCGCACACACGTGAGTCGTAAAAATAAAGCCCCGTCACAGCATAGGAACTCTTCGGATGCTCGGGCTTCTCTTCGATGGACACAGCGTTAAAGGCATTGTCGAACTCAACCACGCCAAAGCGCTCCGGATCGTCCACATGGTAGCCAAACACAGTCGCGCCGCCATCCGCCTCGGCCTTTTCGACCGCTCGGCGCAAGTGGCGACTGAGACCGTTGCCATAGAAAATGTTATCGCCCAGCACGAGCGCACAGGGCTCACCCGAGATGAACTCCTCACCAATGATGAACGCCTGCGCCAAACCGTCCGGCGAAGGCTGCTCGGCATAGGAGAGTTTCACTCCAAACTGGCTACCATCACCGAGCAGGCGCTCGAAATTCGGCAAATCGGTCGGAGTGGAGATGATTAGGATATCGCGAATTCCCGCCAGCATAAGCGTTGACAGCGGATAGTAAATCATTGGCTTATCGTAAACCGGCAGGAGCTGCTTGCTCGTTACAGAGGTGAGCGGATACAAGCGTGTGCCAGAACCGCCGGCGAGAATGATTCCCTTCATGTAACTATTTCCCTTCCAAATCTCGTCGGGCATCTGAACGCCCTTTTCTGTTTCCGGATAAGCGCGCAACGCAGTCCAAGCCAAACGCAAGGAATTCACCTAATCGCCCCTCGCGAAGTAACTGCAGCGAGACATTTTTAACCAGCTTGCCACCCTCGCCGATCTCGCTCGCGAACATCAGGTCTCTTGCATGCTCTTCAAGGAAGCGCCCAACGGCTCGGTTGCGCGCATACTGCTCCTTAGGGGTCAGGTTATGGGAGTGGTAGACCGAGGCATCAGGCTCGTAGGCAACCCTGTAACCAGCTGATATAAAACGGGCCGCCATCAACATGTCCTCGTTGGTGTTCACGGCGTCAAAGCCGCCGCAAGCTTCGTATGCCGAACGACGGTAGCAGGAGCACACATCAGAGGCAAAAAATGTCTTGATGCCGTATTTTGGCAAATCCGACTTACCACGAATTGAGGGGGCGTCTGGGTAGTTAAACCCGCGAACTAGCTGCTCGAAGCGTCTCGCATCAGCTTTAGGCAATTGCCTGCCACTCACGAGGGAAATACTCTCGTCGGCCAGCATCGGCGCGACAAGCCTCTCCAAGTAGCGTTCAGATGCCGGCACAGCGTCCTGTGTGAGAAAGCACACAAAATCGCCCGCTGTGCGTCTCAGCGCCATGTCGCGAGTTGATCCATGATTGAAGTCTTTGCGCTCAATGCGAACAAACCTGACACCTGGGTGCTTCGCAACCTCAGCAGCGGTGCCGTCTTCGGACGACGAGTCAACTACTAGAATATCAAGCGGCCTCAAAGTCTGAGACTCGATAAGGCCCAGCAGATTATCTAACTCACACGCCGCATTCAGGGTGGGTATGACCACGCTAAGAGAAGGGGTCCTCACTTGCCCCTCCTCATCGCCTTAAAAGTCTTCACAAACACCCGAGCATCCAGGCCAAACGACTGATGACGAACGTAAAAGAGCTCGCGCGCCTGGCGTTGCCCGCTCTCCCAGGTAGAGTCGTTGCGATCAGTGGCCGCCCACCAGCCGGTGATACCGGGCTTGCAGGCAAGAACCTCTTCGCGAGCGTCGCCGTATTCATACGTTTCCTCTAACGTCACGGGCCTAGGGCCGATAACGGAGAGATCGCCCGTCAACACGTTCAGGAATTGTGGCAACTCATCCAACGACGTATGGCGCAGGAAACGCCCCACGCGCGTGACGCGAGGGTCGTCGTCGACCTTCTGCTCGCGCTCCCATCGGGCAAGCTGCTCTGCGGTCATGTACTTCTCGGGGTGCTCGTGGGCATCGGAGACCATCGTGCGCAGCTTGAAGATGTAAATCTTCTTGCCGCCTTGGCCGATGCGCTCTTGACGAAAAAATGGCTTGCCGGGGGTGTCGGCAACGATTGCCACACAAGCAGCGGCAACAGGGATGGCAAGAACGATGCATACGCCAGCGGAGAACACGATGTCGAAAGCACGCTTCATCGCGAGATAGCCCGCTCCGCCCTTCTTGGGAGCAGCAGCGAAGGCATCCGGCGCAGGTGCTTTGTATGTACCGGTTGCTACATAGTGCGTAGCCGGCATCGGATTCTCAACAGGCACCGGGAACTCCATTTCGGCATGCTGAGAACCGGAAACAGCCGCCACGGCGGCACAAGCACCCGATTGCTTTGCGTATTCGGTTGTCTCGCTGTTTTCCTTGCTCACTTTTCCCTATCCAAAAGTTTGCCTTGGGTTTTGCTGACCATTTACAGGCCTGCTTGGGCTCGCACGGTGCGACCGCCCATCGGCATTTCCAGATACGCTAGGCGCTTGCGATGGTTCACCTTGCGCACCCAGTCTTCCCTGCCCTTGAGCGGGCCCTCCACGATCACCAGCTTGCCGTCTTCCATGTAGCCCACGGATTCCCCGACGGTTCGCTGGTCTTTCTGGGTGACCTTTTGCACCCACGCTCGTTCGTCTTCGGTCAGGGGGATGAATGCGTTGTCGTTTCCCAGAATCTTAGTGAGGCTTCTCACGCGGCGCAGCTTGTCGGCCAGCTCGTCTACCCGCGACGTTACGCAGATCAGGTAGCCGGGGAACAAGCGCTCCTTCGAAGGTATCCAGGTGCCATCGGGTCGCCTTTTGCCGGTCAGGTACTGCGGGACGAAGCATTCGTCCAGCACGTCGTCGGCTGCCTGCTTGATGTCGTCGCATGCCGTCTTCTCGCGGCCGGTCTCAACTTGCACGACGTACCACATGGGCCGCCCCTTTCCGCTTGGCTTCCTGAATTTTGGGATGGCTGCGCCAGCCCGCCATGGTGCGGCAGGTGGCTGCTGGAAAACGCATTCATTCCCCTGGCGCAAACGAACATCGAACGCGATGCTGTTCAGGGCACCCTGGTATGGTGCAGGCCACCGCGCCCAGGGCGTGCCGGCCTACGGAAAACGCGCTGATGGGGTTTCGCCGCAGTGTCGGTGGCACGACATCTTTTGCGATGCGGTGGCCCCGACACGATGCGGAAAACGGGCCATCGGCTTGTTTTCCATCTCGCAATAATACACGAGAATAAATATCGTGTTGTAAAAATACTGTTATGCCCCCTACATCTTCGCATGCAATGTTCCGAGAGCACATGTTTCTGCAATAAACGCGGTTTTATGTGGGTCTTTGTGAGTGCCGTTTCACAGCGGGCGCAGGATGCCCCCGGGAGCTGCTCGCTGACTGCGCTTCCGCTTACCCCCGCCGACGTTGTTGGCGTTTCACCTGATAGCGCTGGCGCGGCTGCCCCGCAGCCCGTTTGGGGCGGCCCCGGCATGTGGCTTGCTGTTTCCGCGGCCTTTGCTGGGGCCGCTCCCCTCGCGTTCGGCGGTTCATCTGCTAGAATCGCATGTGCATCGCTTCTATGCTTATCATTTGGGGGAGACCGTCTTGAAACACTCGCACACGCTCCGCGCCGTTGGCCGACGCGCCGTCGCGCTTGCGCTGAGCGCGGTACTGGCCGCCACCTGCGTCTCGCTGGTGCCGCTTGGCCTGGCATCCGCCCAGGAGGAGTCCCCTGACACCGCTTCGCAATCCGAATCCTCCGAGATCAAGACCGTGCGCGTGGGCTGGCTGCTCAGCAACCATGGCTTTCAAAACGGCATGCCCGGCGAATACATGTCCGGGTGGGGCTACGAGTACCTGCAAACGCTGTCCTACTACACCCCCGGCTGGAAATACGAGTACGTTCCCGGCACCTTCCCCGAGCTCATTCAGAAGCTCAAAGACGGCGAAATCGACCTGATGCCCAACATCTCCTACACGCCCGAGCGCGCCGAGAAGCTGCTGTACTCGTCGAACCCTCAGGGCATGGAGCACTATTACATCTACGCAAAACCCACCAACGACGCGCTGGCGACGGGCGACCCGGCCGCGCTCAACGGCATGACCATCGGCGCCAACCCCGACGTCATGCAAACCGAGGTGGGCAAGCAGTGGATCGAGAATCAGGGCATCAGCTGCGACTACCGCTATTACAGCAGCGGAAACGCGCTGTTCGACGCGCTTTCCTCGGGCGAGGTGGACGCCGTCATCATGAACGACACCATATCGTCAAGCGACGCCATGCCCGTGTTCTCCGTGGGCGAGAGCAACTACTTCTTCGCCGTGCCCAAATCACGGCAGGACCTGATGGACGACATCAACGCTGCCATGACCATGCTCAGAAGCACCAACCCGCGCTACAACGACGAGGTGAAGGCCCGCTATTCCACGCGCAACAGCGGCTCGTCGGCGCTGACCGGCGGCGAGAGCGCCTGGCTTGCCGACCACGGCAACGCCATCACCGTCGGGTACTTGGACGACCTGCTGCCGTTCTCCAACAAGGGCCAGGACGGGCAGATCGAGGGCTCGCTTTCCGCCCTGGTCAGCACGCTGGAGGAGCAATACGGCATTGCGGTGAGCGCCGTGCCGTTCGAATCAAACAAGGAACTCACCGACGCGCTGCGCGACGGCAGCATCGACGTGGCCATGCCCGTCAACAAGGACTATTGGCTTGCCGAGCAGGCCGGGTTCATCCAGTCGTCGATCATGGCAACCACCTCGCTTGTCGCCATCTACCCAGGCGGCAACCTTGACGATGCGCTGAAGAACATCGCGTACCACGACCGTTCGCTGCTGGACGATATCGACCTGCAGGTGCGCTACCCCGAGGCCACCATCACGCAATACCCCGACGCCCATGCGTGCATCGACGCCATCAAGGCGGGCAAGGCAACGTGCCTGATCATGACCGTCACCGGGCTTGACACGCTGCGCGACGAGGTCGACCTGGGCAGCTTGGTCACTTCCGAGATGCCCAGGAGCATCGGGCTTGCCTGCTGGCTGCGGCAAGGCGATGCGCAGCTGCTCAGCATCGTGAACAAGGGCATCGTCAGCGCCGCCGATGACATCGCAGCAAGCGCGTATTCGCATTATTCCTATTCCGACGGGCAATCCGAGTTCGCCCAGTTCGTCGAGCACAACCGCGTGGCTATCCTCACGGGCATCGGCGCGCTGCTTTTGGGCGCCATCGCCATCCTGACGTGGTCGCTGCACAGCGCGCGCGAGGCGCAACGCAGGGCGCAGGAGGCCAGCGCCGCGAAAACCGCGTTCCTGTCCCGCATGAGCCATGACATTCGCACGCCGCTCAACGGCATCTTGGGGCTTTTGGAGCTCAACGGGCAGCACCCCGACGACGCGGAAGCGAACACCGAGAACCGCGAGAAGGCCAAGGTGGCGGCCAACCATCTGCTCACGCTGATCAACGACATCCTGGAAATGAGCAAGATCGAGGACCACGCCGTTGAACTTGAGAACCTGCCGTTCAACCTGACGGATCTGTGCCGCGACATCTTCGTGCTGGGGCAGATCCGCGCCAACAGCCGCGACGTCACGCTGACCACCAGCGGCCCGGACTCCTTCGCCTACCCCGATGTGTACGGCAGTCCCCTGCACGTGCGCCGCGTGCTCCTAAACCTGGTGGAGAACTGCATCAAGTACAACAAGCCCGGCGGCTCCGTGCACTGCTCGGCCGAGCAGATGGACCTGGTCGGGGACAAGGTCGTCTACCGCTTCGTCATCAGCGACACGGGCATCGGCATGTCGCCGGAGTTCCTCAAGCATCTGTTCGAGCCGTTCGCGCAGGCCAACGACGACGCACGCAGCAACTACCAGGGCACGGGCATGGGCATGCCCATCGTGAAGGCACTCGTGAAGAACATGGGCGGCGCCATTTCCGTGGAAAGCGAGCTGGGCCGGGGCACCACGTTCACCGTGGACCTGCCTTTCGTGATCAACCGCGCGCCTGAGGTTGCGGAAGCGCCGGCCGATGCCGAGGAATGCGACATTTGCGGCATGAGCATCCTGCTGGTCGAGGACAACGAGCTGAACACCGAGATCGCCCAGACGCTGCTGGAACACGACGGCGCGCTGGTCACCACCGCCGTCAACGGCAGGGAGGCGCTCGAGCTGTTCCAAGCCAAGCCCGCCGGCACGTTCGACGCCATCCTCATGGACGTCATGATGCCCGAGATGAACGGCTACGAAGCCACGCGCGCCATCCGCCTGTGCGACAAGCCCGACGCCGCCGACGTGCCCATCATCGCCATGACCGCCAACGCCTTCGCCGAGGACGTGGAGCGCGCCAAGGAGTCCGGCATGAACGACCACCTGTCGAAGCCGATCGAGATCGAGAAGCTGAAGGCCACGCTGGCGAAGTATCGGGCGAGGTAACGCGGAGGGCAGCGGGCTTGCAAGCCGAGCGTGCCAGGGGCGCGGCGAGCACGCAACGACTCGCGGGCCGGGGACTGGCGGCCGGCGGGTTGCGGCGGCCCCGGCCCCACCGGGCTTGCCGCGCCGACCTTGCGGCAAGCATCCCTCAGCCGCCTACCCTACCCCCCTTCGCCACCTTTCTGACCTGCGGAAACGCTGATATACCCTACTCCATGCGATTCTTTCGCCCTGGTGTTTTCCCTATTCTTTTCCCTGCTCGCACGTAGCAAGAGAAAAGGAACTCAAGGAGAGGAGAACATGTGAGCGAGAACGAGAATGCGCCTGCGCCGAAGCGCGTGCGGCGTGGGGCCATCGTGGGCGGCGTGGTCGCGGTCGTCGTGGTGGTGGCCGCGATCGGGGCGTTCGTCTGGCACGAGCAGCCCAGCTTCTGCAACGCCATCTGTCACACGCCGATGGACGGCTATCTGGAAACCTACGAGGCGACGCCCGGGCAACCCGCAACCGACAAATGGGGCAACCCCGTGGCCGACGCGTCCGGCATGCTGTCCGCCGTGCACCGCACCAACAGCAGCGACGCTGACTGCCTGACCTGCCACCAGCCCGTCATGAGCGAGCAGATCAACGAGGGCATGGAGTGGATCGGCGGCAACTACACCCTGGTGGCCACCGACGGCAACCCCGACGGCGTGCTGACCGAGCGCAGCACCGACCAGCTGACCGAGGCGCGCGGCGTCCAGGGCGACCAGTTCTGCCTGAACAAGGACTGCCACAACATGACGCGCGAGGACCTGACCGCCATGACCGAGGTCAAGACCGACAACCCCGCCATCAGGATCCGCAACCCGCACTCCTGGCAGCACGGCCAGCAGGCCTGCACCGATTGCCACAAGGCGCACCGTGCCAGCGTGCTCACCTGCACGCAATGCCACGCAGACATGCAGGTCCCCGAGGGCTGGATCTCCGCCCAAGAGGCGAAACTGCTTCCCAATCAGGCCTAACGCGGAACAGGAGCAACCATATGAGCAATAAGACGTTAAGCCGCCGAAGCTTCCTCACCGGCTTCGGCGCAGCAGGCGCCCTGGCCGCCGCCGGCGCGCTGACGGGCTGCGGCGCCCCCGCCGTGACCACGAAGGAGGATCTGGAGCGCCAGAAGGCCGCCGAGAAGGGCGACTGGCGCGAGAAGCCTGCCGTCCCGCAGAAGGTCGCCGAGACCTTCGACGCCGACGTGGTCGTGGTCGGCGCCGGCAACGGCGGCATGGTGGCCGCCACCACCGCGGCGCAGGCGGGCGCGAAGGTCATCGTGCTGGAGGCGTCCAACGGCCTGGCATGCGCACGCGAGGCCATCGGCGCGCTGAACTCCAAGCTGGCCGGCGAGCACACCGAGGACGTGGCGAAGCTCATCAACTACGCCAGCCAAACGCAATCCGGCGACATCAACCCGCCGCTGTACCGCACCTGGGCCGAGAAGTCCGGTGAGATGATCGAATGGATGGCCGAGACGCTGGCGCCTTTGGGCATGGTGTTCCCGTTCGAATGGCACAAGCCCGACGACGAGCACGCCTACTACCCGGCCATGTGCTACAACCCCTGCCTGGGCGAATACAACCCCGACGGCCCGAACTACACCGCCTATATGCATTTGAGCATGCTGCAGCAGGTCTTCGAGGGCCTGGGCGGCGAGATCAAGTTCCTCACGCCCGCCGAGCAGCTGATCCAGGACGACGACGGCCGCGTGACCGGCGTGTACGCCACGCAGGCCGACGGCAGCTACATCAAGATCAACGTGACGAAGGGCGTTATCCTGTGCACCGGCGGCTACGGCGCCAACGACGAGATGCTCGAGGCGCTGCAGCCCGGCGTGACCGACTGGTGCGTCACCGGCAGCGCCACGTGCGAGAAGGGCCAAGGCATCAAGATGGCCCTGTGGGCCGGCGGCCAGCTTGAGGCCGGCGGCGGCTCGATGATCTGGAACCGCGGCGGCATGACCGACGACACCACGTTCGGCAAGCCCTACAACGGCGAGCTGTTCATCATGGGAAGCCAGCCCTACCTGCACGTGAACACGCGCGGCGAGCGTTTCATGAACGAGGACCAGTGCTACCCCATGAGCTATTCCATGGCGTGTAACCAGCCCGGCCATTACAGCTGGGAGGTGTTCGACGGCAAGTACTACGAGGACGCCGAGCGCTTCGACACCTGCGGCTGCTCGCGCATCGTGCCGGCGCCGTCGGGGACCGCGTTCAACGCCGACGTGTACAGCCTTGAGGCGGTCGGCAAGGACAATCTGGACAACTTCTGGATCGGCCCAGCGCTGCAAAACGGCGTGCTGAAGAAGGCCGACACGCTTGAGGGGCTGGCCGATGTCATGGGCTTCACCGGCGAGGAGAAGAAGATGTTCCTGGCGACGGTCGAGCGCTACAACAAGCTCTACGATCAGGGCGAGGACGTGGACTTCGGCAAGCCGATGTACCGCATGTCGTCGGTTTCGCAGCCGCCGTTCTACGCGGCGCGCATCGCCGGCACCATGCTGGCCACCATGCACGGCATCATCACGAACGTGAACAGCCAGCCCGTGCGCGAGGACGGCACCGTTGTGGAAGGCCTGTACGTTTGCGGCAACGACCAGGGCGGATTCTACCCGCACAACTACCCGAGCAACTTCACGGGCATCAACGCCGGCCGCACGGCCACGTTCGCCCGCATCGCCGCCAAGCACGTCTGCGGCGTGGAGTAAGCGGGGGCGAGCGCGCGAGGCGCTTGCAGGGGGCGTCCTTTGGGACGCCCTTTTTGGGTTTGGGTTATAGCTCGTCGCTCATGACCAGGTCGATGAGCTCTTGGCGCGAATGCACGTCAAGCTTCGCGTAGATATGCTTCGCGTGCGTGGCGGCCGTATCGCGGCTGATGATGAGCGCGTCGCGGACGTACGGGATGGAGCGCCCATGCGCCAAAAGGCCGAACACCTCGGTTTCGCGGGGTGTCAACTTGTGTTCGCGCGCCAAAAGCGCCACCCGCTGCCCGATGAAGTCCATAGGCTGCGGGTTTTGCGAGGGGGAAGCAGATGCAGAAGGGGAAGC
This sequence comes from uncultured Senegalimassilia sp., assembly GCA_934661765.1. The sequence goes on from CAKUJT010000001.1 coordinate 103,372, forward strand.
ACCGGCGGAGACGCTGCTCGCAGCAGCAGAGCCCGCCGCCTGCGCCCCCGCGTTCGTGCTGGTTTCGCCAGCTTCCCCTTCGCCACCTGCGGTTTCGCCCGCCGACGCATCAGAGGCCGAAACGCCTTCGCCTTCCCCGCCAGCATCACTGACACTTTGGGGACGTAGCACTAAGTGTCCGACCCCGGTTTCGCCAGCTGCTACGCCTGCGCCCGCGATTGTGCAGGAGCCCGCCGCCGAAGCCGACGCCGCACAAGCCGTACCTGCGTAAGCCGGGGCCGTTTCCCAGGCCAAAAACCTGGTTTCGTCGTTGAGTGCCAGCATGACCGCGGCGACCAGCGCGACGATCAGCACCGCCGCCGCCCCGGACGGGTCGACGCTACCGCCGGTTATCGCGCTCTGCAGAGGGGACGACACCAGCACGCCAAGCAGGTCGCCCGCGTGCACGAACAGCCAGCCCACGGCGTACGATTGCACCGGAGTGGCCGCTCCGCGGGCGGCGTAGGACGCGAAGTACATCTGCGTGATGACGCAAAACGCGAAGCGCGACGCGATTCCCACGCCCGCTGCCGCAAAAGCCCCCGTTTTCGCGCCAAGCACGATGATCGCGGCGAATCCGGCGACCATGAGCGGGCACATCCACCGATATGCGAACGACAGCGACACACGGCGCGGCCCCGCGGTTGCGGTCACGCTGACCACCGCCATGAACAGGGCGCTTACCACGAAGATGACCACGGCATGGGACGCGTCGGCAGAAGACGACGCCCAAAACGAGCCCTCGATGCTCACGAACATGCACGCAGCCAAGATGCCGAAGCCTCCGCGGCCCATGGAGCCGAACGCTTCGCGCAACGGAAGCGGGGCGGCAGGCAGGGACGTGTGGTCGGCTGAGGCCGAGGCACTGGTTTTAGACCAAGCGCGCCAAAGCAGCACGCCGCTGACCAGCGGAAACACCGAAACGAGCGCAATCGACGCACCTTGCGGCACAGCCATGGCGACAAACGACAGCAGTGCCGCCACGAACGCGGACGCCGGCGCGCACGATTCTACGGCGTCTTGCGGCAAACGCGCGTACAGCTGACCCCACATCACCCACATGAGCGCGCTGCCAGCACCCGTGAGCACTGCCGACGCGGCGAACAAAAACGGCGTTGCGGCGAAGCCGTACGCCGGAAGGAACAGCATCGGCGTGGTAGCGGTCACCGCCAAAGGCGCGGCAACGACGAGCGCACGGCAGTTCGTCGGCGGGCCAAGCCGACGCTCCGCCGCAACGATGACGATCAGCGACACCACCGCGGAACCGACTGGCAGCACGCTCACCGCCAGGCGTCGGGCAACGCCGCCTCCCATCGCGTCGATCACCATGGACAACCCGTCCATGGACCCGGAATAGAACGCGCAAAACACCCAAGCCAGCAAGAATCCCCATCCCAGGCAGCGGGCGTTCGCTTTCATCTCTTCGATCATAATCCCCCCTTCGCTTCGCCTATCATACGGTAAAACACCAGGTGAAAGGAATCACCCGCTTTCGGGTATTGACGCAAGCAGGGCGCAGGAAGCGGGGGTTTGTGGGGGGGTGCGCGGACACTGAGGGTGTGCCAGGTCACAGGGCCGACGAGCCGCATGGCCGACGGACCCACAGGGCCGCAAAGCTAGCGAGCCCGCCAAGTTCGCCACCTTGCCGAGCCCCGCAAGCCGCATCGGACGCTTTGGGGGCGTAGCGCTAAGTTCAGCCAACCTATCCGACACGCAATCGCGCTCGCGTTGATTCCCTCGCGGTTTCAACTAAGGAAATCGATGGGAGGCTTGCCTTCTTGAAGCATGATCTAGCTGAAGCGAATTGCGATTCGTTTCCATTAAGCAAGGAATAACGGAAGCGAATCGTGTTTCGCTTCCGTTAAATGCGTATTAGCGGAAGTGAGTTGCGATTCACTTCCGTTATCGATGCATCATTTGAAGCGAAACTACGCCTCGGATGCTCTCGCGCATCGACGAAACTTGTTGGATTTGCAAGTTTCGTCGATGGCATGGTCAAAACTTGCAGCTAATGCAAGTTTTGACCATCAAGGGGTGCGGCAGAGAAGCCACTGGCGAACCTGAATCAGGCGACCTTCGCAGCAGGTGTTGAGCGGCCTGATCTCTACGGCTGTTACGACGGGTATTGCCCGCCCCAAACTCGACGGCCTTAGGCTTCCACTTTTGCGGTGGAGCCGGACTGGGTTTTGGTCACGATAATGCGCTTGGGAATGTTCGCCTTCAGGTCCTCTACGTGGCTGATGATGCCCACCAGCTTATTGCCACCCGACAGGTCGGACAGCAGGCTGATGGCGTTGCCCAGCGCGCCCTGGTCGAGCGAGCCGAAGCCCTCGTCCACGAACATGGTGTCGAACTCGATACCGCCGGCGTGCGCCTGCACGATGTCGGAAAGCCCCAGGGCCAGGCACAGCGACGCCTGGAACGATTCACCGCCCGAAAGCGACGACGCATCCCTGGCGCGTCCCGTGAAGCTGTCGATGACGTACAGCCCCAGACCAGCCTTCGAATTGCCCGCGGACTCCGACCAGCGTACCAGCTCGAACTGACCCGCCGTCAGCACGCGCAGGCGCTGGTTGGCCGCCGCGATCACCTTATCGAAGCACATGCCCTGCACGTACGCCTCGAAGCGGACTTTTGCGCTCCCGGTCAGGTTGCCGTTCGCGGCGTCGGCCATCAGCTTGATCCGGCCGTAGCGCTCCTCGATGTCGCCCGTACGCTTGAGCGTTTTGCGCAGCTGCTCAAGGCACTCCCCGTTCGCGGAAACGCGCAGGTTCACGGCACCAAGGCGCTCGTTGGCCAGTTTACCCTGCTCTTCGTAGTCGCTACGCTCCTTGGCCGCTGCGACAGCGTCGCCGGCGGGCAGCTCGGCCAGCTGCTTGTCCTTCGCCGCCAGCAGTTCGCGCTTGGTGGCTAGCTGCTGCGCATTCTGCTCGACCACCTGCTGGGCAGCATCACGCTTGCGTTTCAGGCCGTCCGCCTGCTGACGCAGTCGCGCCGCCTCGGTTTGCGCCGCCTCGAGCGAGGGGAAGTCCAGGTCGGCGCGCAGATGCTTTGCCTCCTGCTCGGCAAGCTGCTGCGCCTGCGTTTGGCTCTGCAACGCCTCTTCGGCCTTGCGCGCCTGCTCCGCTGCCTGCTTCGCGGCTTCTTCCGCAGCTTGCTGGCCGCGTTGCGCGGCGGCGAACGCGGAGACCGCGCGCTCGGCGTTGTTCAGCTCGGTTTGCGCAACGCTCGCATCATGCTGCGCGTTCTCAAACGCACGCTGGGCTTCGTCAACGGAAACGACGGCCAAGCGCTCCCGGAGGGCGCGGGCTTCGGCATCGGCCGATGCATGGTCGCGTTCTGCAGCCTGACGCGCGTCCTTGACCTGCGACAACGCTGCCACGGAACACTCGTGCGCCGATTCGGCATCGGCGAGCACTTTCGCCGCGTGCGCCGCCTCATCGCAGCGCAGCTGCGCATCGGCCTTCGCGCGTTTTGCGGCCGCAACGCCATCGCGCGCTTGCGCAAGGGACTGCGTGATGCTTTGCTCGCCGCCATGCTCCTTGTCGAACTCATCGAGCACAAGCTGCGCGGTCTCGCAACGAGTCTTGGCACCCTCGGCTTCGCGCGCCGCCTGGTCAACGGCCTTCTTCGACGCAACCTCAACGGCGGTTGCCTTATCTATCTGGTCATCGCTCGGAATGCTGCCCGCCGCCTGCGCCGGCGACGGATGATGCATCGAACCGCACACCGGACAGGGCGAGCCGTCCCGCAAATCCGCCGCAAGCAGACCCGCGCGACCCGCACGCTGGGCCTTTTGCAGCTGCTGCACCTGCGCCAGGTCCTTGTCATGAACGGCCTCTGCAGCTTTGAGCTGCTCGATAGCCCGACGATACGGCTCGGCCGCAGCCTGAGCCGCCTGCTGCAATTCGCCGCGACGCTGCACTGCTTGGGAGGCATCCTGCTCGGCCCGTATAGCACGCTCGAGCGCGGCACCCGCTTCGCTCAGCGCAACGTCCGCGCCGGCGAACGACTCGCTTACCGCCTTCGCCTGTGCAACCGCATCCTGCGCTTTGCGCTCGGCGACAACCAGCGACTCTTCCTGCTCCAGCAAGGTTTGCACCTGCTTTTGGGCCTTTTGCGCCGTCGCAACCTTGGCCGCAAGGTCTTTTGCGCCTGCAAGCGCCTCGCCCACGGCATTCACGCGCAGCTGCGCCGCATCGTGAGCAGCCTTCGCCCGCGCCTGGCGAACGTCCGAGCCCGCAAGCTTCTCCACGGCCTGCGCCGCCTGCACCCGCTGCTCTTCCGCCTTGCCGGCGGCTGCCTGTGCTGCCTTGGAAGCCTGCTCGGCACGCAGCAATGCTTCTTTCGCGGCAGAAACCGCCTGGTCAGCGCGCTGCAGCGCCTGGTATTTCGCGAACGTCCCCTCAATCACGGCCGCGCGCTCGGTTGCCTCCAGGCGCTCGGCATCATGCGCGCATTCCTGCTGCAGCGCAGCCTGCAAACCTTCCGTCCGCCCCTCGTGCTGGGCGACTTCCTCGGCAAGCGCCGAGCGCTCCTGTTCGTAGCGCGGACGATTTTCCACCTGCTTCACCAGCGCATTTGCGTCCGCCCATTTGCGACGCAGCTCCTCGACCTGGCTGCCCAGCCGCTCGGACTCCGCCTTGTCGCCAGCCAAAAGTCCCTCGAGCAGCTCGACCAGCCATGCGCCCATGGGCGCCCCGCTGCGACGACGCTCTTCAAGTTCCTCCCCACGCGTGTCCTGCGGAGCAAAGCGGACGGTTTGCGCGCACCGCAAAACCTCGCTTTTCAGCTTCTCGTTCTCGCGCTCGAGTTTGCGGCACTCCTCGCCCAGGCGATCTTGCAGCATCTCGTACTTTTGCGTGGCGAACAGCTTGCGGAAAATGCCCTCGCGCGTTGCCGTATCGGCCGTAAGCAGCTTACGAAACTCGCCCTGTGCCAACATGACAATCTGCTTGAATTGGTTCGCGTCGATGCCCAGCAGCTCTTCCACCTGCATGTTCACCTTGCGCACGCCGCTGATGCAGCGCCCGTCAGGCAGCTCGATCTCGGCATTCGCAGGCTCTTTTGTGGTGCCTTCGCCGCGCTTCTTAGCACGTTCGTAATCAGGATTGCGCTTTACGCGATAGGTCTGCCCGCGATAGGAGAACTCCAGCTCAACGAACGTTTTGCTTGCCGGATCGGCGAAATCGCTGCGCAAACTTGCGGAAGAGCGGGCGCCGTTTCGGCTGTCGCCGCTAGCCTCGCCGAACAGTGCGAAGCAAATGGCGTCGAAGATCATGGTTTTGCCCGCGCCCGTGTCACCGCACACCAGGTACACGCCCGAGCGCCCAAGCGTCCGAAAGTCGATTTCCGTCTCGCCGGAATACGGTCCGAACGCGGACATGGTCAGCTTCAGCGGCTTCATTGCGCACCCTCTTCCTGCCCATCGGGGCCTTTTGCGGCCGAGTCCTCAACCTTCGCAATCAACTTGCGCGCAAAATCGCGCTGCTCGTCGTCCAGGGGACTGCCCACCTGGCTTTCGTAGAAGGCACTGAACAGGTCCAGCGTGTCCATGTTGTCGGGATCCGCCGTAAGCTGGGTTTGCGGTCGGTCGATCAGCACCGTCACGTTGTCGTAGTCCAACATCATGGCATTAGGGAACACCTCGTGGATCTTCGCCATGGCGTCCAGCTGCGGATGCTCATCGGAAAGCGTGATGTGCAGGTAGTCACTCTCCGCCCCCATGGCCAACACGTCGGCCAGCGTGCCGCGTATCTCGCGCACGTCATGCAGCGGCACGAGCGGGATCAGCTCGAACGATACGCATTCGCCCACGTCATCGCCCGGTTTCTTCTCCCCCAGCTCAACCAGCGCCACGCTCTTGCCATACCGCGCTTCGCTAAACGAATACTTCAGCGGCGACCCCGAATAGCGCACGGTGTCGCGCCCCACGCGCTGCGGGCGATGCACATGCCCAAGCGCCACGTAGTCGAACGCGTCGTACACCGACACGTCCACGTTATCCATGCCGCCCAGCTTGATCTCATCGTCGGCGCGATCGGGCGACGTGCCGTACGCCGTCACCAGCTGGTGCGACAGCACAACGTTGCGTTTCCCCTGGTCAATAGCGCACGCGCCCAGCACCGCACGCAACGCGGCCGAATAGTCGTCGCCGATCTCCTCATCGGGGAAGAATCTGCGCACGTCGCCGGGCTTCAAGAACGGCAACAGCCAGAACTCTACCGGCCCGTGCTCGTCCTCAAGCTCCACCCGCTCGACTTCGCCCGCATACACCGGAGGCAAGCAAACGCCCTGCTTCTCCAGCAGCCCCTGCGCGTAGGCGATGCGCTCGGCGGAATCGTGGTTGCCGGGGATGGCCAGCACGCGCAAACCCGCCGCCACCGCATCGGTCAAAAACGCATCGAACACGGTAACCGCTTCGGCGCTGGGTGATGCTTTATCGTAGACGTCACCAGCAATCAGCAAGACGCTGACCTGGTACTTTTCTGCAATATCCAGTATCTGCCGCAGAATATAGCGCTGGTCGTCCAGCATCGACATGCCGTTAACGCGCTTTCCGATATGCAAATCGGAAACATGCAGCACCTTCATCACGCAACCCCTTTCGTTGAAAGTCGCATCACAGGGCCTGCTCCGCGCACAGCTCAGACCATGTACCATCATCTCGCAAGGATTTCCAATAGCTGCACTATGCACGGGACAGCAACGGCATTTTTCGCGGTCGCGTCAACAACTAATCGCGCACAGCGATTATCGCATCGCCATTAACCTGGCGAATGCACGCATCTGCGAACATCTCATCAACGGGCATCCAGCGACGCTGCTTGCCTGGAGCCGTTGCCGGCATCTACAACAAGAAAACAACGATCCCGCAAGCAGAATCAACCTTCTAAGTCTTTGCGCACTAGATAGCGCAGGTAGTCGGAACGGCTCATGGACAGGCTTTTCGCACGCTCGTCCATGCGGCGAACCTCCGCTTCGGTGTCGCGATACGTTATGGACTTCATACGTTCGCCGTACACGCACGGCCTACCGATAAGCACGGTCTCGCCCTCCGGCCATTCGCCGCTTTCGTACTTTTCAGCGTCTGCATGCAACTGCGCTATCTCGTTTTCCGAAAACGAGAATCGAGAGCGCAGGTCCTTATCGGTGACCACGGCCATGACCATCCCCTCCCAACCCCAATTCCTTGAGCGCACGCGTCGTCGGCGGCGTGTTTGCATGGAATATCAGCACACCGAACGGTTTTTTCCGTCCCGTCATCTCAATGGCCCTGCCATGCTGATCGAATCCAATGGCCACGAAATCGACCTCGCCGCTTTCGCAACCGCGTCGAGCAACCGATACGGCATTTCGCCACGCATGCAGCACCTGCTCCTCGGACAACCCGTGCACGAGCGCATGCTCGTGCACGAATACCTCGTTCATAAGCCACTACTTTTGTCTTGCATTATAGAACCGCCTCGCTCAGGTCTCAAGTATCGAATCACCTTGAGTATGAGGCGCCCGCCTTGCATAGACCTTGCAAGCATGCCCGCTCTCAGTACGCCAAACCTTACGAAAGCGCCCCGCAGGCCTCCTAACCGATTCGACAGCAGTGCCCGGATCGGCCCTCGAGACATCCGCACCGACCCATTAGTTCGCAGTCAACAACAGCGCTAACGCAAACCGAGGCGCGACAAAACGGCAGCGAATAGAACGGCAGGCGTGGAGCGTATCGCCCCGCGCCTGCCGTCTCATGCCTGCACGCTACTCCAAGTCGAACAGGCTCTTCATGTCCGTTTCCTTCATGGGCGAGCCGGAGGAGGGCAGGCTTGCCGCACGGAACTTCTCCACGCTGGCGGTGCCGCCCAGGAACTCCTCCGCCGTACCCACCATGGTCACGATGCGGCCGTTCTTCGCGGTGAACGCCAGAACACCCTGCGTGCTGTTGGTGGTCTTGGTCTTCAGCAACGAGGTGTTGAAGTTGATCAGCCGCTGGTCGCTTGACACCAGGGCCAGGTCGCGATCCTCTTTCAGCACGCAGGCGAACAGCAGCTTGCTGCCGCCGTAAATGGCGTTCTTCAGGCGCTTGCGGTTGGTCTTCGTCACATAGCCCGCCAAGGCCACGCGCGCCACGCGGCCGTTCTCGAACACGAACAGCACATCAGCCTTGTAGTCCTCGGGGTCGATCACCCAGGTCACGCTCTCGTCGGGATCCATCCCCAGGTCGGTAGGCAGGTACGAGCCCAGCTGCGCCGACTTGGTGTCCTCGAACTGCGCCACCTTACACTTGTACACCTGGCGCTGATCGGTGAACACCAACAACTCGTGGGTGTTCGACGATGGGAACTCGATGAAGGGCTCGTCGCCGTCCTTGTACTTCAGCGTGGTGGCCTTGCGCAGCACGCGCTCGGTCATCTTCTTCAGGTAGCCGTCGCGCGAGAGCATCATGGTGACGGGGTATTCCTCCACCTCGGGCTCCAGGCTAACCTCCACGATGTCGCCCGGCTCGACCAGGCCCGTTTTGCGCGGCGTGACGTGTTTCCTGTTCACCGCGGCAAGCTCGTCGCTGATGACCTGCTTGATCTTCTGCTCGCTGGCCAGGACCTCTTTCAGCTCGGCGATATCGCCTTCCAGCTTCGCGATGTCCTTCGTGCGGTTGAGGATGTACTCCTCGTTGATGTTGCGCAGCTTCAACTCGGCCACGAACTCCGCCTGCACCTCGTCGATGCCGAAGCCCTTCATCAGGTTCGGCACGACCTCGGCCTCCAGCTTGGTGTTGCGGATGATGGCGATGGCCTTGTCGATGTCCAGCAAAATGGCCTCAAGGCCGTGCAGCAGGTGCAGTCGGTCGCTCTTCTTCCCCAGGTCGAAGCTCATGCGGCGACGCGTGGAATCCACACGCCACGCAACCCACTCCTGCAGAATCTGACGCACGCCCATAACGCGCGGATACCCGTCCACCAACACGTTGAAGTTGCAGGAGAACGAATCCTGCAGCGTGGTAGAGCGGAACAGCTTTGCCATGAGCAGCTCAGGGTCGACGCCGCGCTTCAGGTCGATGGCGATGCGCAGGCCGGAAAGGTCGGTCTCGTCGCGGATGTCGGCGATCTCGCGCACCTTGCCCTCTTTCGCCAGCTTGACGATGCGCTCGATGATGATGTCGGTTTTCGTGGTGTAGGGAATCTCGTACACCTCGATGATGCGCTCGTCGGGCAGGTAGCGCCAGCGCGAGCGGATTTGGAAGCTGCCCAGGCCCGTGTTGTAGATGCGATCCATCTCCTCGCGGCGGTAAATGATCTCGCCGCCGGTGGAGAAGTCGGGCGCGGGCATGTATTTCTGCAGGTCGCAGTCAGGGTCCTTAAGGAAGTGCATGGTGGCTTCGCACACTTCGTTCAAGTTGAAGCCGCAGATGTCGGAGGCCATGGCAACGCCGATGCCCTTGTTCGCCGACACCAAGATGTTGGGGAACGTAGTGGGCAGCAGGCGCGGCTCCTTCATGGCGCCGTCGTAGCTATCCATGAAGTCGACCGGGTCCTTGTCGATGTCCTTGAAGATCTCGGCGCAAATGGGGGAAAGTTTCGCCTCGGTGTAACGCGAGGCGGCGTAGCTCAGGTCGCCGGAGTAGTACTTACCGAAGTTGCCCTTGGATTCCACGAAGGGCGTGAGCAGGGCCTCGTTACCCGTGGCAAGGCGCACCATGGTCTCATAGATGGCAGAATCGCCGTGGGGGTTGAGCTTCATGGTCTGGCCGACGATGTTGGCGCTCTTCTGGCGCGCGCCGTTGAGCAGGCCCATCTTGTACATGGTGTACAGAAGCTTGCGATGCGACGGCTTGAACCCGTCGATCTCCGGGAACGCACGGGACACGTTGGTGCTCATGGCGTAGGGCATGTAGTTCACTTCGAGGGTTTGCGTGATGGGCTGCTCCAAAACCTCGGAGTGCAGGCCGATCACGTTGGGGTTGTCCACATGCTTCTTCTTCGGTTGTGCTTTGGTCTTTCTTGCCACGGTCTCCCCTTGATGCGAATGGGCGGGCGCCGTCTTGCGCGCGCCCGCCGGTTTAGATCTTCAACAGCCTTGCGAAAGGCACCTTATTGCAGGTCAAGCTGGTCGAGGTATTCCCTGCCATGCTCGGCGATGTGGCGCTTGCGACCCTCGTCGTCGTTGCCCAACAGCAGGTTGAACATGGTTTCCATGCGCTCGATGTCCTCGGGCTCCACCTTGATCAGGCGGCGCGTCTCGGGATTCATGGTGGTGAGCCACATCATGTCGGGATCATTCTCACCAAGACCCTTGGAGCGGTTGATGGAGCACTTCTGCCCGTCGATCTCCTTCAAGATATTGTTCTTCTCAAGATCGGTGTAGGCGAAGTAGGTCTTCTCCTTGCAGTTGATCTCGTACAGCGGCGATTCGGCGATGTAGACGAACCCCTCGCGGATGAGCGTGGGCACCAGGCGATAGAGCATGGCCAGGATAAGCGTGCGGATATGGTAGCCGTCGACGTCGGCGTCGGTGCAGATGATAACCTTGCTCCAGTTCAGGTTGTCCAAATCGAAGGTGCCCAGGTTCTTCATACGGCGGTCGTTGACCTCCACGCCGCAGCCGAGCACGCGCAGCAGGTCCATGATGATCTCGGACTTGAAGATGCGCGGATAATCCTCCTTCAAGCAGTTGAGAATCTTGCCTCGCACCGGCATGACGCCCTGGAACTCGGCATCGCGCGACGTGCGGATGGCGCCTGCTGCCGAGTCGCCCTCTACGATGTAAACCTCGCGGCGACCCTTGTCCTTGGAACGGCAGTCGATGAACTTCTGCACGCGGTTGGCCATGTCGGTCTTCTGCTGCAGGTTGGTCTTGATGCTCTGGCGCGTCTTCTCCGCGTTTTCACGCGAGCGCTTGTTGATGAGCACCTGCTCCATGATCTTGTCGGCGGACTCTTTGTTCTCGATCAGGTACGTGCCCAGGCGCTCCTTGAAAAACGCCGTCATAGCCTGCTGAATGAAGCGGTTGTTGATGGCCTTCTTCGTCTGGTTCTCGTAGGACGTCTGCGTGGAGAAGCAGTTGGTCACGAGCACCAGACAGTCCTGCACGTCCTGCCACTTGATGGCGCTCTCGTTCTTGTTGTATTTGCCCTGTTGCTTGATATAGGCATCGATTGCGCTGGTCAGGGCACTACGCGCAGCCTTCTCCGGCGAGCCGCCGTTTTCCAGCCACGACGAGTTATGGTAGTACTCCTGCATCTGGAACGTGCGCGAGAAGCACAGGCACGCGGTGATCTTCACGTTGTAATCGGGCAGGTCGTCGCGGTCGCGGCCGCGGCGGTCGGCCTGGATGAAGAAGGGCTCGGTCAGGTAGTCGTGGCCCACCTTCTCCATGACGTAGTCCTCGATGCCCTTGGGGTAGCAGAACTCCTCTTCGGAGAAGACGCCTTCCTCCCCCTCGATGCGCAGGCGGAACGTGACGTTGGCATTGACCACCGCCTGACGGCGCATGGTTTCGCGATACCAGTCGTCGGGGATGTCGATGGCGGTGAAGACCTCCAGGTCAGGGCGCCATTTGATGGTGGTGCCGGTGCGCGCCTCGTCGGTGGGCTCGACCTGCAGCGCCTTCTTCTTGGCGCCGACCACCTTGCCCTTCTTGAAGTGCAGCTGATACTTGTTGCCGTCGCGCCAAACGGTGACGTCCATATATTCGGAGGCGTACTGCGTGGCGCACGAGCCCAAGCCGTTGGTGCCCAGCGAGAAGTCGTAGTCGCCACCTTGGTTGTTGTCGTATTTGCCGCCCGCGTACAGCTCACAGAACACCAGCTCCCAGTTGAAGCGCTTCTCGGTGGGATTCCAGTCCAGCGGGCAGCCACGACCATTGTCCTCCACCTGGATGGAGCCGTCGGCGAAAGCGGTGAGGGTGATCAGGTTGCCGTAGCCCTGGCGCGCCTCGTCGACCGAGTTCGACAGGATCTCGAACGCGGCATGTGCGCAGCCGTCCAAGCCGTCGGAGCCGAATATGACCGCCGGGCGAAGACGTACGCGTTCCTCGTCCTTCAACTGGCGGATGCTGTCGTTACCGTAATTGACCGTGCTTTTTGCCATACCGTTCTTTCGCTTCTCGTATTCCCCTTGTGGTGTGTCTACCGCAAGTTACCACAAGGGTTGCCCGCCCCACAGCAACATCACGGCAAAAACATCGTACACCTGTTCGCTGATTGAAGCAAGCGACGGCGCAGCAAACACGAAAAGCGCCTGGTCACCCAGGCGCTTTTCGCGCAATTGCTTCCCGTTTGGGTCCAACTCCCCCGCACACGACGCTTTGGGGATGTAGGGTTAAGCGTCAGGGCTCATAGCGCAACTCACAGGCGTCTCCGCGGCTAGACCAGCAAGCCTCGCCGTTTTCGGACACTTAGCGCTACGTCCCCGAAGCGTCCGATTCCGCTATTCCGCCTTGGCGGGAGCGTCGAACGCCGCCGCGCAGTGCGGGCAGCGCGTGGCGCCTTCCTTGACCTCTTCCAGGCAAAACGGGCACGTGGGAACGGCCGCGGGGGCCTCCTCTTCCTTGCCCGTGAGCTTATCGCCCAGGTTTTGCGCCTTGTTCACGGCCTTCACCAGCAGGAATACCACGAACGCGACGATAAGGAAGTTGATGCAGGCGCTGATGAACGCGCCGAAGTCGATGTCAGTGCCCGGCACGACCAGCCCGGAGATGGTGTCGGCGCCACCGCCGGCGACCACCGAGATAAGCGGGTTGATGATGCTGGTGGTCAACGCGGTGACGATGGACGTGAACGCGCCGCCGATGATGACGCCGACTGCCAGGTCCATCACGTTGCCGCGGTTGATGAACTCCTTGAACTCGTTCAGGAACTTCTTCATCTGCTTCCCCTCCAAACGATCTGCAGCAAAAACGATGCGCCCATACTACACGCGCGATCGTCGGCGGCATAGAGGAGACCCGAAATTGCCGGGGGCCCGCCATTTTGTCCCCCACTCCCCAACGACCAGGCGTTTTGGGACGCTAAGCGTAAACCCGACGCGAGCCCGGACGCTTAGGGCTACGTCCCCGAAGCGTCCG
>CAKUJT010000002.1 GCA_934661765.1 uncultured Senegalimassilia sp.
CAGCATGCGCGCATTCGGGCCGTTGCTTACCCAGGTATGAAGATGCCGCCTGAAATTGCAAAACGTCATTTCTGCTGGGCCTATACCCGTTGCAGCTTGTCGTTTTATTTCTTGGCATCGTTTAATGATTTGAACTCATCTACATATGCTTTTGGCACCAACATGGTCAGATGAGTTCCGGTTTCGATATGCTCTTCAGTCAAGATTCTGCAACGCTCGTGAGCCTTCGATACCAAATCACCGCGCTGGTACGGAACAACCACATCAAGGTGCGTGTCTTGAGCGGATGCTACATGAGCGATCCTATCGATAAGCTGATCTATTCCCTCTCCTGTTTCCGCTGATACGAGTAGCGCATCATAGCGATTAGCCAATGCTTCCTGTTGCTCGATCGCCAACAAATCGCACTTATTGAAAACCAGCACCCTGGGTAAGGTTTGCGCATTGATCTGCTCTAAGACTTCTTCAACAGCCACAATCTGTTCGTCAAATTCGTCAGAAGAGGCATCAACCACATGCAAAATCAAATCCGAGCCGGTGATTTCATCCAACGTAGATTTAAATGCTTCAACCAAGGTTGTCGGAAGCTTCTGAATGAAGCCGACCGTATCGGTTAACGTGATTTCGCGTCCTTCGGGCAGTTCGTATTTTCTTGTAGTGGAGTCGAGCGTTGCAAATAATTTGTCGTATGCAAGCACATCGGCATTGGTGAGCCGGTTGAGCAAACTTGATTTACCGGCATTGGTATACCCAGCGAGCGAGACCTTGAACATCCCGCTTTCATACCTGCTCTCTCGTTGAACGGCTCGAACTTCAGCCAAATGCGCAAGTTCGCGTTTGATGGTGGTGATACGCTTGCGAACCAATCGACGGTCTACTTCAAGCTGGCTTTCGCCTTCGCCGAATCGACTGCCTACGCCACCGCCCATGCGGTTTGAAGCTAAATGCGACCACATACCGCGAAGTCGAGGGAGCAGATATTGGTTCTGAGCAAGACGAACCTGCAAACGTCCTTCTTTGGTTGTTGCATGAAGTGCGAAGATATCCAAGATCAAAGCGGTGCGATCGATGACTTTCAAGTCGCGATCAACGGACTTTTCCAGGTTTGATTGCTGCGATGGCGTTAACTCGTCATCGAAAATGATCAAATCCGCTCCAGTTGATCGGCAAAGCCGAGAAATCTCCTCCACCTTGCCGCTACCCACAAAAGTCCTGGGATTTGGAGAATCAAGCTTTTGGGTTGTAACGGCAACCGTATCCGCTCCTGCAGTATCCGCTAATCGCTCAAGTTCCGCTAATGAAGATGAGACGTTCCAACGCATGCCGGGTCGTTCGACGCCAACAAGCACGGCCTTTTCCCGTTTCTCTTCAACAGTTGTTTTCGCGCCTTTCACTAAGACCGATTGATATTCCGACATCGGTAATCCTCTCCGGTGGGTTCAAGCTGAAATGCGTATATTGGAATGGATTACGGCTTGTGCTTGATCTGGTCCCCCAAAATGAAAACAAGCGCAGGTTCATTCCTGCGCTTGTTGATAGTAGCATAATGTATCCGACAACGTGCGGCTACAACTCAACGGTTCCCTGGAAGGCTTCCGTGGCAGAACCTGTCATCATCACATGATCATCGGCATCCCACTTGATATGAAGCGTACCGCCGCGTAATACGACATTGTTCTCTCTAGAAGCACGGCCTGTCAATGCCGCTGCCACATTAGTGGCACACGCCCCGGTACCGCAGGCTAGGGTCTCGCCGCAACCGCGTTCAAACACGCGCATCTCAATGGCGTCTTCGCCGACGTGAGCAAATTCGACATTGGTTTTCTCGGGGAACGCCGAATGGCTTTCGTAATATGCGCCGATTCGATTCAAATCCAGCGTTGCGAGGCATTTATCGTTCGCGTTTACGAACAGTTCATCGGGCAGTGTGTTGAAATTCTCGATGAAGCAGATAGCATGCGGATTCCCCATAGAGACACACGTGAAGGCAAACGCCCCCCAAGGAGATTCGATAGCGCTGTCTTTTACGAAACCTGTACCTTCTTCGGTGTGAGCGTTTACAGGCAAGTCAACAGGTACATCTTGCGGGTCGAGAACAGGATGGCCCATATCAACGGTTGCAAAGGTCAACTTGTCATGCTTGTCTACCTCAAAGCTGATCGGTTTCGGACCCGCCAACGTGTCGGCTACGAAGGAGCCATCGCTTGCAAGCACGAACCCGCGGTCCACGAGATACTTCGCAAAGCAACGAACTCCGTTACCGCACATTTGAGCTAGCGTGCCATCTGCGTTGATGTAGTGCATGTATGCAGCACACTCGGAGCGTTTCGAAGGGCGCACCATGATCACGCCATCCGCGCCGATACCGAAATGACGATCGCACAGCAAAGCGACCTGTTCCTGCGTCAGCTCGATATCTCGTGAAAAATCATCGATGAAAACGAAGTCATTGCCAAGACCGTGAAGCTTAACAAAATCCAATTCCATGAGGTTTTATGCACGCTCCTTTAACAAGGTTATATATGGGCTACAGTGTAGCAATCAAGGTTAATGCTTCATCTGCGAGTGCAGCGGTATCCCCCGAATCTGCGCAAAGCCAATGAATCCGCGAATCTTTTCTAAACCACGTGCGCTGACGTTTGGCGTATCGGCACGTGGATACCTTTATGGATTCGATTGCCTCTTCCATGCTGGTTTGGCCATCAAGTGCAGCAACTATCTCTTTGTATCCGATTGCCTGCGGCGCAGTGATTCCATCACGGAAGCCAGATCCAAGCAAAGTTTCCACTTCCTGGATGAGTCCGTTGGCTACCATGGAGTCAACACGTGCCCGAATACGTGCGCGTAAAACATCGGGGTCAACCTCTAATCCGAGGAAAATTGCGGGGACCCATTGCGGTAAGGATTGGAGCCGTTGCTTTTGAACGGCGTAGCTATCTCCCGTTTCAAGCAGTTCGAAAGCACGAACCACGCGTTTGACATCTGCTGGAGGTATCAACTGGGCGCTCTCTGGGTCACGTTGGTGCAGTTCACTCCACAACCGTTCGGGGCCATGTTCTGCGGCGAATGCATTCCAGTGATTTCGGACCGGATTATCGATCTGCTCGCCATCGGGGAACTCATAGGCATCGATGGCTGCGCGTACGTAAAAGCCAGTACCACCAGCCAAAATGCTACGTTTACCCTTTGACTCGATTTCTACGAAACTTTGACGCGCATACGCTTGGAATAAAGCCGCAGAGAATGGCTCGCCAGGATCGACCAAATCGAACCCGTAATGGGGCACCAGTCGTTCGCTTGAGGGAAGTTTGCCCGTCCCAATATCCATGCCGCGGTACACCTGCATGGAGTCGGCGCTTACCACTTCCCCGTCCAATCGCGTTGCGATGAGTTGTGCGACATCGGTCTTTCCCGATGCCGTTGGACCTACCACGCAAATCACGGGCTGCGAGAGAGCTGCTGCCGCCGCGTTCACGGTTGCAGCAGCCTTTGAGGCATTATTCAACGATATCGCCGGCCAAATACCAGGTTTTCGCTTCGTTGATTCGAACGTTGACGATGCTTCCAGCCAGTTGTTCGGGTGTTCTGCCGGCAGGAACCGGTGCATGAACCGTTTGGTTCTTCGGGCTTTTACCGGCAATAAGCCGTTCGTCGCGCTTCGACGAGCCCTCAACCAAAACTGGGATGGTCGTTCCCAGGTCAAGCTGGTTCTTTTCGAAAGCATGCGCCTGAACGATATCGACCAGGCGATCGAAACGCTTCTGAATCACCTCATGAGGGGTGTTGTCCTCCATGCTTGCAGCAGGGGTTCCCTCTCGCTTGGAATAAATAAAGGTAAATACCTGGTGGTATCCGATCTCATCGACCAGACGAGCCGTGTCCATGAAGTCTTTTTCGGTTTCGCCCGGGAATCCTACGATGATGTCGGTTGACAGGGCGATATCCGGGCAAGCATCGCGCAATTTGCTGACGAGCTGCCGATAATGCGCCGAGGTGTAGCGACGATTCATCAGCTGCAAAATACGATCCGAGCCGGATTGCGCCGGGAGATGCAGTGCAGGCATAAGCGAACGCAGCGAGCCGAACTGTGCGATAACCTCATCGGACAGATCTTTGGGATGGCTGGTGGCGAAGCGCAGACGCTCAATGCCCGTCTCGTCAAGAGCTTTGAGGATTTGAGCGAAACGAGGGCTGCCATATAGGTCACGACCATAAGAGTTGACGTTCTGACCGAGCAGCGTGATCTCCTTCACGCCAGCTGCCACATAACGTTCCGCTTCGGCGACGATATCTTCGATTGGACGCGATTTTTCCCGACCACGTACGTAAGGAACGATGCAATACGTGCAGAAGTTATTGCATCCAATGGTAATGGGAAGCCACGCAGCCCACGAATGCTCGCGGCTTGTCGGGAGTTCGGTCGGGAAGGAGGAAGAAGCATCGAGCACCTCAACCTGATGACCGCCTTCTTCTATAGCTGCTTGAAGCAGATGCGGCAGCGAGGCAAGATTATGCGTGCCGAAGACCACATCAAGATGAGGGAGCTTTTCCGTCAGCTCGTCGCCATCGCGTTGGCCGATACAGCCGCCGACCGCGACGATCCTCTTGCTCAGCGGGGACCCGCTTCTCACGGGAATGTTCTTCAGCGATGCAACCTGGCCGTACAAACGTGTATCTGCCGCTTCGCGCACGCAGCAGGTCATGTAGATCAGGATATCGGCTTCCTCAACGGTGTCGACCATAAGTCCGCCGAGGCCTTCGAGCATGCCCGCAATTCGTTCAGAGTCATGCTTGTTCATCTGGCATCCGAAGGTACGGACGCAAAAGGTCATATTCATGAATGGGGTGTGCATAGAGGTATGGTTCCGATCGAATCGAGAATGAAAAAGCTAAATGAAATAGAGCTACTTGCCAAGCGCGGTATCGGCGATTGGCGTGCCGCGCGTATACCGAGGGTCTATGGCAAAGCGAATAGCCGTACGGTACTCGCCGTCGATCACGATGTCTGCAAACGAGGGGATGCAGGCGACTTCGATGCCGATAGGCGACAAGAATCCTCGAGAAATAGCGATTGCCTTGACAGCTTGATTCACGGCGCCGGCGCCGACAGCTTGAATCTCAACGCCAACGCCGTCTTTTACCATGCCGGCAATGGCACCTGCCACTGATGCGGGGGAAGATTTTGAGGAAACTTTCAGGCACCCTGACTCCGGGGCTTGTTGTTCGGCATTCATGCATTCACCTTTTCGTGTTCTGTTTGACGTGTGTTTCGGCGTATTCAAATGCAAGTTAAATTGTAGCTATAACGAAATCCGTCCGCAACATGATGTGGAGGGCCTGCGCTAAGACTGCATGAGCACGGGTATGGTGATGTGGATAGCATCCTTGCTTACCCTGATGTGCGGTTCAACGCCCGCATCAAGATAATATGCATCGGCCAACTCTGCGTACGCCTGCGAAACCTGGTGGGCGAAACGGGCAGCATCTTCGTCTGCAACCTTCAATCCTTTTGCCTGTCGGGGCGTAGCGGCTTTTCTTTGAGTGTCGGCTCCTTCTTTTCCGAGGGTATCGGTTGTTCGTAAGCCTTCGATTTTGATTTTTGCCAGCAATGGGGATAACGGGGCGATTTGACCATCGAGAATACGCCGAGCAGAACGTTCGGACATCGATAGTCCAAGAGAATCAGCGGTTCGATGAAACGCCGGAAGACTCGAGCATGCGGACAGGCGCTTGCATACCGGCAAGCATGGATCGTTCTCACCCGAAAGCCTGTCTTCAGCGGAAAGCTTGCCAAGACCAAAAGCATACAGCGTTGCCGCGATATCCGTTGAGGACCCGATGAACACATTGACGGCAGCCCGGGATTCAATGGCGAATTCGCACGTGGTTCGCAGGATGTTCTTCGGGCCGCGCACTGCCACCGTCCCCGTTTCGTTGAGTTCGAACGTCGGAAAACTCGATTGGTCGGTTTTCTCTGGGAGCTTGTTGAGATCCGTTTGAATGACGAATGCCGACCCAAGGCCCGAATCTGATGCCGAAATTGATGCAGATTCGGCGTTCACCGCGATGGAATACAAAGCCATGCCGCGACCGTGAACGCCCCATTTATCCATATGCATGGAGTCAAGCTTTGAGGTGACGCGCGGTTCGAAGACCGTACGCTGCAGGTGCTTCGGAACGCCGTCCCCGTCGTCGATCATGACGATTCGCCTAGTTGTTCCTTCGCGGGTACAAGCTACGAAAATATTCGATGCGTGAGCATCGCGTGCATTTCGAAGCATTTCGATGATGATGTCCTCAGAAGATCGGATATCCTGCGCCGCTTGTCGACGCTCCGCTTCCGAGCTGCGTAAACGAACAAAGCCACCTCCGAGATCGGTTTCGACTCGAAGGTGGCCCTCTCCGCAAACGTCTTCGATAAACGAGGCAAGATTGCCTTCGCCCATAGTTGACGCCTTTCGTTATTTTGCGATACCGATAGCTCGGCTCTCGCGGATGACAACGACTTTGACTTGGCCGGGATACTGCATCTCGTCTTCGATGCGCTTAGCGATATCATGAGCCAAAACAGTGGTCTGAGCCTCGTCGACCACTTCAGGTTGCACCATAACGCGAACCTCACGGCCAGCCTGGATTGCGTAGGTGCGTTCTACGCCCTTGTAGGAATTAGCGATTTCCTCAAGCTTTTCCAGACGCTTGATGTAAGCGTCCAGCGTTTCCTTACGAGCACCGGGACGTGCCGCGGAAACGGCATCGGCGGCTTGCACAAGCACGTCGAGGACGCTGTTGGGCTCGACATCGTTGTGATGCGCCTCGATCGCATGCACGATGGACGGCTTTTCCCCGAATCGACGAGCAAGATCAGCACCGATTACCGCATGGCTGCCTTCGACCTCGTGGTCAACTGCTTTGCCAAGGTCATGCAGGAGACCTGCACGCTTTGCCGGAACAGGATCGAGACCAAGCTCGGACGCCATGACTCCGGACAGATACGCGACTTCAAGCGAGTGATTGAGCACATTCTGACCATACGAGGTACGGTAACGCAAGCGTCCAAGCGTACGCACGAGCTCGGGGTGCAGATCATGGATTCCGGTATCGAACGCCGCTTGCTCGCCCGCTTCCTGCACGCGTTGGTTCACGAGCTTCTCCGCCTTGCCGAACATCTCTTCGATGCGGGCAGGATGGATACGGCCATCTGCAATGAGGTTCTCCATGGTCACGCGGCCGATCTCGCGCCGAACCGGGTCGAAGCAGGAGATGGTCACGCACTCCGGCGTGTCGTCAATGATGAGGTTGGTGCCGGTAAGCTGCTCGAAGGAACGGATGTTGCGACCTTCGCGGCCGATGATGCGGCCCTTTAAATCATCGGAAGGAATATGGATTGCGGAAACGGTGGTTTCTGCCGTATGGTCTGCAGCTACGCGTTGGATGGCAAGGCTGAGGATGGAACGGGCTTTCTTGTCCGCCTCCGCCTTGGTGCGGGCCTCGGAATCGCGGATGATGGCAGCGGACTGATGCGCCACTTCATCTTTGAGCGTATCGAGCAGCTCGGTCTTTGCTTCGTCGGCGGTCATGCCGGCGACTTGCTGCAAGCGAAGACCGATTTGCTCTTCGGATTCGTCGAGATCGCGCTGACGGCGGTCAAGCTGGCCTTGCATGGAGGAAATCTGATGCTCTCGGGAGTCCAGGGACTTCTCGCGCGTATCGAGAGACTCCACGCGGCGATCGAGAGACTCTTCGCGCTGGTTCACGCGCTGCTCTGCTGCGCGCACCTCCTTCAAGCGCTCCTTGTTCTCTGCCTGGGCCTCTTGGCGAAGACGCAATGCTTCGTCCTTGGCTTCGACAACCGCTTCGCGACGCAAAGTTTCCGCCTGGCGTTTTGCGTCTTCGACGACGGTATGAGCTTCGTCTGCGGCGCGCTGGGCCGTGGATTTGGCAACGAATTTGTTGATGACGAAACCGGCGGCGATGCCGACGACGGCGCCAACGATAAGCCAAATGATGGATTCCATGCTTGTCCCCCTTTCGTGTTTGGACGGGTACTGTGGGTTTCATAGGTTCCATTGCATAAAAAATCCCGGCATAACCGGGCATGAGCGTACGTGCGCAACGACTGGACGTATACATTTGTTTATATATTCCAACAGTGCCGTATAAGGCACGATAGCTCAGGCTTGCATTTCATGATAAAGGTTCTCTTTCAAATGGAAAAGAGCAAGTGAACAAAAAAGCCGGTTCTACAGGAGAAACCGGCTTTTCGATGTAAAGATGTCGAGATTTAACAGGTTTCGAGGGTGATGCAATCATGTTGCTCGGCGAATATCCGGGCAGCCGATGCTGCGACACCTGATTCATAGCCTTTCTGCACGAGCTTTCGATATGCAGCTTCACGGATTCGTTTGGCTTTCGGAGGTTTAGCGGCAAGGAGGCTCAATGCTCGGGCTAGCTCATCAGGGCCCGAGTCACGGTACAGCGCTTCCTGATACGCTGGGACAGTTTGAGGATCTATCTCCGCCTGTTCAAGCTCGAACGCAATGCCGCGCAGCCCCTTTCCCTGAGACAGCCTGCTTCGAACCAAAACATCTGCGTAGCGTTCATCGCTTACAAGCCCGCAGTCGATTGCCCGCTGCACCGCCTCGGAAGCGATACGATCTTCATACCCGCTTGCCAACAGCCGCTTATACAGCAGGGCGCTGGCATGTTCGCGGATGCACAGCAATCGCTGAATCTTCGCAAATGCCGAATCCGCTTGATCACGATCGACATCCGATTGCATCATCTGCCCGAAGGGTAGCCCATCGTTTTCGGAATCGCCTAAGGTCGTACACCCAGCAAGCCAAGACACTGGCGTTTGCTGGATTTCGTCGATGGCGTCTTCCCTGCACTCGCGCTTGTCGGGGCGCAAAGGGTTACCATCGATTTTGCGAGAGCAAGCTTCAGGCCGGCCGTATACACCCGAACCATCTTCAATGGCTTTGATCTGCGCTCGCAAATCCGCAATGCTTTGCGCCCTTGCTTCCTGCATGGCTATTTCTTGCCCTTAGGCTTCGCTACAGGATTTACGGCATCGAAGTCTTCCTGCTCTTTCGTGATGATCGGGATGTCGAACGCCTCTCGAACCTTCGTTTCCAGTTCATCACGCAGATCGGGGTTTTCTTTCAAGGTATGCTTTGCTGCTTCGCGGCCTTGACCTAAGCGCTCTTCGCCATACGTGTACCAAGCACCGGATTTCTTAGCGACTCCAGCCTCAACCGCCATATCGACGATACATCCCTCACGCGAAATGCCCTCACCGTACATAAGGTCGAATTCAGCCTGACGAAACGGCGGCGCGACCTTGTTCTTGACGACCTTGGCACGAACACGGTTTCCCACGATCTCGCCATCACGTTTGATGGAGTCGATGCGGCGTACGTCGATTCGAACGCTGGAGAAGAACTTCAGAGCACGACCGCCTGTTGTGGTTTCGGGATTGCCGAACATCACGCCGATTTTCTCACGCAGCTGATTGATGAAGATGCACGTGGTATTCGATTTGGAAAGCGAGCCGGCAAGCTTTCGGAGGGCTTGGGACATGAGCCTTGCTTGCAGACCAACGGTGGTATCGCCGATCTCGCCCTCGATTTCGGCTCGGGGAACCAATGCCGCGACGGAGTCGATGACGACGCAATCAATCGCCCCCGATCGGACGAGCATGTCGCAGATCTCAAGCGCCTGCTCTCCGAAATCGGGCTGGGAGATGAGCACGTCATCGATGTCAACGCCCAAACGAGCCGCATAGACCGGGTCGAGCGCATGTTCCGCGTCGATGAACGCCACGACACCGCCGAGCGCTTGCGCCTCGGCAAGGATTTGCAGCGCAAGCGTGGTTTTGCCGCTGGACTCAGGTCCGTACACTTCGATGATTCGGCCACGCGGAACGCCGCCGATACCCAGCGCGGCATCAAGCGGCAATGCGCCGGTGGGTATAGCGCCGATGTTCAGGTCATGGCCGCCATCCCCGTATTTCATGATGGAGCCTTTGCCGAACTTTGATTCGATTTGGTCGGTTGTGACCTTGAGCATCTTGGTTTTTTCTTCGTTCATGCGCTGGTTACCCTTCCTTTGCGCTGCTTTGCAACGCTATTGATTATACGAACGCCTGTTTCATAGTCAAGTACCAAATACAAACATCGGTACGACTATCACCATCATAGCTTCAGCTTCTTGCACAACCCTTGCCCGAAATACCGAACAGGTTCACCTGAACCTTGCACGGTTGTCTGGTGAACCTGTTCGATTGATTACTGTTGTCGACGCTTCCGTGTATCGCTTGCGCCGTTATACGTAAAAGGGCCGGCTTAGCTTGAGATATGCTGCTGCCCGCACACCGCTGCATCGATCATGCGAAGGGCTTCAAAGGTGGTTTGCATGCGAACCTGGTTGCGATCCCCTTCGAAATGTTTCCGCTGAGCCGTGATACCGGTGTCGCTTGCGCATGCGAAGCAAACGGTCCCGACGGGCTTTCCCGGCTCTGCCCCGGACGGGCCCGCAATGCCGGTGACGGCAACGGCCACGTTGCAGGTCAGGTCCTTGCACGCACCCTGCGCCATATGGCGGGCAACTTGCGTGCTAACCACGCCGAACTCTTCGATAACCGACTCAGGAACATCAAGCACATCGGATTTCACTCCAGTTGCGTAACTGGTGATGCCGCCTCGCACAACAGCTGAGCTTCCGGAAACCGAAGTCAACGCAGCGCTGATCATGCCGCCGGTAAGGCTTTCGGCAGTGCCGACGGTTATGCCCCGTTCGCTGGCATGCGAAATAACCTGAGCCGCAAGATGCTCGATATCTGCAATCCGCACGCCGACGTGTGCCTCTTCGATGTTTTCGCTTTGCGTGCTTTCAGCCTTCTGCTTACGCTTTGCTCGCTTTGAGGGCCCCAAACCGATGAGTTCACGGGCCTTGGAGATGTAATCAAGCATCGACACCACCGTCAGCAGCAAGGCGATGGACATGACGATCCAGCTGATAACCCACATCACGTCTGAAAATGCCTCGACGAGCGTACCCATCATGTAGCTGTCCTTGATGGTGAACAGCACGATGGCAATCATCTGGAACACCGTCTTGAACTTGCCGTACCAGCTAGCGGAGATGACGGTACCCTTGCTGGCCGCCACCATACGCACGCCTGAGACGATGAATTCACGCGCAACGATGATGAGCGCAACCCAACTGGGAAGCGATCCAAGCTCGATCAGCGCCAGCAGGGCCGCCATGACCAGGATTTTATCGGCAAGCGGATCCATGAACTTTCCGAAGTCGGTAACTTCGCCACGGCTTCGAGCCAAATACCCATCAAGCCAGTCCGTGCAAGAGATCAGCACGAAGATGGCGGCGGCGATGAGGCTTTTAGAATGTTCCGCCAAGTCAGGCAGATGAAACCATTGCGGCCAAGGGCTCAAGAGCACGACGACGAACACGGGTACCAAGCATATGCGGATGAGCGTGACGATGTTAGCCGGGGTCCACAAACTAGTAGCAGCTTGCGGTGCGGCTTCCACTTGCAGCTTGTGCATGGGCTATTCGCCTTCCATTTCATACAGCAGCGTATCGGTTATGGCAACTCGAACGATATGGCCCGGCTCGCCGTTGTCGACATAGGTTACGCCATCGACCTCGGGGGCTTGGCACATTGCGCGTCCGAACAGCTGACCGTCCTCTTCCCTGCCCTCGATGAGCACGTCCATGGTTTTTCCGACACGAGCGGCTACGAGCGGCGTGCAAACATCGTCCGCAAGGTCGCGCAACCGTTGCGCGCGGTACGCCTTCTCGTCATCGTCAACCTGATCGGGCAGATCGTATGCGCGGGTCCCCTCTTCGCGCGAGTACGCGAACACGCCGATGTAATCGAAAAAGCCCTCTTCGACGAAATCGCAAAGCTCATCGAAATCTTCTTCCGTTTCCCCGGGAAAGCCCGCGATAAGCGTGGTGCGCAGCGTTACCTCGGGGACAATGCGGCGAATTCGTTCCACCAACGACTCGTACTCCTCGCGCGAACCCTTGCGATGCATGGCCTTCAGAATGCTTGGCTGAACGTGCTGAAGGGGGATGTCGAAATAGGAGCAGATGTTGTCATGCTCGGCAACGGTATGCAGCAGCTCGTCGGTGATTCCCTCAGGCTGGATGTACATGACGCGGAACCAGATATCGGCGAACTCATCCGCAAGCGTTCCCACAAGCCACGCGAGGCTTGACGCATCCTCGAAATCCTGACCCCAACGCCCTGTATCCTGGGCAATGAGGACGATTTCCTTCACGCCTTCCGAAACACGATCGGCCACATCCTTGCGAACGGTTTCGTAGTCGAAGCTGTGATACCTGCCGCGAATGTAAGGAATAGTGCAGTACGAGCAGAAGCGGTCGCATCCATCCGAGATCTTCACGTAGGCCGAAACGGCGCGCGAACCGCTGATGGCGACCGTACCTTCGGGCACGGCCCCGAGCATGCCTGCCTTCATACGCTCCAGGCGCACCTGATCGATGCCAAGCGCTTGTGCGATGACCTGAACGATATCGTCTTCCTTGCTGCACGGAACGAATGCGGAAGCCTCGGAAAGCTCTGATTCCAATTCCTGTCCGTAACGGGCGGGCATGCATCCGGCAACGATGAGCGCAGCGCCTGCAGCCACGTTGGGCATACCTGCAACCTCGAAAATGGCTTCAAGGCTTTCCTCGGTAGCGCTTTGGATAAACGAGCAGGTGTTCACCACCACGGCGTCGGCGGCCTCGGGGTCTTGCTCGATCACGAAGCCGCAACGGGTGAGCTGCGATTGCATGCGCTGGGTATCTACCTCGTTCTTCGCGCAGCCCATGGTGACGAACGCGACGCGAGGGCTCTCGATTTCAAACACGTTTTCGGTTTCCACGGAAATCCTTAGCGATAGTTAACGTACTGGAGCGGCTGGCCGTAATCCTGGCCCTTCAAGAAAGCGATAACCTCTTGAAGCGTGTCGCGGGAGGCGGAGGAAACACGCAGCTTGTCGCCTTCGATGGTGACCTTCACCTTGAGCTTTTGCGCCTTGATGTCCTTGTTGATCTTGCCGGCCGTTTCCTTGTCGATGCCTTCGACGATGGTTGCCGTCTGACACACGCTTTGACCGGTTGCCGCTTGGGGGTCGCCCCATTTGACGGCGGCCAGATCGATGCCTCGCTTGATGAGCTTGCTGCCCATGATGTCGATGACCTGGCGAGCCACAAAATCGGCGGGAGCCGCCACCGTGATGGTCTTCTTCTGCTTGTCGAGGGACAGCTCGGCGCCGGAGCCTTTCAGGTCGTAGCGCTGCGTCAGCTCCTTCTTCGCTTGCTGATATGCATTGTCGATTTCCTGCATGTCGACGGTGGACACCACATCGAAGCTAGATTCCTTGGCCATGATGTTTGCCTTTCAACTAGTAAGACGAATACGTTGATGACGAGTACTGGGTACCTGTTGTGCCGGATCCGGTGCCGCTTGTCGAGGTCGAACCGGTGCCGGAGGTGCTGGTCGAACCGGTTCCCGTCGATGTCGTCGAAGAACCGACGGACGAACCGGTGCCGGTAGCCGACTGCGACGAGATGCCGCTCGATGCCGAATTCGTAGTCGACGAGGTGGACCCGGTGCTGGTCGAGGAGGTGCTGGAGCTATCAAGCCCCTCGACCTTCACATCAGGATGGTCTTTCGCCCAAGAAGCAAGGTAATCCTTGAAGTTCACCGTAGCTGTGGGCATGCCCGTGGTCGCATCGCTGGTGAATTCGACCTCTTTGCCGTCCATGGTGACGGTAAAGCCGGAGGAAACCCAGGTGGCCAAGCTCCAGGTACCGGAGACGTCGACCGTTGTATCTACTGGTCCGGTGAGCATCTGCTCGGTCGCCTGCCCATCCTCCGTGATGATGACGTAAGCTTGCTGGCCCTTGGCCAACTTGTACTCCACCTTCACGCTTGTAGGCACGGTTTCCGTTGAAGATGCCTTGGATTCCGAATCGTTGCTGTTATTGCCGTTGTTGCTGTTGTTGGAGTTGTCTTGGCTGACGCCTGTGCCGTCCGCCGATGTATCGGTAACGCCGGTAATGGGCACCTTCGCCACATCCTGCGTGGAGGCCGCACCGCGGTTTCCGAACGCAAGCGCAACGATGATCACGAGCAGCAGCAAGATGATCACGATGACCGCTACATAAGGCAATCGCGCCTGCATCCCGCGACCGGCATTGTTCTGCGAACCGGAATAAAAGTTGGTGAACTGCGTGGTAACAGCGCCGCCGAAATGGTTGGAGCGACGGCTTTCGTTCTCGGCGCGTGCCGCTCGCGAAGCAAGCGACTCGCGATATTCGCGTTGCGGCTGCTGTTCGCGACGCGGCATACGCTGCGTGCCCTGGCGCTGACCTCGTTGGGTACGCTGCGAGCGACGACCATCGCCGGAGCGGTCTTCGCTATGGCGCGATGAGCGCTGCGAACCTTGCCCACGACCATCATGACGCCCGTCGCCGCGCGAAACCGACCTACGACCCGAAACATGCGCAGGCGAATCCGATTCGCCACGGGTGCGTCCAACCTGATAGGCGTATGCATCATCGAGATACATACGCGTGATGTCGGCAGGGTTGAGCCCAACCAATTTCGCATATGCGTTCACCATGTTGCGCGTATAGCCGCGCGCGGGCAAACGGGAAAAATCATTGTTCTCGAGGGCGCGGAGGATGTCCGGGCGGATGCGCAGCCGACGAGCGGCCGACTGCACGTCGTAGCCCTTCCGCTCGCGCGCTTCGCGCAATACGGTGCCGAATGAAACCTGGCCCATGCCTTCTCCTTATTGATTGTCGCCGTCATGTTGCTCGAACGCTTTGAGCGTCTCAAGCTCCATGGCATCGACGAGCACTTCTCTGGGCTTGCTGCCGTTCGGAGGACCGACGACGCCCTTATCTTCCAACATATCCATTATACGCCCGGCGCGGGAGTATCCCACTTTGAGGCGACGCTGGATGTTGGACGTGGAACCCAAACCGCTGGACACCACCAACTCGGCCGCCTCCCAAATGAGCGGATCATCGTCGGCGCACGTGCCGCCGCTGGCATCCGAGGGGCACGATCCCAACGTGATTAGATTGGTGGATAAGATCTCGGAATGATACTCTGGCTCGCCCTGACTGCGCAACTTCTCCACAACCGCATTAATTTCATCTTCGGACACGTAGCAACCTTGGATGCGCATGGGCTTTGCGTACTCCGGCTTGCTGAGGAGCAGGTCGCCCAGGCCGATGAGGTTTTCCGCGCCCGGTGTATCCAAGATAACGCGGCTGTCGATGCCGCTTGCCACGTTGAATGCGATGCGGTTCGTGATGTTGGCCTTGATCAGACCCGTGACCACGTTGGTCGAAGGACGCTGGGTGGCAACGATTAAGTGAATGCCGGCAGCGCGCGCCAGCTGGGCGATTCGGCTGATGGAGAATTCCACCTCCTTGCCGACGTTCATCATGAGGTCGGCAAGCTCGTCGATGATGATGACGATATAGGGCAGCTCATCGCCTAGCTCGTTTTCAGGCAGATCCTCCCCTGCTTCCTGCGCGGCCTTCGCTTCGGCCTGCGCCGCCTGCACCTTGGCATTGTACTGGCCGATGTTGCGAGCACCGACCTTCGAAAACACCTTCAAGCGGCGTTCCATTTCCGCAACGCCCCAGCTCAATGCGCTTGCCGCTTCCTTTGGCTCGGTGACAACGGGAACATACAGGTGCGGAATTCCGTTATAGGGCGTGAACTCGACGCGTTTGGGGTCGATCATGATGAAGCGAACCTCGGACGGGGTTGCCCGCATAAGGATGGACATGATCATAGCGTTGATGGATACGGATTTGCCCGAACCGGTGGTGCCGCCGATAAGCAGATGAGGCATTTTGGCGAGGTCGGAAACGATGCAGTGACCCTCGACGTCTTTGCCGATGGCGATTTGCAAAGGACCAGGGGCTGCGTCCTTGATGACGTCGCCGAGCAATACCGTCTGGCGGGTTCGGTTAGGCACCTCGATGCCGACGTAATTGGTACCGGGAATGGGCGCGAAGATTCGTACGCCGGGCGCGGCAAGCGCCAGCGCGATATCGTCTTCAAGCGCGGTAACGCGGCTGACGCGCACACCTGCTGGAAGGTCAACTTTGAACAAGGTGACCGTCGGACCCGCGACCCAGCCCACCACCTTGGCCATGATGTTGAAGTCTTCAAGCGTTTCCTGCAGGCAAGCGCCGGTTTCCTGCAGCTCCGAATCGGTTGCCAGGTCTTTTTCCGGATCGGTGGACGTGGCAAGAAGCTCGAACGGCGGAAGCTCGAAACCCTGCTCGGGGCGCGGGGTAGCAACCGGCGTAGCGGCTTTCGAGGGCTTTTTCGGCATAGTCGGCGCAGCAACGCGCTCGATAGGCTTGCGGCGCCCCAGTTTGCGCGTGATGGTTTCAGGCGCTTGGCTTGCGTTTTCGCGGGAAGCGCCATCGTCGGCGGATGAGACGACGCTTCCGTGCCGGCGATTCGAGGTCGCAGGCTGCTTGAGCGTTTGGGTTTTAGCGGTTTCGAGCTCAGCGAGCTCGGCTTCGTCGACGGCTTTCGTCTTCGGGCGGGAAACCCTGGCGAAAGCGGGCGGCGGCACCACGCCGTGCTCGCGCTCGTCGGCTTCTTCACGAGCTGCAGCCATCGCCTGCAGCTTCTCCACGATGCTGGATACGGAGAAGCCGATGACGATCAACCCGGCAATCGCAAGGCCGAACAGCACGATGGCGGAGATCACCTTGCCGAACAGCGTCAAGCCGCACCACGCAACGCCCGCGCCGATGTAGCCTCCGCGAGCCGAAAGCTGATCGGCTAGGAACAGATTGTCCGTAGCATCAGAGGCAGCTTCGGGCGTGAACAGGGCCAACAAGGAAAGCACCGCGACGAACAGCATGGCCAGCCCCACCGAAACGCGCAGCGGGATACCCTCCTTATCGATTCGGACAAGGAAGCTTGCCCCGATCGCAACCAGGAAAAACGGCAGCAGATAAGCGCCGATTCCCAGGCACAGATGCAAAAGCTGGGACACGAAGGAGGTAATGAGCGCATCGGTGGGAACGACGGCGGCGACGAACAAAACGATGCCCAACAGCGTTACGCCGACGCCGGTGATGTCGCGCTTGGTGCGCTCATCAAGTATTTGCGGTTGGGCGGCGCTGGAGGCCGCCTGCTTGGCAGCGCGTTTCTGCGCAGGGCTTGCAGCCTTCGCCTTGCCTGCGTCGGCTTTCTTGGATGCGGATGATTTGTTCGAAGCAGTTCGGGCCACGCCCTCCCCTTTCGTGCTAAAGCGTTTCAGCAGTTATGCGAGCAAGCGAGCACCTGCGCGCAATGCAACGCAGGTGCTCGTGAACAGATTCTTGTGTGCGGCGATGCTAGATGTCCAGCAGGTTCACCACCGTCATGGGACGGGTTTTCGTGCGCTCCCAAAGCAGGGAAAGCAGGGCGTCACGGGCGGCCTTTCTCAGCTCCTTGCCCGAAGCGCCCTTGGACAAAGCACGGGTCAGCGCGTTCTTGACGCACTTCTCGCAATCTTGGACCAGATACCCATCGTCGCCGCCGGTGATGCCGTGCATCTCCACCTGAACGTTGCCGGCCACGGCCTTCTTGCGGCCCGAGACCGCCGCCGCGATAACGGCGAAGCCCTGTGCGGAAAGCGCCGTGCGCTCCTCGAGTACCTGCTCGGAGGTATCGCCTACCGACAGGCCGTCGACGAGCACGATGCCGGATTGCACGACCTCGCCATGCTTGACGCCCTTCGTGGAAAGCTCAAGGCTTTCACCGTTCTCGCAGATGAACACGTTCTCAGCGGGAACGCCGACGGCTTCCGCCAAACGGGCATGGGCGCGAAGATGCGTGGCCTCGCCGTGTACGGGCATGAACGCCTTGGGCTGCACGATGGTAAGCATGATCTTCAGCTCCTCAGCCGAAGCATGGCCGGAGACGTGCACGCGGCCGCGGGACTTGTCGTACACATCGGCGCCGATCTTGGCCAACGAGTTGACCACCTTCGTAACGGCCTTCTCGTTGCCGGGAACCGGGGTAGCCGAGATGATGACGGTGTCTCCCGCTTCCATGTCGATGGTCTTATGCTCGCCTGCGGCGATACGGGCAAGAGCCGACAGCGGCTCGCCTTGGCTGCCCGTGCACATGATGACCACCTGCTCGGGCGGGATGCCCTTCAGGTCGTACGCATCGATGATGTCCTGGTCGGAGATCTTCAGATACCCGAGCTTGCGAGCGATATCGGTGTTCTGCACCATCGAGCGACCGGTGACGACCACCTTGCGCCCGTTTGCCACGGCTGCATCGCAGATCTGCTGCAGGCGATGGATATGGCTGGCGAAAGACGCGATGATGACGCGGCCCTTTGCCTGAGCGATGATGCGTTGAAGCTCCTTGCCCACTTCCGCCTCGCTGGGGGTGAAATTGGGGTTGGTGGCGTTCGTGGAATCCGACATCATCAGGTCCACGCCCTCGTCTGCGAAGCGCGCAAGTGCGCCAAAGTCGGTGTGCACGCCGTCGATGGGGGTTTGGTCGAGTTTGAAGTCGCCCGTGTGCAGCACGTTGCCTGCGGGGCTGCGGAAAAAGACGCCCACGGCACCAGGGATGGAGTGATTCACGGCGAAGAACTCGGCCGTGATGCAGCCGAGGTTCACCTTGTCGCCCGGCTTGATTTCCACGAGCTTGGCGTTTTTGATTCGGTGCTCCTTGAACTTGCCTTCGATTAGGCCCAGAGTCATCTTCGTGCCGTAAATGGGCACCTGACGATCCAGGTCCTTGATCAGATAAGGCAAGGAACCCGTGTGATCCTCGTGGCCGTGCGTGATCACGATGCCCCGCAGCTTATCAGCATGCTGGAGCACGTAGGTGTAATCCGGCAGGATAAGATCTACGCCGGGATGGTTGTCATCGGGAAACATGAGGCCGGCATCGTCGAGCACCATGTCGCCCTTGCATTCGAACACGGTCATGTTCTTGCCGATGGCGTCAAGGCCGCCAAGCGGGATGATCTTCAGCGTGGCTCCGCGATCTTTTTTCGAGGAGTCGAAAGAGCGCTTGCGAGAACGCGGACGCTTACGGCCCTGCTCGGCATTGCCCTCTTTCGTGAGCTTGGGACGCTCGAGGTCAAGCTTGACGTGCTTGACCGTCTGCGTGCTTTTGCCGCTGTTCTCAGGGCGCACATCAGCGTTGCGCTTCGTGCGCTGTTCGTTTTGATCCATGTATTGATTTCCTTACTGCCAACATACAGCAGGGCCGCATGGATTGAAGCGGCCCTGCTGCGTATCCTGGCTACAGGACGCCGACCTCGCGCATGGTGCGCTCAAGCTCGGCGGACTGCTCGGCAGTGGCATTGACCAGGGGCAGACGAACTCCGCCTACCGGGAAGCCGGCCAATTTCAGTGCTTCTTTGACCAGGATGGGGTTCGCTGTCTTGAACAGCCCTTCCATGAGGGGCATGAGGCGTTCGTTTGCGGCAGCGGCTTCTTCCCATTTGCCGGCCGCGCACAGCTCCACGATCTCCTTCATTCGAGCAGGAGCAACGTTTCCGATGGTGGAGATGACGCCCACGCCACCCAGTTTCATAATGTCGTAGGTTGCCGAATCGTCGCCGGAGTATACGCAAAAGCCCTCAGGCGCGCCTTCCACAATGGCTTTCACCTGATCAAAGCTTCCGGAAGCCTCCTTGATGGCAACCACGTTGTCCAGATTATGCGCGAGACGCAGCGAGGTTTCCGCGGTCATGTTCACCGCGCAACGCCCCGGGATGTTGTACAGGATGATCGGCAGTTCCACCGAACGCGCGATGGTGCTGAAATGCTGATACAAGCCCTCTTGCGGAGGCTTATTGTAGTACGGCACGACGCACATGAAGCCGTCGACGCCGAGCTTCGCCACATCGCTTGCGAAGCCGACCGTATCGGCCGTGCAGTTATCGCCGACGTTGGCGATAACCGGGATGCGGCCATCGACTGCGGCGACCACGGCTTTGAACAGCTCGATCTTGTCCGGATAGAACACAGTGGGAGATTCACCCGTGGTGCCGTTGATGATAAGGGAGTCGGCGCCGCCCTTTACCAAACGGTCAGCAAGCTCCTGAGCACGATCGAGATCGAGATCGAGATTGTCCTTCATGGGCGTGACCATGGCCGGGATCATGCGGCCGAAACGAGGATTTCCCATCGTTGGCACCTTTCTGTACAAGCATGGCTCGACGCCATGCACCTGAATCGCATAATGCAACTTCGCCATATTATGCCACGGCACCCCGAAGGGCGCCGTGAAGTCATTAAATTGTCACGCTCAAGAAACAAATGTTGCCGGTTAAGTGCCAATACCCGCCATAGACGGCGGCATCATCCGAGCAGATGCCTATTCCATGAAGTTCTCAAGCCCGACGATAAGGCCTTGTCGGTCGCCGACGCTTCGGATGCCGAGCAGCACGCCGGGCATGTACGAAGTGCGATCCCACGAATCGTGGCGGATGGTAAGGGTCTGGCCCATGGAGCCGAACACCACTTCTTGGCTTGCCACATAACCCATGGAACGGACCGAATGCACGGGCACGCCGTCCACCAGCGCGCCGCGGGCGCCTTCGCAACCAGTGATCTCGGTTTCCTTGCCCGGCGCGGCGCTTTGACGGCCGTTGCGAGCCTCGGAGATGATCTGCGCCGTGCGCACGGCGGTGCCGGAGGGAGCGTCCTTCTTGTTGCAATGATGGAACTCGAGCACCTCAGCCTCAGGGAAGAACGGGGCAGCTGCTTTTGCGAACTGCATCATGAGCACGGCACCGGTGGTGAAGTTCGGGGCGTAGAACAGGCACGTTCCCTCAGGGGCGAGGGCGGCAAGCTCCTCGAGCTTGTCGTTGGCAAGACCCGTGGTGCCCACCACGCAATCGATGCCCGCCGCAAGGGCGACGCGAAGATTGCCCTCGACGACGGAAGGCTGCGTAAAATCGACGAGCACATCGAATCCACCGGCATGCACGGCCTGCTCGACCGTTTCATACACTGCGAAAACCTTCGAAGAGCCATGCGGGTCGATTCCGCAGGTTACCTGCATGTCGTCGGCTGCGGTGACGGCATCGACCACGGCGGAACCCATACGTCCGGCAAAACCGGAAACGGCGACGTTGATCATGTTGAAGCTCCTTCTTAGAAAAGATGGCGGCCTGAGGCGGCCGCCATCGCTAGCTATCTTGTATACAGCTTATTGGGACTCATGACGGCGACGAGGGGTGCGGTTGGCACGACCCGGGCGCACGTCACGCTGGCCGGCTTCGCGCTTGCCTCCCTCGTGGCGTTCATGGCGCTCATGACCGCGATGTTCGCGCGGAGCAGGGGTGCTGCCTTCCGGAGCCTCCGGCTTGTCCAGGCGATCGAGCGAGATCTTGCCCGTCTTGGGGTCGATCTCGAGGACCTGAACCTTGACGGTGTCGCCGAGCTTCAGCACGTCCTCGACCGAGCCGACGCGGCCGTTGGCCACACGGGAGATGTGGAGCAAGCCGTCCTTGCCGGGGGTGAGCTTAACGAAGGCGCCGAAGTCCTTGATACCGACGACCTCGCCCTCGAAGATTTCGCCGACCTCGGGCTCCTTGACGATGCCGAGGATCATGGCCTTGGCGGCTTCGCCGGCCGGGCCCTCGATGGCGGCGATATGAATGGTGCCATCTTCCTGGATGTCGATCTGCGCGCCGGTTTCATCCTGGATGCCGCGCACGACCTTACCGCCGGAGCCGATGACGTCGCGGATCTTATCAACGGGGATATGGATGGTCTCGATGCGCGGAGCGGTATCGCGCAGCGTTGCGCGCGGCTCAGGCAGCTCGGCGAGCATGGCCTTCAGGATGTGCGCACGGCCTTCGTGGGCCTGCTTGAGCGCACGGCCGAGGATCTCGGTGGACAGGCCCTTGGCCTTGTTGTCCATCTGCAGGGCCGTGATGCCCTTCTCGGTACCGCACACCTTGAAGTCCATGTCGCCGAGGAAGTCCTCGATGCCTTGGATGTCGGAGAGGATGACGATGTCGTCGCCTTCCTTGATAAGACCCATTGCGATACCGGAAACCGGGGCCTTGATGGGCACGCCCGCATCCATGAGCGCCAGCGTGGAACCGCAGGTGGAGGCCATGGAAGAAGAGCCGTTGGACTCCAGGATCTCGGAAACCACGCGGATGGCGTAGGGGAACTCGTCCTCGGAGGGGATCACCGGCAGCAGGGCGCGCTCAGCCAGCGCACCGTGGCCGACTTCGCGGCGCTTCGGAGCGCCCATACGGCCCGTCTCGCCGGTGCAGTACGGCGGGAAGTTGTACTGGTGCATATAACGCTTGCCCTCGGCCGGGTCGATGGTGTCAAGACGCTGCCACTCGTTGAGCATGCCGAGCGTGGCGATGGAAAGCGCCTGAGTCTGACCACGCTGGAACAAGCCGGAGCCGTGAACGCGGGGCAGATAACCGGGAACAATGTGCAGCGGGCGGATCTCGTCGGCGCGACGGCCGTCGGCGCGCTCGCCCGTCTCGATGACCATGGCGCGCATGGCCTTCTTCTCAAGCGCCTTCAAGGCAGCGGCGATGTCGGACCCCCAAGCGGAAAGCTCCTCCTCGTTGAAGGACTCTTCCTTGATGCGGGACTTGAGCTCTTCGACCTTGCCCATGCGAGCCTGCTTGTCGGCGTCGCTCAAGGCCTGGGACATTTCGTCGAAGAACGGGGAGATGCGCTCGTCGATGGACGGGTCGGCGACATGGATGGGCCACTCGACCGGGGTGATGTCGCAGCGATCGAGGAAGCGCTGCTGAGCCTCGCAGAACTTCGCGATGGCCTGCTGGCCGAAGTCCATCGCGCGGAGCATAAGATCTTCGGAAACCTCGTTGGCGCCGGCCTCGACCATGGAGATGTAGTCGGCGGTACCTGCGATGGTGAGCTCGAGATCGGAGGTCTCCTGCTCCTCGTAGGTGGGGTTCACGATGAACTCGTCGGTCTCAGGGTTATGGGCGATACGCACGCAAGCCGCAGGGCCGTCGAACGGGGCGCTGCCGATCATGAGCGCAGCCGAAGCGCCGCCGACGCAGATGCAGTCGGGAGCGTTCTTGCCGTCGCACACGAGCGTGGTGGCAACGATGTGCACCTCGCGCTTGAAGCCGTCGACGAAACCGGGGCGGATGGGGCGGTCGATCATGCGAGCGGTCAGCGTGCCCTTCTCGGACGGACGCGCCTCGCGCTTGAGGTAGCCGCCGGGGATGCGGCCGACGGAGTACATCTTCTCCATGAAGTCGACGGTCAACGGGAAGAAGTCGTAGTTCTTCTCCTCTTTGGAGATGACGGCCGTGATGAGCACGGTGGTCTCGCCCTGCGTGACCAGGACAGCGCCGGTAGCCTGCTTGGCCAGCTCGCCCGTTTCGAAGCGGTAGGTCTTGCCGTACAGCTCGAAGGACTCGACGATCTTTTCCATGTGGTGTTCTTTCCTTCTCTATTCCTTGACCGCCGTAGTGCGGGCAAGCTTCTTCGGCCAGGGGTACTCACGTTTCCCGCTTGCCGCGAGCAGGCACGCCCTTGCGCACCCGACCGCTATGCAAAAGCCCGCGCAAGGCTGCGCGGGCTTTCGTTGACTAGATGTTGTCGCGGATGCCGAGCTTCTTGATGAGGGCACGGTAACGCTCGATGTCGCGCTCCTTGATGTACTTGAGCAGACCACGACGCTTACCGATGAGCATCATCAGGCCACGACGGGAATGGTTGTCCTTCTTGTGGGTCTTCAGGTGCTCGGTGAGGTTGCGGATACGCTCGGACAGGATAGCGACCTGCACGTCCGGGTTGCCGGTGTCATGCTCGTTGGCGCCGAACTCGGCGACCAGCTCTGCGGTGCGCTCTTTCGTGATGCTGAGTTTGCTAGGCATGCTAACTCCACCTTTCCTGCGGGACTTGCCCGCCTTCCGTGCAGCTGTTGCTGCGCTCTACTTGCTTTCCGCTGGGATCCATGCAAGATGGGGACCAAGCTGAAAGTGGCTGCCGATACGGCAACTTGTCTAGAATACGACGAACGAGCGCTTGTGCGCAAGGCTGAAACGTCACCTGCACAGCTTGCGCACATATCACCTGCCTGCGCTTATTGCGCTTGACGGGCCTCGCGCAGCGCATGGACAAGTTGGTCGGCACAGCTAGTGGAACGGCGACCGCAAGTGTTGCCCTCGAGCACGGCAGCAACCTCGTCGATGTTCTTGCCGTTGACCAGCTTGCCGATTGCCTTGAGGTTGCCGTCGCAGCCGCCAACGAAATCCACGTGCTTGATGGTGTCGCCGTCAAGATCGACGTGAATCTCTCGCGAGCATACGCCCCTGGTTCGATAGGTGTACATATACGTTTCCTCTCTCTTGGATGGTGAAAGTATGCCATAGCGGCAGACGGATTGGCCCCTATGGGGACAAGCACCTAAAACAATCCGCAGGTGAATAGGAAGTTGAGCGATTTCAAGCGAATGGAGGCGTGCATCTGCGCCCACGTTTGACACAGGCGAAGCGTGTCGAAGACGCACGACTGGTCCACCTGGATCGAAGCGATATCCGAAAAACGCATCCCCAGCAGCGCAGTTGCCCAGGCAAGCGTTTCCGGGGCAAGGCCGGCGACGTCGGAGACGCGGCACGCATCGCACACCACGCCGCCCTCGCTGCATGAGAACGCTATGGTTCGATGGGCAAGGCCCTCCACGTCGCAAGCCAAAGGCTCGCCGCAAACGCAACAGCGATCCAGCGAAGGGCGGATGCCCAGAAACGCGAACGCCTTAAGCAACCAGGCCGAGCAGATGGCGGGCCCATGTGCGGAATCGGCCGAGGCAAGCGCGTCAAGGGCCGTTTGCGTGAGCGGGAACAGCTTCGGGACCTCAAGACCGGGCTGCGTGATGCGATCGAGCAGCTCGACGATGGGAGCCGCGCAGGCGGCAAGCTCCATGCTTTCACGCAGCGCGGCATTGCCGGCGACCAAACGCGCTTCCTTGACGATATCGAGCGAACGCCCTTGAGCTAAGAGCACATCCGTCTGCGAATACAGCTCCAACCGTGAACTGAACTGGCTAGTAGGTTTTCGGGCCCCTTTCGCAACGGCCCGAATCTGCGAGCCATCCTGCGCAAGCAGGGACAGGATAAGGTCCGACTCCCCCAACTTGGTTTTACGCAGCACGAGCACGCGGGCGTTGTAGGTGCTTTGCGCCACGAGTTACTTAAACGATACCGACGCGACGTTGTTCGAGGAGTCGAAGGTTACGGTACCCGAAACCTGTTTCGAATCCCCCGCGACCGATATGGTCTGCCCCAGAACCGTCACCGACTTGGAAGCCTTGCCCGATGCGGTGAAGGCAACCGTGTCGTTGCCCTGATAGGAGACGCTATCGACCGAGGACACGGTGAACGACGACCCATCCGATGCGGTAAGCGTGGTCGAGGAGAGGTATGAGCGCGCGGCGGCGGTCAGCTCGCTGGCGCGGGACTTCGCAAGCGAGATAACGACGACCGTGTCAGAGGGGACCTTCGAGCCTGCAGCGGGCTCGACGCCCATGATGGCCCCTTCGCTTGCGGTTTCGCTATACACATAAACCGCCGTAGAAGACAGCCCAGCGTCCTTGATCGCCTGCACGGCCTCGTTATAGCTCATGCCCGAAACGTCGGGCACGGTATAAGCCTGCGCCACCTTGAGCGTGATACTGGTGGAGGCTTTCGCCTTCTCTCCCTCCTCCGGGCTGATGGAAAGGACGGTGCCCTCCGGCTCATCGGAGCGCTCAAGCTGCACATCGACGTTTTCGAACCCGTTGTCCGAAAGGGCCTTCAATGCGCTGTCCTGGCTGGAACCGACCACCTTGGGAACCGTGCGAGAAGTGGACACATGGATGACAACCTCGGCGCCCTCCTCCTGGCGTGCGCCGACACCCGGATCCATGAGCAGCACAAGGCCCTCGGTGGAATCGGAGGGAACGGTTGTGGAGCGGACCGTGAAGCCCTTGCTCTGCAGCATATACGTAGCATCGGCCTGCGTCATGCCCGTGACGTCGGGAATGATCTTTCCGCCCCACAGCTCCATCTGATACGTAACGCCTGCGGCAATGACTGCAGCAAGGACCACCGCCAACGCCACGATGGCGGCGATCTTCGAACCGGGAAGGCGCTTGCCCTTCGATTCCGGCTTCTTGTCGTCTTTCGGCTTCGCCTCGGAAACGACGGGCTTGGCGTCCTTTTCGGCGTGCTTAGGCTGCTCTTTCTCAGACTTGGCTGCAGACGGTTCCGCTTCCTTAGGAAGCCCCGCACTTTGCTGCTTGGCCTCTGCAGCCTTGGCCTTCTCGGCTTTCTTCTTCTTACGATCGCGCTTCTTCTTGTTGGGGTCGGGCGCGATGAAATCCTTTTGCTGCGATAGGTCGGCATCGGTGATGCGAGGCATCTGCATGGTGTCGCCAGAATGCCACGCGGCCTTAGGGGGCACGTACCCGGGGTATACGAGGAACTCGTCGAAGCCGGACAGATCAGGCTCCCACCCCGATTTAATCGCCGGAGAAGCGGGCTTGGGACCAAGCGTTTGGGTTTTCTCGGACTCGAAGGCAAGATTGCGGATATCGGGAAGATCGAGCACGTGCGTGCGCTGATGCGCTACGTCATCAGTCGATCCGCCGTTATCGGCGGATCGACCTTCAGCATCTTGACAAGCTTCACGATTATCTTCATTTGGACCTTGTTGCTCTGCGACGTCCGTTTCGGTTGCGATATCGAGGTTGCAAGCATCGATGGCATCCTCTTGCGTTGCCTCTTCTTCGTCGGAAGCCTTGTCTGCAGCGTCCTTGGAAACATCATCTGACGCTTGCGCGTCGTCGGCAACGTTTTCCTTTTCATCATCCTTATCGGAGCATTCGAGAGCGGCTTGATGCGAATTGGAGGCGATGCCATCTTCGGCGGCCTTTTCAGTTTCGGCATTAAGCTGCGCGTCTTCCCCGTCGTCATCGAAGCCGGGGTCTTGCGTATCGCAGGCAGCAACGTCCTCGATGATGTCTTCGTTATCCGTCAAGTCAGACGCTTGGGCAGGTTCCGCGCCTTCGATCTGCTCGAAGGCGGTACGAGGCAGCTTGGCCCCGCACTCGTCGCAGAACTTCGCGCCATCGCGATTTTCCGTGTGGCAAGAAGGACAGATCATGCTTGAAACTCCCTTGCGCGTGCTTACAGTATGGTTTCCCGTAAATTGTACCGAAAAACAGGATTGAGGTGCCGCATGGCACCTCAATCTCAAAATATCCGATAAACCTGAAAACAACCTGCTACAAACCCTCACCGTACCCGAATCGACGGATTTGCGTGGCGTCGCGACGCCAGTTCTTCTTGACCTTCACCATAAGGTCAAGGTACACGCGCGTGCCGAGCAGCTGTTCAAGGTCCTCTCGGGCCTCCTGGCCGATGCGCTTGATGGCACTACCGCCCTTGCCGATGATGATGCCCTTCTGGGAATCGCGTTCCACGTAGATGCGGGCCAAGATACGGTTGAGGTCCTTCTTCTTTTCGTACTCCATGTGCTCGATGGTGACGCCGATGGAGTGAGGAACCTCGTCACGGAACGTTCGGAGGATCTTCTCGCGAATAAACTCGGCGACGATGACCTCGATCGGCTGATCGGTTTCCATATCCGCGGGGAACCACGCCGGGCCCTCGGGCAGGAAGCACTGCACCTCTTCAATGAAGGCGTCCACGTTGTAGCCGGATTCGGAGGAAAGCCCCACCATGGCATCCCAATTCGCCAGCTTCTTTGCAGCCTCTGCTTGCTCATGCATCTGCTCGGTGGTGACCAAGTCGCCCTTGGAAAGTACGCAGATTTTCTTCGC
The DNA here is from genome assembly GCA_934661765.1 of uncultured Senegalimassilia sp. The sequence continues at coordinate 27,887 of CAKUJT010000002.1, forward strand.
GTGCTTGCAATGCGGGCCGTCTAGCTGTGCGGCAACCCACTCGTCGCCACGGCCGACAGGCTTGCTGGCGTCGATGAGCATAGCGATGACGTCGACGTCTTCAAGCGCCTTGAGCGCCGAAGTGTTGAGCTCTTCGCCAAGCGCATCGTGGGGCTTGTGAAGGCCAGGGGTGTCCACGATGATCATCTGCATATCGTCGCGAGTATAGACCGCGCGGAAACGATGACGAGTGGTCTGGGCGGTGTTGGAAGTGATGGCGATCTTCTTGCCCATGATGGTGTTGAGCAGGGTCGACTTTCCCGCATTGGGTCGGCCGATCAGCGTGACGAAGCCGGATTTAAAGCCCTCGCCCGAGGGGGGCGCAGCATGTCCGAAGTATGCGTCGAGGTCCATGAGACTCCTAGGTTCAAAAGGTTGATTACGATGCCATGAAGGCCAAAATCGGCGGAATATAAACGATGCAGCCCACCACAAGGGACGCGAAGGCACCTGCAAGTGCGGCACCCGCCGCGCAATCCTTCGCCCGTCGGGCCAGCTCATGGTACCCGGGGCTGGCAAGGTCGACCACCGCCTCGATGGCCGTGTTGACCGTTTCAAGCGCGAACATCATGCCAATGCAGATGATGACGGCAAGCCATGAAGGCGTATCAATGCGCAACGCGAAGCCGAGCGCTATGGCCACAACGGCCACGCACACGTCGATACGCAGATTGCGTTCGCTGCGAATCGCTTCGAATAGTCCGCGCCCGGCGTTGGCGAAGGCAGATGTGAGCTTATAGCGCTGCCCTTTTCCCTTCGTTTCGGCAGAGCGTACGAAAGGCTTGTTGTCGGGGGATGCGTCGCCCATGGCCTTATCGCGCATTCCAGGCGGCCAAGATCTCATCCTCGAGGGCCTCCATGACCTTGGCGTCTTCCTCGACGATGTGATCGTAGCCGCACAGATGGAGCAGTCCGTGAACGAACAGCAGGCTGACCTCCTGCTCGAACGTGGTGCCGAACTCTTGGGTTTGACGCTCGGCCACATCCGGCGCGATGACGACGTCCCCAAGTTCGTAGACATCGCCAAAGCCTGCAGGAACCATATCGGAAAGCTCATCCTCAACACCGTCGCATTCGAAGGACAGGACGTCGGTGGGTCCTTCCTTTCCGCGATATTGCTCGTTGAGGCGAGCGATCTCCTCGTCGGTGACGAAACTCAGGGACACCTCGGTGTTCTGAGGCTTTTCCTGATGATCGAGCACGAACTGCGCGAGCTCGACGAGCGGCATGTCCTTCAGGTCATCGCCGCGGTAATCATAATTGATTTGAACGTCCATGGCTGCCCTTCTTCTGCATGGCGTCGGCCTGTGCGCGGTCGTACGCCGAAACGATGGCCGCCACGAGCGAGTGGCGGACCACATCCTTACCCGAGAACCTACAAAACGACACGCCTTCGATGTCGCCGAGGATATCTTCGATGCCCTTTAGGCCCGAAACGCCGCGCGGCAGGTCGAGCTGCGTGACATCGCCGGTGATGACCATCTTCGAACCGAACCCAAGACGCGTGAGGAACATCTTCATCTGCTCGGGCGTGGTGTTCTGGGCTTCGTCCAAGATAACGAAGCTGTCGTTGAGCGTTCGCCCGCGCATGAAGGCAAGCGGTGCGATCTCGATGACGTTGCTTTCGATGAGCTGCTGCGCGCGCTCCATGTCGGTCATGTCGAACAACGCGTCGTAGAGCGGACGGATATAGGGATCGACCTTCTCGTTCAAGGAGCCGGGAAGAAAACCGAGGTTCTCCCCCGCCTCGACCACAGGGCGGGTGAGGATGATGCGCCCGACTTCCTTGCGCTTGAGCGCGGCGACGGCCATTGCCATGGCAAGGTAGGTTTTACCGGTACCTGCAGGCCCGATGCCGAAGGTGATGGTGTTCTTGCGGATGGCGTCTACATAATGCTTCTGTCCGGCGGTTTTCGGCCTGATCGCCCGCCCGCGATACGTGAGCAGGATGTCCTCGCGAAGCATAGACGGGGTGAACTCGGCCGTGCGAAGCAAATCGAGCGCGCGTTGGATGAACCCTTGGTCAGGGGTTCCACCGCCTTCGACGAATTTAAAAAGCTCGGAGAAGAGCGCCATGAGGGATTGCACCTCGACCGGATCACCTTCGAGCACAACCGAATCGCCGCGTACCGTGATACGCGCATCGAACGCCTCTTCGATTATATGGAGCAGGCTATCGCCCGCTCCCACCACGAGCGCCATGTTCACGGTTGGCGGCGCGGTAAGCGTGATATGCGTTGAATCTGTCATGCCAGCAAGTATAGCACGCCCGTTCGCGGTTGCCCCGCGCATGCGAAAGGCGCACAGGTAGCGCACAAGCTAAAGGCTGACGGTAACCAGCTGCCCGACGCAAGCGTCTGGAGGAGCCGGCACCTCGAAATAGCTTTCCGTCATTGCCTGGCCGGCCTCCTCAACCAATGCAAGCTCCGTCGACCCGGCGCGATCCGACAGCCGCTGGACGCGAAGGGCGTCGGCGACCTCGCGCAAACGCCTCGCACGCGCGGAACGGACTTCAGGCTCTACCTGGTCGGCGCGTTCTGCGGCCGGCGTTCCCTGACGCTTAGAGTACGGGAACACGTGGATCTTCGTGAACCTGCATCGTTTGGCCAGCTCAACGGTATCGTTGAACTCCTGGTCGGTCTCGCCCGGGAATCCGCAGATGATATCGGTGGAAAGCGAGAGCATGGGCATAGCGGCATATAGCCTCTCGACAAGGTCTTCAAAGTATTCGGCATTGTAGGGACGATGCATTTCACGCAGCACCTTCGAGTTACCCGACTGCAAAGGCAGGTGCAGATGACGGCAGATGCGGCCCTCAGACCGCGCCATCAGGCCGATCAGATCATCGGAGACATCACGAGGCTCGATGCTGGAGATACGGAATCGGCAAGCGGGCTCGCCGGTCTCATGAATGTCGGCGGTTTCAGCAAGCAAGCGCTCAAGCAATGCATCAAGGCGTTCCCAGCCGTTTTCGCCCTGCTCACGCCAAGACCCCAGGTTGATGCCGGTGAGGACGATCTCGCGAACGCCTTCGCGCGCAAGGGCGACGCACTCGGAGATGACCGCCTGAGCAGAGCGGCTGGAAGCTCGCCCACGAGCAACGTGCACGATGCAATACGTACATGCGTTGTTGCATCCGTCCTGCACCTTCACGCCGACGCGCGTTCTAAAGCCTTCGCCAACCGCAAGCGGCATGACCCCGTGGCCGATGGGGCCGACCAAGCGGTCGAGCACGTCATCTACCTGCGTCTTTCCAGCAATGTGCACGCGTGCGGGGTCCATGGACGTGAACGCATCAGCATCGATGGCGGCGGCGCAGCCCGTGACCACCACATCCGAGGTGGGGTTTGCACGCAAAACCTGCCTGACGGCCTTTCGCGTTTTCTTCTCCGCCTCCCCGGTGACGGTGCACGTATTGACAACCACCACATCGGCGGCATCGGGGGCCGTTTCCAAACCACCACGCGCAAGCAGGCCGGAGGCGAACGAATCGGATTCCACGCGATTCACCTTGCACCCAAGATTCACGATGGCGAAGTTCATGCGCGCCCCCCTGCTCCCATGCCGCCCATTTCGTACAGCACCAAAGCGGGCGCCACGATACCGGCGGTTTCCGTGCGCAGAATCGAGGTCCCGAGCGATACCATGTTGGCGTTTGCGTTGCTTGCAAGGATTGTGTCAACCTCTTCTTGGGCAAGGCCGCCTTCAGGGCCCACCACAACCGCGATCCGCGCAAGATGATCTTTTGATGCGTTGAGAACAGCCGGACGAAGAGCGTTGCGCAGCAGTGCGGTGCCGGGAGCTTCCTCCCAGCACACGACGACGGCGTCGAAGTCTGCAAGCGTCTCTTTCAGCTGCGAAAGCTTCATAGGCTGATGCACGTGAGCAAGATGGGTTTGCCCCGATTGCATGGCGGCGCTTTTCGCGATAGCTTGCCATCGCTCGGTTTTAGACGCCGCTTTCTTTGCATCAACTTTCATAATGCTTCTTGAGGCGGCGAAGGGAATGAACTCGGACACGCCCAGCTCAGTGGCATGGCGGATGACCGTTTCCATCTTGTCGCCCTTGGCAAGGCCCTGCACCAGGCAAACATGCGCGGCAAGCGGCTGGCCATCAAGATGGCCCGAGATGGCGACGATAGGCAAAGCGCCATCAAAGGATTTGATCTCGCATTCGAAATAGTCCTGAGCCGCATCCACTACGGCGATATGCTCTCCGTGGTCAAGGCGTAATACTCTGGCATGCTTGACATCATCGCGCGAAAGCGCCAACGGGAACTGTTCTTGGACCTCATCAGCCAGAACCTGTTCATCGAGGAAAAACTGAGGGAGCGACACGGGAATCCTTATCTGAGAGCAGAGGGCTTATGGAACAAATGCGAGCACTTCCGGTTCGATAGCCCGAAGTCATGCAAAACGGGCAGCGCAACGGCTCAGCACCCGAAAGCGCCGCCGGTTGAACGGCCGGACGGTTAAGCAAGACGCGCACCGGAGCGAAAACGCTTTGCGCAACCGTTTGATACACGATTGCGCAAAGCGTCGAGCACGAGCTTCCCGCTCGAACGCCGAGCGGGAAAGCGAATTAGTTGAACTTGTCGCGCAGCTTTTGCAGCGGCGTGCGAGCCTCGGCCACATCCTCGCCCATTTCGTGGGCGAGCTGTTCGAGCAGCTCTCGCTGCTTCTTCGTGACCTTCTTCGGAACCGCCACGGTGACATGGACGTACATATCACCACGTGCTTCGCTGCGGAAACGCGGCATGCCGAAGCCCTTCACGCGCACGATCTGATCGTTTTGCAGGCCTTCGGGGATGCGGACCTTGACCTTCTCGTCTTCGAAGATGCCATCAACCTCGATTTCAGAGCCAAGCGTTGCCTGAACGATGGACACGTTGGCACGGCAATGCAGATCGTCGCCGTCTCGCTCGAAGAACTCATGCGGCTGGATGCGACACGTGACGATGAGGTCGCCGGATGCAGCCCCGCGCAGACCAGCCTCGCCAAAACCTGTAAGACGCAGCTGCTGGGAATCGCGGATGCCGACAGGTACCTCCACCGTGACGCGCTGGCGGTCGGGCACGCGGCCTTGCCCGTCGCATTCGGGGCACGGATTGTCGATGGTTTGACCGGTGCCGTTGCATTTGCTGCAGGTGGTTGCCGTCTGCATATCGCCCAAGAAGGTATGCTGCACGGTGACCACACGACCCTTGCCGCCGCATTCGGGGCAGGTGACCTGCTTGCCGCCTTCGGCCATGCCCGTACCGTCGCAATCAGCGCACGGAGCCAAACGATCGTAGACGATCTCCTTCTTGGCACCGGTAGCTACCTCTTCAAGCGTCAAGCGCAGGCCGACGCCCATATCGCGCCCATCGGTGCGCTGCTGACGGGCACCGCCAGCGCCACCGCCGCCGAAGAAACTGCTGAAGATATCGCCGAACCCACCGCCGAACAGGTCGTCGAAGTCGACATAGCCGCTACCGCCGCCAGCCGCGCCGGAAACGGTGCCGAACCGGTCGTACTGCGCGCGCTTGTTCGCATCGCTGAGCACGTCGTAGGCTTCGTTGAGCTCTTTGAACTGGTCCTCGGCATCGGGGGCCTTGTTCACATCAGGATGCAGCTCGCGCGCCTTGCGGCGAAACGCCTTCTTGATATCCGCCTCCGTGGCATCACGGGAGACGCCGAGAACTTCGTACAAGTCCTTCGCCATAGCGGCCATTTCCACCTTTCCATTGCCCGGCGGGCTATCCTGCCGGGTTCCTACAAATCACCGAGCGCGGTGCCCGCGATGCGGACCGCGCGTAATACCTTCGAATAGTCCATGCGCGTAGGACCGATGACCGCCACCACGCCGGCGGAATCGCCGCGGCCGTAGCGGCTGGCCACAACTGAAACGCCGGACAGCTGGGAGGCCTGATTCTCCGAGCCGATGCGCACCGTGGGCCTGCCGTCGGTTTGGCATGCCGTGTCGTCAAGGATGTGCAGCAGCACCGTATCATCCTCGAGCACCTGCATAACGGGAAGCACCGCCTGCGATTGGCTAAACTCGGGCTGGGACAAAAGCGAACTGAACCCAAGGCTGTGAGCACGCGACCCCTCGCCCTCCCGCAGGCATGAGAGAACCTCGTCAAGCGTCATGCGCACGAGCGGGTCGGCGAACGCCTCCGACATGCCCCGACCCAATCCGTGCTCGATATCGTGCAGCGTGTTGCCGCCGAACACCTCGTTGAGCAGATGCTGCACGCGCGCCAACTCGTCGCTGGACACCTCTTCGGCGAAATCCATATGACGGTTGAACACCTGGCCATCTTCGGTGACCACCACGACAAGCGCGTTGGTGGGCGTTAGGGAGATAAGCGACAGCTGCTTGATGTGCAGATCGAGCACCGACGGAGCAAGCACGATGGAAAGGCAGTCGGTAAGGCGCGTTAGGGCTTCGGAGGTCTGCTCGACCAGGTCGTCAAGCTCCGAAGCGCTTTCCCTAAGTTTGTCGGCCGCTTCCTGGCAACGTTCGTCCTCTTGCTCGCCGCCTTCCTGGGAAAGCAGGTCGTCGACGAAGGCGCGGTACCCTTGATCGGTGGGGATCCTGCCCGCAGAGGTGTGCGGCTGGGCGATATAGCCCCCGTCCTCGAGAACCGAAAGCTCGTTGCGCACGGTCGCAGGGCTTACGCCGAGCTGATAACGTTCGGTAAGCGTGCGCGAACCTACCGGCAGAGCGCGCGCGACGTATTCCTCGATCAGCGCTGCGAGCACTTTTTGACGCCTATCCGAAAGCACGCTTCCCCACCATCCTTTCACCCACTACGGTATAACTATTTCGTAACAGATAATATTAGCAGCGAGATGGTGGGAGTGCTAAATATTGCACCGAATCGTAAGAAACGGACACCCCTTACGCTAGATCGAACAGAGCGCCGTACAGCTGATTACCGCACAGCCATCCGCGCTCGGTCGGCCTCCAACGTCCTTCAACGTGCTCGCACAGCCCTTGCTCGGCGAGCGCGTCGAGCGTTTCCGGGGTTTTCGGCAGCAACTGCACAGCCCGCTGCACCAGATCATCGGAAATACCGCACGACATGCGCATGCCAAGCATCATGTCCTCGGCAGCCATCTCCCCAGCGTCGAGGTCATCGGTGACCTGACCATCTTGGACGCGCATCCGCCGCTCGGCGTTCTGCGTCATGCTGGCCGCGCTGCGCCCCAGGCCCAGATAAGGAACGCCGGTCCAGTACGCGATGTTGTGACGGCACTCGAACCCGGGCTTCGCATAGCTCGCCACTTCGTAGCGCTCATATCCAGCCTGGGAGAGAATGCGCTCCGCCGCCTGCATATGCTCGGCTTCGACGTCGTCATCGGGCTCTGCAAGCTGGCCGGACAAAACCATAGCGTCGAAGGGCGTATGCGGCTCGATGGTGAGCGGATACACGCTAACGTGGGACACCCCGCAATCGATGGCGGTTTCAACGCTGTCCTCGAACGACTCGAGGCTTTGACCGGGAATACCGCACATTAGGTCGACGCTGACGTTTTCGAACCGTTCCCGCGCGCATGCGATGGCCCGTTTCGCTCCTTGCGCATCATGGGCGCGCCCCAAGATTCCGAGCACGTGGTCATCGAAGCTTTGCACGCCGATGGAGAGCCTGTTCACTCCAAGCGCCCAGATGTCGCGGACCATGGAAGAGGTCAGGCTTTCGGGGTTCGCCTCCATGGTGCATTCCACATCGGGTTCCAAACGCATGGAAAGCCCCAGCGTATAAAGCAACATGGAAAGCCGCGGCATGCCCACATGGGAAGGAGTGCCGCCGCCAAGATACACCGTCGAGATGCTTCCCAGCTCGCCTTCTTTCGACTTGCGCCGGATTTGCAGGCATAGGTCTTCCACGTATTCGTCGATTTGCGGGCTTTCGGCGGGCACGGCGGCAGTGGCGAAGTCGCAATAGCTGCAACGCTTCACGCAAAACGGCAGATGCAGGTACAGCGCGCGATAGGGATCATGCATGGTTTCCCGCAATCTCGAGCAGCTCGTCAAACACGGCGTCGAAATCGTCGACGCCCACGCAGGCGTTGATTTTCCCGCGCGCCGCAGCGGCGCCGGGAAGGCCCGTCATATACCACATGGCGTGCTTTCGCATGCGCACGATGTTGCGGCCTTCGCGCTGCGCGAGCAGCCTTGCATGGCGTCGGGCCATGGCGATGCGCTGCTCGACGGTAGGCGCGCAAGGCTCCGGCGAACCTGCAAGCGCCGCTGCGGCCTGGGAGAATATCCAGGGATTGCCCTCAGCGGCACGCGCGATCATGACGGCGTCGCAACCGGTTTCGCGCGTGATGCCCACGGCATCGGCGCCGCATTTGACGTCGCCGTTGCCGACCACGGGCACATCCACCGCCTGCTTGACGCGCGCAACGACGCCCCAGTCGGCGCATCCGCGATACAGTTGCTCGGCGTAACGACCGTGCACCGCAACTGCGGCGGCTCCGGCATCTTGCATGCGAACCGCGAATTCGGGCGCCGTTTCGCAGCCCATAGCCCAACCACGACGGAACTTCACGGTAACGGGATGCTCGACCGCGCGGCTTACCGCCATCACGATGGAGGCGGCAAGGTCGGGATCGCGCATAAGCGCGCTCCCGTCGCCTTTCGTGACGATCTTGCGCGCAGGGCATCCCATGTTGATATCAATATAGGCAAGACTCTCGCCCATGACCTGCTCGATCCAAGCGGCTTGAGAAGCCATGGTGTCGGGCTCGTGGCCGAACAGTTGAACGGCCACCATATCCTCGCCTTGCGCCAAGTCGAGCAGATGACGCGTTTTCTCGTTAGCATAGGACAGGCCCTTGGCGGAAACCATCTCGGTATACGTCAGATCGGCCCCTTGCTCGCGGCACAGCGTGCGAAACGCCATATCCGAAACGCCCGCCATGGGCGCAAGCAGCAGACGATGGCAGCGGAAGAAATCGTACATGCGACCGCCCTACATCGCAGACAGGATGTTCACGCCGGAGACAAGCGTGAAGCCGAGCAGCACGATAAGGGCGAAAACCACCACGATGCAGCCCAAACCAGCAGCCTTCGTACCGCCGCGCTGCGCCCGTTCAAGCTCTTCACGAGCTTTCTTATCGTCGAACGCATCGTCCAACCAGTTATATTCGTCGCGCTTCACGCCCATATTCCGCAACAGCCCCTAATCGTCGACCTTCAAAATAGCCATGAACGCCTCTTGCGGCACCTCGACGTTGCCGATGGCCTTCATGCGCTTCTTGCCCTGCTTCTGCTTCTCAAGCAGTTTGCGCTTACGGCTGATGTCGCCGCCATAGCACTTCGCAAGCACGTCCTTGCGCTTGGCCTTCACCGTTTCGCGCGCAAGCACGCGCCCGCCGATGGCGGCCTGAATGGGAACCTCGAACATCTGGCGAGGGATGATTTCCTTGAGCTTTTCGGTAAGCACGCGGCCGCGATCGTAGGCCTTATCGCGATGCACGATGAAGCTGAGCGCGTCGATGGGCTTACCGGAAAGCAGGATGTCAAGCTTGACCAGGTTCGACGGCTTGTACCCGTCGAAGTCGTAGTCAAGGCTGGCATAGCCTTTGGTGTTGGATTTGAGCTTGTCGAAGTAGTCCATGATGAGCTCGGAAAGCGGAATCTCCCACAGCATCTCCACCGTATGTTGCGACAAGTAGTTCATGGTGACGAACGTGCCGCGACGGGCTACGGTCAGATCCATGACCGCGCCGACGTAATCGGGCGGGATGAGGATCTTCGCCTTCAAATAAGGCTCCTCAATGCGCTCGATCTCGCCAGGATCGGGCATCTCCTGCGGGGAGTGCAGGCTGATCATCTCGCCGCCCTGGCGGAACACGTGATATTCCACAGAAGGCGCCGTGGCAAGCAGGTCCAGGTTGAACTCGCGCTCCAGGCGCTCCTTGACCACTTCCATATGCAGCAAGCCCAAAAAGCCCACGCGGAAGCCGAAGCCGAGCGCATGGGACTTCTCGGGCTCCCAGATGAGCGCGGGGTCGTTGAGCGACAGCTTCTCGAGCGCCTCTTTGAGCGGCTCGTACTGATCGGAATCGATGGGGAACAGGCCGGTGTAGACCATGGGCTTGGCCTCGCGATAACCCGGCAGGGGCTCGTCGACGCCGCCTTCGGCCAACGTGAGCGTATCGCCCACCTTCACCTGGGAAAGGTCCTTCAAGCCGGTGACCAGGTATCCTACCTCGCCCACACCGAGCTGAGGCAGCGGCTCCTCGGCGGGATGACGCGCCCCCACCTCTTCTGCCAGGATGATCTTGCCGCTGGCCATGAGCTTGAGCTTCTGGCCCTTGCGCATAGCGCCGTCCACCACGCGCACGAGCGCCACGACGCCGCGATACGGATCGAAGTAGCTGTCGAAGATAAGCGCGCGCAGGGGCGCATCCGCGTCGCCCTGGGGCGCGGGGATGTTGTACACCACGGCCTCGAGCAGGTCATGGACGCCCACGCCGGTTTTGCCGCTAGCCAGCACAGCGTCGTCGGCCGGGATGGCAAGACCGTCCTCGATCTCGGCCTTGACGCGCTCGGGCTCGGCGCTGGGAAGGTCGATCTTATTGATGAGCGGGATGATCTCGAGGTTGGCATTCATGGCCATCATGGCGTTTGCAACCGTTTGCGCCTCGACGCCCTGAGTGGCGTCGACCACGAGCACGGCGCCTTCGCATGCGGCCAGGCTGCGGCTGACCTCGTAGGTGAAGTCGACGTGGCCCGGCGTGTCGATGAGGTTGAACTGGTAGGTTTCGCCATCATCGGCGGTATAGTTGACACGAACGGCCTGGCTTTTGATGGTGATACCGCGCTCGCGCTCGATGTCCATGCTGTCAAGCAGCTGGGCCTGCATGTCGCGATGCGCCACGGTGCCGGTCATCTCCAAAACGCGGTCGGAGAGCGTGGACTTGCCGTGGTCGATATGGGCGATGATGCTGAAGTTTCGGATATGCGATGGGTCGGTCATGTGCCCTCTTGCTTTCTTGACGCCGTATTATTGCGACGGTTGCATGCCGATGCCCTGCAGGTGGAAGCCCCCGCGCTGCGAGCGATGCGTTTCAGCATGCGACCATGATGTTTGCATAGAACCGGATTCTACCAGCTGGCGGCCGTTCCCCGCCGCCATAGCACTACAATTCCACGTCAGCGGACCCTGAAGCGTCCGGCGATACCGTGACGAGCTGGGCCTTGACGCTTTGCCCGTTCGTGCAAATCGCCCAGGTGCCCTCGGACAGCTCCAGCTGAGCGGAACCGTCGACCACCTTCGCCGACGAAACCTGCTCGGGGACGAATCTTGAACCGTCCTGGGAAACGAAGATGGGCTTGCAGACCGAAACCTGCTCGGCGGAGGTCTTGACGGACACGGACCCGTTTGACTGAACGGCTGACGCAGGTGCGGCGACATCGTAAACCTGCTTCTCGCCCGAATGGCAGCTGGAGCATTCCTGCCCCTGGTCGATGACCTCATGTTGGCCAGATCCGCAGCCGACGAGCGCGAACGCCATTGCAAGCGCAAAAACAGCGCCTGCGGAGATGACACCCTTTCGAATACCCATTATTCAGCCCCTTTTAGATGAAACGTGCTATCAAGTTGTGCATTGTTCTGCACAACTGCAAATCAACAGGTGCAAAACCGCGCGATATCGGCTATTCTATCTCATTGCGTATCCGGCATATGCGCGCTCTTGCAATCTACGCAGGGCATCCGCAGACAAGGCTGCATGAAGGATCATCGTGGTGCCGGGTGGCCGATTGGCTAGCTGAATGGGAAATCCTGTCCATTCCCGCATATGAACGCTATTGCGCATTGTGTGCAAGAAGCCATATGCCAATCCGTCACCTGTGCATCCCACCCACTCCTTCGCAGCTGCGCCGAATGCGCACGACAAGCCGATACCGGCGACACTTACGTTAGAGCGAAGGAGTTCAACAATGGCGAACATCAAGAGCCAGAAGAAGCGCAACATCACCAACGAGAAGTCCCGTCAGCGCAATCGCGCCATCAAGTCCGAGCTGAAGACCGCCATCCGCGCCGCACGCGAGGCCGTTGCCGCCGGCGACGCGACCGCCGCTTACGCCAAGGGCCTGTATGCTTGCCGCCTGCTCGACAAGGCCGTCTCCAAGGGCGTTATCCACAAGAACCAGGCCGCTAACCGCAAGTCCGGCGTGATGGCCCTCGTGAACACCATCGTCACCGACGAGGTGCGCGCCGCCTACGTCAAGCCCGAGGCCAAGAAGCAGGAGGCCACCGGCTCCAAGAAGGCCGCTCGCAAGGCTGAGAAGGCCGCCGCTTACAAGGCTGCCGCCGAGGAGAAGGCCAAGCGCGTTGCCGAGCAGCAGAAGCTCGAGGCCGCTGCCGCCGAGCGCAAGGCCAAGGAGGCCGCTGAGGCTGCTGCCGCCGAGGCTGCCGCTGAGGCTGAGGCCGCCGAGGGCGAAGAGGCTGCTGAATAGCATCTCACCTGCTGGTGAATCAAGAACGGCTCCGGATTTCCGGAGCCGTTCTTTTTTGTATAAGAAGCGCCGACCTACGTTGACGCCTTTTTTATAAACGCGCATCCGACGCGATAATCGGGCGGACTGGGGTCGAATCGGAGGCGCACATCCCACCCGACCAACCAAGCGCTCAAGCATGAACCGATAACGCAAAACGGGCTCGAATCGCACCGCTACCCCCGCTTCGCGGTGACGTTGACCACCCATTCACGGAACGCTGCATCAGGGTCGGTTCCGCTTTTCATGGCTTGCTCGGTATCGCGAGCGGTGATAAGCGCTTGCCGCAACTCTTGCGGAGTGAACTTCCGCGCCCATGCCGCATGGTTTTTCACACGCCAGTCGGGCTGCTTGAGCGCGGCGGCTATCCCTCGCCCCTGCCCACGGGCAGCAAGGCTTTGCGCACATATAAGCTCGCGGATGCGTGTGACGCACATGGGGAGCAGCGCATGGGGCGATACCGACTTCATGCGCTGCAGGTCGAGCAGGCACTTCGCCGTGTCGCGTGCCGCGAACGCGTTCGTAAACTCCCAAGGCTTAACCTCGGCGGTACGGCTGACAAGCGAGCGCACCTCTTGCTCACCGACCGCAGCGGTACCCGAATGCGCAAGGGCAACCTTCTTGATTTCGGCATCAAGATGAACGGTATCCTCACCCACCAGGTTCACAAGGGCGATGGCGGCGCCTTCCGAAAACGTGACGCCATGCCCCACCGCCATGGAACGCACCAGCTTGGGCAGATCGCGGGCCTTCGGCGGGGCGCAGTCGATCACCGCGGTTTTGCCGTGCTTGGCAACCGCTTTGTACAGGCGCGTGTTCTTCGCAAGCTTCTCGGCTACAAGGGCGAGCACGGTGGTCTCACAAGGCGCATCCAAATAGCTGACGATAGGTTCCGAATCGGCCTTCTTCAGCTTGTCGGCCTCGCGAACCTCCACCAAGCGGACAGGTGATGCAAACGGAATGGTATTGCATGCGTTGACCACATCGTCGCCGGTGAATTCAGCTCCTTCGAACACATCGGAATTGAACGATAAATCGCCCATGCTCGATAGACGCGTGCGAAGCCGCTTCATAACGGCATCGCGCTTCAAGGCATCCTCACCGGTGATAAGGTACACAGGAAGCAGGGATTGGTTGTTCTTCGAATCAGTCATAAGCCTCATTTTACCGCAGCGTTTTCACGCTGATATGGTCCATGGCGAATCTGCACGCTACATCCCCGTGCTCGTCGGTGCGGACTACCTCGCTTCCCGCACGTTCAAGCGACTCCACCGTTGATGCGGCAGGATGCCCATAGCGGTTCCTTGCCCCCACCGAGCAGAGGGAAACCTGTGGAGACAACGCAGCAGCTTGTTCTTGCGTCAGCGCGTTTTTCGACCCGTGATGGCCGACCTTGTACACGTCGACCCCGTCTATCAACCCGTCGGAAAGCATCTGCGAGACCTCCTCATGCTCGGCATCCCCCACCAGCAAGCTTCGCCACTCCCGGTTGCCGTCTCCATCGATATCGGTATCCACGGTAAAGCAGAGGCTATCTCCGTTGCCGCCTTCGTCTTGAAACGCAACCGGCCACACGCAGGTGAATTCAAAAGCACCGAACCGAAGCTTATCCCCTTGCGACAGGCCCGCAATCCGCTCCTTCCCCACCAGCGTTTCCGCATCCCCCCGAAGCTTGGTACACGATGCGCACGAGCACGCAAGGCCATCGCGAGCTAGGAGAATGCGATCGACCTGCACCACACCATCAAGCGACGCCAGCGATCCCATGTGATCATCGTCGGGGTGCGTGATGATAAGGGCATCAAGACGGGCGATATGATGCCGTGCCAACGCTTGGCGAAGCAAGGCGTCTTGATTTCCCGTGTCCACCAACACCGAACGCCCGCCGCTATGGATCAGAATGGCATCGCCCTGCCCGACATCGAGCGCGACGATTTCGCAACTTCCATACCCGATAGGCGCCTTCAGCAGGGCGAACATGATCGCGCAGGCGATACCGGTAACCGACAGCAACCGATACGCCGAACGTAAATCCGGCTTGGGCCACCATAACCACAACCCGATCGCAACCACGAGGCCGCAAAGCAACGAGACCAAGGCAGGAGCTACGATAGGGATGCTCGCATAGGGAATCGACGCGCAAGCCCGAACAACCTTCAAGAGCAACGAAGCGCACCCGCAGGCAAGAAAGACGGCAAGACCAGGCGACGGCAACACCGCACATACGACCGCCCCTATGATGCCGGCTGCGCATACCGGGCCGAACAGCGGCGCGATGGCGATATTGGCAACCGGAGCCGCTAAAGGAAGTTGGCTGAACAAGGCCGCCGAAAACGGCGTCGCAAGCACCGACGAGGCGAACGTCAATGCCAACGCCTCGCGGACAAAAGCCGGCAACCATCCAAAGCAAGCCTTCAACCACGAGTTAACCAAACCGCCGAACACGACGATCCCAAGCGTAGCCAAAACCGACAGCGCGAACGAGGACGATAACGCCGCCTGAGCATCAAGGGCGATCATAACAGCGACGCAACACCCGAGCGCGGATAGCGAAGAGGCCCGGCGTCGAGCCGTCCACGACGTCATTCCAGCTAGCGTCATAAGCGTGGCTCGAATGGCGGAAGCCGGCATGGCGGTAAGCGCCAGGTATGCAGCAAGCAACGCAATCTGAGAAGTTACCGAAATCGGCTTGGGAACGCGCAACGCGCCAAGCATCGAGGCCATGAGCGCTGCGACGATGGAGAGATGCGCGCCGGAGACCGCAACCACATGCGCAAGTCCGCTGACCTGGAATTGCCGGTATACCGATTCCGGCAAATCGGCCCTCCATCCACAGGCGATAGCTGCGGCAAGGCCCATATCCCCACGCAACGGCTCCGTAAGCGCCTGCACGGCACGCTCCCGAAACGATAGGAGCGCAGCACCTGGGCCCCGAAGCTCAACACGCTCGCAAGTTCTCAACTTGACGTTTGCGACAATGCCGCGCTGCCAACCCCACGATGCGCGATCCTCCGAAAGCTCCGATATCGAACCGTAGCCGGTAAACCGCTGGCCATACATAGGCGGGTCGAACTCGCCGGGCAAAGCGACTTTCGCCGTAAACGATCGACCAGACCCCTCGGCCTGCACTCGAGCCGTGCAGGAAACGCCGAACTCTCCCTTCACGCCATCGGATAAGGCGGTGATATGCAGCAGCCCTTGCGACCCGAGGGCGGCTTTCTGTGCCTGGTGAAGTCGCGCCCCTTGCGCAAAGCCCAAAACACCGCCGCTTAGCAAGCCCACCACGAGCACCAATGCCAGCAGGTGCCTTCGACGACGCCAAAGCAGGCAGAGACAGCATACGCAAGCGATAAGCTCACCCGCACATAGCGCAGCACATACGACAACCGAAAGCGAACGCGCAAATAGCAACGCGGCAACGCACCCCGCCCAAACGCCTAGCGCAAAAGCCAGCACAGGAGGAATCGCAGGGCGCGAGGGAAACGACGCAACGTCCTCCACTGACCGGTTCCCAGGAACAACCGAATCCCGAAGCAACTCGCTTTGGGCGGCGCCTACCCGACGCAAATCGAATCCGCCAACGATGCGTATTTCTTGTCTCCGATTCCGGATACCCGTTTGAGGTCCTCAACGGTTTTGAACGGGCCGTTGGCCTGCCTGTCAGCAACGATGCGCTGCGCCAATGCAGGGCCCACTCCGTTAAGCTGCTGCAGCTGATCGACCGTTGCCGTGTTGATATCGACTTTCCCGTTTGCGAAAGCCCCACCTGATGAGGCCGCCGCCATACCGGAACCCACCGCAGCAGGTACCTCCACACCGGCAGCTTGTTGCATGCTGGGAACGATGATCTGCTCCCCATCCTGCACCTCCCTGGCGAGGTTGAGCGCATCGACGGCAGCTTCCTCGGCAAAACCGCCGGCTGCATCGATCGCCTGCCGCACCCGCGCGTCGCCGGCAAGCTCGTATAACCCGGGGTTGGCAACCGACCCTCCGACGTGCACGAACAGGGAAGCGCTCTCGTTTTGCGCGGGACTCGCTTGCTCCGATTCGCCATGCGAAGCGTCGGCCTTCTCAACGGAGAAAGAGGAATCCGGCGCGACCACCGAAGCCAAGCCCACACCGCCTGCAACCAAAACGCAAATCGCAACAGCCGTGATGCCTATCACGACGGGAAGGCGTACCCCGCCCATATGCAGCTTGGCGCGAACCGAATCGGCGTACCGGACGAAATCCATAAGAGCCCCTTTCCTTGATTTCGGAAAGCATAGCTCCGCCGTCTTACAGAACCCTTGTCGAAAAGGACGCTCCTAGTCGCATAAACCTTGCAGGATGATTAAATAGCAATCCGGGATGAGCCTCTCCCAAACACCATGAAACGTCATTGAAAACTCGAGAGCGTCTCGAAGCAACGTCAAGAAACCTTTCCTTGCGTCAAAAGCCAACGGCAAACGAATTCGAATGACCGATCGACTCTCGCAAATCGGCTCCACTCGATTCGCGCCTTTCATCAAATTAAATGACCACACAACATGCCGAGTCTTGCTTGCGAATGGCCGAGCACGCAAAAAGGCCGCGCAAAAGCGCGGCCTTGTCAGTTCGGTTTCGCATTGCACCCGAAAATGGGCAACCGACCATGGCGTGGTGTATTGGAAACGCTATTCTTTGCGGGGCTTTTTCTTCTTATAGCCAGGGCACTTGTAGTCGTGCGGCTCCGCGGCGTCGGCAAGCTCGGACACCCATCGATCGATGGGAAGCGCCGACTCTGCCTCAAGCACGTCCTCGAGCTGCGCATGCGTTTCGGGGTTGCGCGGCATGAAGAGCGTGCAGCAATCGGGGGCATCCTGGGATGAAATCTCGAAGGTGCCGACCTGCTGGGCCATGTCGATGATCTCAAGCTTGTCGGTGCCGATGAGGGGACGGAACACCGGCATATCCACCGCCGCATCGGTGCAGCGGATGTTATCCAAGGTTTGCGAGGCCACCTGGCCGAGCGACTCGCCGGTTACCAGGGCCTTCGCCCCTTCACGACGGGCGATCTCCTGCGCAACCTTGAACATAAGGCGGCGATACATGATGACGCGCAGCTGAGGAGGCACCGTCAGCGAAATCTCGCGCTGGTAATCGCCGAACGGCACAACGTACACGCGACCGATGCACCCGGTCTTCTCAAGCACATGCGCGATATCGTCGACCAGGTACTCGCTGGTGTCACTGGTTTGCGGACGGCCGGAGAAATGCACGCCGATGCACACGGCGCCGCGACGCGCCATACGCCACGTGGCCACCGGCGAGTCGATGCCGCTGGACAGAAGGCAGGCTACCTTGCCCGAGCTTCCAACCGGAAGGCCGCCGACGCCACGCACGCTGCGAGCGTACACGTAAGCGGCGTTCTGCACCACTTCGACGCCCACCACCACGTCGGGGTTCTTCATCTGAACCTGTTTTTCGGGATGCGCCTCGCACAGCGCAGCGCCGATGATGCGATTCATATCCATAGAACCGACTTCGAAGTCGGTGTGGTTGCGACGAGCCTGCACCTTGAAGCTGGTGAAATCATCGACATCGGCCATGGCCGCCAGCGCAGCTTGCTCCATTTGCGCCAAATCGCGCTCGCATTTGTAACCAGAGGATACGCGGGCAACGCCGGGCACTTTGCGGATGAAATCAGCGCAGCGCTTCTCGGTCTCCCAATCGGTGCCCTCGCGCAAGAACACGCACAGGCGACCGGAGATTCGATGAATGGTCACCACGTCGAAATCGGAGAGCAACGCCTCGAGGTTTTTGAGCAGGCGCATCTCGAACGTGGAGCGATTGTGCCCCTTCAGCCCGATTTCATGGTAGTGGACCAGGCAAATGCGCTGGAATTCGGTCATATGAACAGCCCTTCGAACAATTCGTTAAGCGGGTAAACGGAACAAACCCCCTGTCGTCCTGCAAGCCCTAACGTCATTTACAACGCAAACAACTCAGCAAATGCTCAGCATAGGCAGGCGCAGGACGCCAGAGGGTTCACACGTCAAACGAAAACTGCTTGGCGTAGAAAAGGTTTAGTGATTCTCGGCGTCGATGGTTTCCGGATCGTAGGAAACGTCGCCACGGGCGATTTCGGAGAATGCCATGGAAAGCGGCTTCTTATCTGCGGCTTTAGCGATTTCGACGGCGGTTTGCAGCTGGATGGCGCGATCACGCTGGCCGCGCATCATGTCGTTGATGTCATGGGCGCGCTTAGATGCCAGGGCGCACAGCAGGAAACGGTCGTTATCGGTTGCGTCCAGAAGGTCGGTGATCCTGGGTTCGATGATGCTCATAGGGTAGTTAACCTCGCGTTTTCTCGGCTTGTTCGTTCACGTATGAGACGAGCTGCGAAACAGCTTCGTCAAGATTATCGTTCACAAGCTGTATATCATACTCCATTTTACGGGAAAGCTCCACCCTAGCAGCAGCAAGACGCTGCTGGATGACTTCCTCGGTTTCGGTGTCGCGGCCACGAAGGCGCTGCTCGAGCACCTCCATGGAAGGCGGCTCGATGAAAATCAGGTGAGCCTCGGGCACCTTCTCCCTGATCTGGAAAGCCCCCTGCACATCGATCTCAAGGATGACCTGCTGGCCGGCCGCCATGTGCTCCTGGACGCTGGCCTTGGGCGTGCCGTAATGGTTTGACCCGTACACCGCCCATTCGAGCAAGCCATCGGAATCGATGAGCTGCTGGAACTGCTCCTTGGTTTTGAACTGGTAATGAACGCCGTCGACCTCGCCTGCGCGGGGGCTGCGCGTGGTGGCCGAAACCGAGACCCACGCATCGGGAACCGCCTGCACAAGTCGGGCCACCAGCGTGCCTTTGCCAGCACCTGATGGCCCGGAGATGACGAACAGATTGCCGCGGCGCACTGCCTAGCCCAGACGCTCGAGGAGCGCGACCTGCTGACGCTCGCCAAGACCGCGCAGGCGGCGGCTTTCGGCGATCTGCAGCTCCTTCATGACCTTCTCGGCCTTGGCCTTACCGTAGCCGGGAAGGGTTTCGATGAGCGTGGAGACCTTCATACGGCCGATGACCGGGTCGTCTTTCATGTCGACCACCTGGGCAAGCGTGAGCTTGCCGGCCTTGAGATCATCACGGACCTGAGCGCGCTTGATGCGAGCAGCCTTGGCCTTTTCAAGGGCCGCCTGACGATCTTCAGGGCTGAGTTGGGGAATAGCCATCAGTAATCTCCTTCGTGTAAATCAAGCGTTGTGGTGATACTAGCACGTCAACCGTCATCGACAACAACCAGTTACCCAAATCACAAAAAAGTTTTCGCAGAAAAATGGCCTTGTACCTGGGATTCTTCCAAATCAAACGCAAAGGCGCCCTTATTCAGCGACAACACATTATGCACGAACGATGCCAGCTATGCCACGAACGCGCAAAAAATTCCGCTAGTCCAGCTCGGCCACGATGGCGTCGAAGGCAGCCGCCGGATCGGCGGCCTGCGTGATGGGGCGGCCGATGACGATGTGCGATGCGCCGTTTTCGAAGGCCTGCTTGGGCGTGGCGACACGGGACTGATCGCCCAGGGCGCTGCCGGCGGGGCGCACGCCCGGCGTGACGATATAGCCCTCGGGGCCGAGCACCTCGCGAAGCATGGCGGCTTCCTGCGGAGATGCCACGACGCCGGAGATGCCGGAACGCTTGGCCTGCTCGGCGAGCACATTGACCTGCTCGGACATGGGACGGGTGACGCCGGTGTCGGCCAGAGCGGCCTGGCTCATGGAAGTGAGCACGGTGATGCCCAAGGTGATGGGCACGTCGAAGCCGTACTCGGCAGCCGCGCGCTCGGCGCCCTTCTGGGCCGCGCTCATCATGGAGACGCCGCCGATGGTGTGCATCGTCATCATGTCGGCGCCGCTAGCGGCCGCCGAATACGCCGCACCCTCGACCTGATGCGGGATGTCATGGTACTTCAGGTCCAGAAACACCTTGAATCCGCGCTCCTTCAGAGCGTACACCACCGCAGGACCGTTGGCATAGAACAGCGTCATGCCGATCTTCATCCACGTGGCCTTGCCCTGCAGCTTGTCGGCCAGCTCGAAGGCCTCCTCGATGTCGCAGTCCAGGGCGACGATGACGCGGTCGCGCTCGGGGATATCGGAAAACGTGGTTAGCATTGCAACGCTCCAATCAGTTCGTTGACGTCTTTGACGCCGTGACGCTCGCAATACTCGGCGATGCCGTCGATGACGTCGATGGTTGCCTGGGGATTGACGAAGTTCGCGGTGCCCACCGCCACGGCGGTGGCGCCGGCGAGCAGGAACTCCACGGCATCGGTGCCGTTCGAGATGCCGCCCATGCCCAGAAGCGGCACCTTCACCGCGTTATGGCACTGCCACACGCAGCGCAGGGCCACGGGCTTGATGGCGGGACCGGAGAAGCCGGCGAAGGGACGCGACGTGAGCGTGCAGCGACGATCGGCGTCGATGGCCATGCCCATGAGCGTGTTGATGAGCGAGATGGCGTCGGCGCCGGCGGACTCGGCGGCTCGGGCGATCTCGGCGATATCGGTGACGTTGGGCGTGAGCTTGACGATGAGCGGGCGGGCGGTAGCCTGACGGCACATGCCCACCACCTTCTCGACGGACTCCACGTGCGTGCCGATGGTCATGCCGCCGGCATCGACGTTCGGGCACGAGATGTTGACCTCGTACGCGTCGACGGGTGCATCTTCGAGCGCCTCGATGACCTGAACGTACTCGTCGAAGCTGTGACCGGAAACGTTGACGATGGTGGTTGCGCCCACCTCGGCAAGCCACGGCAGCTCGCAGGCCTTCAGATGCTCGACGCCGGGGTTTTGCAGGCCGATGGAATTAAGCATGCCCGAAGGAACCTCTGCGATGCGCGGGGAAGCGTTGCCCTCCCACCCGTTAAGCGAGACGCCCTTGGTGGTGACGGCGCCCAGGGCGGAGACGTCCACGAAGTCAGAGTACTCGCGGCCGGCGGCGAAGGTGCCGGATGCCGTGGTCACGGGGTTTTTCATGGAAAGCCCGCCGAGGTTGACGGCCATGTTCACGTTCGTGGGGGCCGCGGTTGCGGGAAGCATGGGGGTTGCAGTCATCTACCACACCACCTTTTCAGCATCGAAAACCGGGCCGTCGACGCACGAGCGCTTCTTGCCGTCGACCGTATCGACCACGCATGACAGGCACGCGCCCACGCCGCAGGCCATGCGCTTTTCCAGGGAAATCTGGCACGGCACGCCGGCACCGGCCGCCTGACCTGCCACGATCTTCATGAGAGGCTCAGGGCCGCAGCACGCCACGTACTGATACGGCGCTCCGTCGACGCCGGCGGCAAGGGCCTCTTCGACCAAAGAGGTGCAGAAGCCTTCTCGACCGAGCGTGCCATCGTCGGTTGCCACGTGAACATCACGCGACAGGAGCTGCTCGTAGCGCTTCAGGCACACGAGGGCATCGGCGGTCTGCGCGCCGAGCACCACGTCCACGTGCACACCCGAACCGACGAGCTCCTGGCACAGCATGAACAACGGGGCCGCGCCAACGCCGCCGCCCACGAGCAGTGCGCGCTGCGTACCGGCGGGCGCCTGCCAGCGGCGACCGACCGGCCCGATGAGCTCGGCAGATTCGATTTCGTTGGCCACATCAGGCGCGAGCGCGGCAAGATGGTTCGTGCCGAAACCCACCGTTTGATACAGCACATCGAGCGTACCGCCGGCCGCATCGGCCGCATACACCGAGAACGGACGGCGCAGCACGTGGCCCTCCATTCCGGGAATCTTCATATGCACGAACTGACCGGGTTCGATCGCGGCCGCGATGGCCGGCGAGGAAAGCGTCATGAGATACAGATTCGGGCCGACGCACTCGTTCTCCAGAATGCGGACCCGCTCGTTCACAAGCGCCACAGGGCTCCTTCCGTCACGATGGCCGCGATGCGGCCCTTGCTACGTTGGAAGCGATTGTACCATTGCTGCAGCTTGCAAGCGCAAAGCCGACAGTTCGAACGCAAACGGACCACGAGCGCGCCCGAAGCGCCCATGCGCGGGCAGATAAGATGCGACGAGCGAAAAAAAAGGCGACGTGGACGGCGCCTCGCGCAGCATGCGAAATGCCGCCGCACGAAACGCGCTCCCGTCGCCTATCCCCCCGCCGGTTCGCACCGGCAGGGCGATGCACCTTACATGACCGGATCCCCCTCTAGCGGCAAAGGATGTTGCGGAAGATCTTGCAGCGCAATCACCGTCAACCCGTTCGCGCGCATGGCCTCCAAGCCGGCTGCCATGGCCTGGGCGCCGGAAAGCGTGGTGATTTGCGTGACGCCGTGCTTGACCGCCTCGGTTCGCAGCTCATAGCCATCATCGCGGGTGGCATGACCGAACGGCGTGTTGATCATCAGCGCGATCTCGCCGGCGACCAGCATGTCGAGCACGTTGGGCGCGCCTTCGCTGATCTTCTTGACCGGTGTACAGTCTACACCGGCAGCCCGCAGCGTACGCGATGTGCCATCGGTTGCCACGATATGGAAGCCGAGGCGCACGAAATCGCGCGCGATGGGCACGATGCCGCGCTTGTCGCGATCGCACACGCTCACGAATACCGTCCCCCCTTCGGGGAGCTTATAGCTGATGGCAAGCTGCGTCTTATCAAACGCGCAGGGGAAGTTCTCCGCGATGGCCATAACCTCGCCGGTCGACTTCATCTCAGGTCCAAGGATGGTATCCGCACCCGGGAACCGGCCGAAGGGCATGACCGCCTCCTTGACGCTGAAATGATCAAGGCGACGCTCGTCGCTGGGCAAGTGCAGGTCGGCAATGCTTTCCCCCGCCATGATGCGGGCTGCTGCCTGGGCCAAGGGAACCCCGGTCGCCTTCGAGGCGAACGGCACGGTGCGGCTGGCGCGCGGATTGGCCTCGATCATGTAGATGACCTGGTCCTTGATGGCGAATTGAATGTTGAGCAGGCCCACCACGCCCAAACGGAGCGCCAGGCGGCGCGCGATGGAACGCAACTGCGCCTGAATGGCGTCCGAGAGCGAGAACGGCGGCGTGCAGCACGCCGAGTCGCCGGAATGGATGCCCGCCATCTCGATGTGCTCCATGATCGCGCCGACATAGGTCTCAGTGCCATCGCACAGGGCGTCAAGGTCCAGCTCCACGGCTCCCTCGAGGAACCGGTCGAGATACACCGGATGATCCGGCGTGATTTTGGCCG
Organism: uncultured Senegalimassilia sp.; assembly: GCA_934661765.1. The sequence continues at coordinate 51,629 of CAKUJT010000002.1, forward strand.
CTTCCGCCATATAGCGCTTCAACTGGCCGTCGTCATAGACGATGCCCATGCCGCGACCGCCGAGCACATAACTCGGGCGCACGAGCAGCGGGAATCCGATGTCGGCCGCGACCTTTCGCGCTTGCTCGAAGGTGGTCGCCTGCCCGGCGGCCGGATAGGCGATGTCGAGCTCGTCGCACACGGCGCGGAACCGGTCGCGGTCCTCGGCAAGGTCGATGGCCTCGGGCTTCGTTCCCATGATGTTGACGCCGGCTTCTTGCAGGGCCGCCGCCAGCTTCAGCGGGGTTTGCCCGCCTAACGTGACCACCACGCCCTCGGGTTGCTCGATATCGACGATGTCCATGACGTCCTCGAACGTGAGCGGCTCGAAGTACAGCTTGTCGGAGGTATCGTAGTCGGTCGACACGGTCTCAGGGTTGCAGTTGACCATGATCGTCTCGAACCCGGCGTCACGTAGCGCATAGCTGGCATGCACACAGCAGTAATCGAACTCAATGCCCTGCCCGATGCGGTTCGGCCCGGCACCCAAGATCATGACGCTTTTGCGACCCGACGTGGACACGGCCTCGTTTTCGTCCACATCGTAGGTTTTGTAGTGATATGCCGTGGTACCGGGGAACTCCGCAGCGCAGGTATCTACCGTCTTGAACGCCGGCACGACGCCGAGACGCTTGCGGCAAGCGCGCACCTCAAGCTCATCGGAGCCGGTCAGGTGCCCGATTTGCACATCAGACAGGCCCATGCGCTTCAACAGGCGGAACGCTTGCGCATCAAGACGATCAAGCGACATCCCGCGAAGGTTCTCCTCGACGGTGACGATATCGCGCATGCGATCGATGAACCATGGGTCGATGCCCGTAGCCTCATGCATGCGCTGCGTGCTCCACCCGCGTCGCAACGCCTCTGCCATGTAGAAGATGCGGTCTTGCGTGGGGCGCCCGACCAGCTCATCGAAGCCGTCCTGCTCCAAAACGTCCTTGCATTTGCCATCGGCGTTCAAGCCCGAGCGGCCGTTCTCCAACGAGCGCATGGCCTTGCCCAGCGCCTCCTCGAACGTACGCCCGATCGCCATGACCTCGCCCACTGCCTTCATGCGCGTGGACAGGACATCGTCCGCGCCCTGAAACTTCTCGAACGCGAAACGCGGGACCTTCACCACGCAGTAGTCGATGGATGGCTCGAAGCATGCCGGCGTGGCCTTGGTGATGTCGTTGACGATCTCGTCGAGCGTGTACCCGACGGCAAGGCGCGCCGCAGCCTTGGCGATGGGGAAACCGGTGGCCTTGGAAGCAAGCGCCGACGAGCGCGACACGCGGGGATTCATCTCGATGACCACCATGCGCCCGTTATCCGGGTTCACCGCGAACTGCACGTTCGACCCGCCCGTCTCCACGCCCACCTTTTCGAGAATGGCGAGGCTTGCCGCGCGCATGCGCTGGTACTCCACATCGCTGAGCGTTTGAGCAGGGGCGACGGTGATAGAGTCGCCCGTATGCACGCCCATGGCGTCTAGGTTCTCGATAGAGCAGACGATGATGCCGTTTCCGGCCTTATCGCGCATGACCTCCATCTCGTATTCTTTCCAGCCTTCGATGGATTCTTCAACGAGCACCTCGCCGGCAGGCGACAGCTCAAGGCCCTGCGAAACGATCAAGCGCAGCTCCTCCTCGTTGTGCGCGATGCCGCCGCCGGCGCCGCCCATGGTGAAGCTCGGGCGCAAAACCACCGGATATCCGAGCTTTTCCACGATGGCAAGCGCATCCTCGACGCGATATGCATAATCGCTGCGGGCCGTTTCGATGCCAAGCTCTGCCATGCACTCGTTGAACAGCTTACGGTCCTCGCCGCGGTTGATGGCATCAAGGTCGCAGCCGATCATCTCAACGCCGTATTTCTCCAGAATGCCGGATTCGGCCAGCTCAACCGCCGCGTTCAAGCCGGTTTGCCCGCCCAAGGTGGGCAAAAGCGCATCCGGTTGCTCGCGGGCGATGACCCGCTCGATGAACTCGGCGGTGATAGGTTCGACATAGGTGCGGTCGGCCATGGCGGGATCGGTCATGATGGTCGCCGGGTTGGAGTTGACAAGCACCACGCGATAGCCCTCGTCCTTGAGCACCTTGCACGCCTGTGTGCCGGAGTAATCGAATTCGCACGCCTGACCGATGACGATAGGACCCGAGCCGATGACCAGAATGGTTTCGATATCGTTGCGTTTAGGCATTCGTGAGCTCCTTCGCTGCTTCGGCGCCGAACCGCCAACCCGCCAAGCGGTCGGCGGCGATGTCGATGTCCAGATAATCCTTGCGTCCTTCCATCAAGCGCGCGAACGCCGTGAACAGATAGTGCGCATCAGTCGGGCCCGGCGCGGCCTCGGGATGGTACTGCACGCAAAACGCGGGCACGTCCAGAAACGCCACGCCCTCCACCGTGCCGTCGTTGAGGTTGACATGGGTCAGCTGGATACGCCCGAAGCGCTCGTTCCGCACAACGGGAGCGATGCCGTCGCGTACCCAAAAGCGCAGGTCATCATGATGCTCGGTATGCCCGCCCGACAGCTCCGGCACAAGCTCGCCCATGCTGGGGAACAGCACCCCGAACCCATGGTTTTGCGCCGTGATCTCCACGCGGCGCGTGAGGAGGTTCATCACGGGATGGTTGCCGCCTCGATGACCGAACTTGAGCTTCTCGATATCGGCGCCGGCGGCTTTGCCCATCATCTGATGGCCCAGGCAGATACCGAACATCGGCACCTTACCGATCAGCTTCTCAACCTGGGAATACGTGCCCGAGACCGCATCTGGATCGCCGGGTCCGTTGCTTAAGAACACGCCATCGGGATGCTGCGCGAGAACGTCCTCGGCAGGCGTATCCCACGGCACGCACGTGACCGAGCATCCGGCGCGCACGAGCCCGTCGAGGATGGAGCGCTTCACGCCGCAATCGTAGGCAATGACGTTGAAACGGGCTGAGGGGGCCTCGGTCAAGGCGAAAAGCACGCTATTCGGCACATCGCCGGCAGCATGTTCATAAGGGCGTTTGCAAGACACCGTGGCGGCAAGGTTTTGCCCCACGAGGCTCTCGCTCGCGCGCACTTTCGCGAGCAGGCTTTCCACGTCATCATCGACGGTGGAGATGATCGCGCGCTGGGCACCATGGTCGCGCACGTGGCGCACAAGCGCGCGCGTGTCCACGCCCTCGATGGCCACCACGCCGTTGCGTTGCAAGTACTCGCCAACAGACATATCGCTGCGCCAATTGCTCGGCGTTGCGCACATATCGCGAACGACAAGGCCCTGCAAGGCGGGCTTGCCCGATTGCGCGTCCTCGAGGTTCACGCCATAGTTGCCGATTTGAGGATACGTCAGCGTAATGATCTGGCCCGCATAACTGGGGTCGCTGATCACCTCGAGATACCCCTCAAGCGAGGTGTTGAAGCATATCTCGCCAAAAGCCTCCCCCGCGGCACCGCACGAGGTGCCGAAGAACACCGTGCCATCTTCTAAAGCCAACGCAGCCTTCGCGCCAACCCCCTTCGAGGTCCCGCGAAGCAGCTGTTCCGTGATGTTGCTCACATGCAACTCCTTTCGTGATGGCAAGCGCGCACCGACTCCGCAAGGCAAAACCCCCACGTCGTGGGCCGAACACCATGTAATCAAAGCCGGCCATTGCCTGCCATATTCCTTTTCGGTCTCTCCGTACCGCCCTTAAAGGACTTGGAGGAGTATACATCTGAATAGCTGTTTCCCTTTATGTTATGCAGTTATATTACCTATTGTTAACGTAATATGCATTGCAATCGACTGCCGATTTTGTGCAAGCGCACATAAACCCCTGGTGGGACGCGGATTTTGGCCCGCTTTCCCATTGAGGGGAACCTCCCATACGTAGTAGGATGTTCGGTATATGGGGAAATATTCCGGAATCGGGAAGGGGAAACCGATGGGAATCGACGAACAGGCGACAAGCCAACCTCCAGGTGCGATGCGCGGCGCCATCGTGGGAACGGTGGCTTTGGTAACCGTGTTCGCGGCCGCCTCCGCGCCCATCCCGCTTTACGCCACGTGGCAGCAACAGCTGGGTCTTTCCGCCTCCGACGTTTCCATGACCATCGTCATGTACCTGTTCGGCGTGCTTTCCGTCCTGTTCTTCGCCGGATCGCTGTCCGACGCTTCCGGGCGCAGGCCCACGGTGGGCGCCGCGCTTGCCTGCGGCGTTGCCGGCTGCCTGCTGTTCATCGGGCTCTCAAGCGGGCCCATGCTGCAATTCGCCCGTTTTGTGCAGGGGGTTTCCTGCGCGCTTTCCATGAGCGCCACTTCCGCGTTCGTGATCGACTGTACGTCGGAGCGCCATCGCACGTTCGGCATGACCATCGCAAGCACAGGGTATCTGATCGGGCTTACCGTCGGATCGCTGGGCATCGGGTTTTTCGCCACCGTTTCCACCGCCTACTGGCAGGTGTTCGCGGTGATGGCCGTGATCATGCTTGCCACGATGCTCGCCCTCCCCTTCACGCCCGAAACGGTGCACAACCGCATCACCTGGAAAAAAGCCGTTAAACCGATGACGCACGTGCCGGCGCATCTTCGCAAGCTGCTCCCCATCGTGGCCGGCGGCTATATCTCCACCTGGTCGATCGGCTTCTTCTTCCAGTCGCTTTCCACGCCTGCCTCGGTCGACTACTTCGGGGCAACCGATCCGCTCATCCCCTCCCTGGTGCTCGCGTTGGCCATGGCGCCGAGCGCGCTTGGAGGCCCTGTTTCAGCACGCATGGGCACGCGATCCTCTATGATCGTAGGCTACATCATCATGTTCGGGGCCGTCGTGGCGTTAGGGGTATGCATGGTTTTGGGGCTTTTGGTCCCCTATCTGGTGCTCGAGGTGGTGTTCGCGGTCACTACGGGCATGATCCTATCCTCGAGCCTGCATATGCTCATCAGCGCATCCACCCCGCAGGAAAACGCCAGCGTGGTAACGCTCGCCAACTTGACCGGCTACGTGGGGTCGACCGTGGTGTCGACCATTCAGACAGGGCTCACCGCCACATTCGATCTGGCAACGGTGTATGCCTTCATCGCGCTTCTTGCTGCCATCTCGATCGTGCCGGGATGCATATCGATGGCCAAACATCAACGATAACAGTAAGCAAAAGAGCCTTCGCGTCCGGATAGGGAAATGCGTTTCGACGCTCCCCCATGCAATGCGACGGGCTAGCAATGACGAGGAGGGGACATGACCGAAAACTGCGGAGCATCGAACGCGAAAGACTTGAGAAGCGCCATCATCGCGGCGTGCGCCATGCTGCTGACCTTCGCCGCGGTGGCGGTGCCCGTGCCGCTGTATGCCGAGTACAAGATAGCCCTGGGGCTGACTGACGCCGACATCTCTCTGACCATGGTTTCCTATCTTACCGGCGTGCTGACCACGTTGTTCCTAGGAGGGTCGCTCTCAGATGCGCTCGGTCGCAGGCCGCTTGTGGCCGCTGCCCTACTATTCGGCTCGCTTGCCTGCGCGCTGTATATCTGGCTTCCTAACGGAGCCGCTTTGCAGATCGCCCGTATGGTGCAAGGCGTATCGTGCGGTCTTACCATGAGCGCAACCTCGGCTTTCATGCTCGATTGCACCTCGCAGCGCTATCGCACCTTCGGCACCACCATCGCCAGCACTGGATGCCTGATCGGCATGATGATCGGGTCTTTGGGCATCGGCGTCTACGCCACGTTCTCGCGCAACTATATCCCCATGTTCGCCGTGCTCATCGTGCTCATGATGCTCAACGCCATCCTGCTTCCGCTTGCGCAGGAAACGGTCACGCAGCGGATCACCATCCGCAAGGCCATCAAGCCGCTGGTGCATATCCCGAAGAACCTTCGCCCGGTGTTCCCGCTTGCCGCAGGATGCTATATCGCGGCATGGGGCACGGGCGTGTTCTTCCAGTCGTTGTCCACGCCTGCCGCTGTGTCGTACTTCCAATCGACCGATCCGCTGATCCCTGCGCTCATGTTCGCGCTGGCCATGGCCCCAAGCGCCCTGGGCGGCCCTATGTCCGCACGCACCACCACGCGATTCGCCGTATACGGCGGAACGGCGCTGCTGTGCGTCAGCTACGCGATCTTGTGGGTTACGCTCACGAAGGGCATGACGGTGCCGTTCCTGATCGCCGATGGCGTTTTCAGCATTTCCACCGGCATCCTGCTGTCGGCTAGCATGCACATGCTCATCAGCTACAGCGACCCCGCCGACAGCGCCAGCGTAGTGTCGCTCATCAACTTCACCGGCTATGTCGGGTCCACCGTGGTGAGCATCGCCATGAGCACCATCGCCAACAGCTTGCCGCTGAGCACTGTGCTGATGGTCGGTTTCGCCATCTCCATGGTGTTCATGATTCCCGGTTTCGCAACGAAGGCGCTGCGCAAGTAACGCGAATATACGGCAGCGAAGCCGAAGGTATGACAGAATGCCATGGTCATGCCTTTGTCCAAGCGGCGTTCGAGGCCGTTCGTGAACGCGCCTGCCCACGAACGGGTCGACAACAGCGAACGCACCGACCAGCGATCCAACGACATCGCCCTCGCCAAACCGAGTCCGCACGTTTTACTACCGCGAACGCAAAAAGGGGTGCCCCGGATACTTTCCGGGGCACCCCTTCGTTATATGCGCTGGTAAAACTCTGCGCTATTCGACGATCTTGCCGTCTTCCATGGTGGCGTAGCCGCCGACGTACACGTCGGTTGCGCGGCCGGTAAGCTGGGCACCGATGAAGCCGGAGTTCTTCGCCTTGCTGCAGAAGTCAGCGGCGTCGACGGTCCAGGCGGCCTCAGGATCGATAACCGTCAGGTCGGCGGTGCTGCCGGCCTCGAGGGCCACGCGTTCCACGCCCAGGATAGCGCGCTGGTTGGCGCCCATGAGCTCGGTCATACGCTCCCAGGTGATCTTGCCGGTGGCGACCAGGTTGGTGATGACCAGGCTGAGGCTGGTCTCCAAGCCGATCATGCCGAACGGCGCCAACTCGAACTCGCGGTCCTTCTCCCATGCGGTGTGCGGGGCATGGTCGGTGACGATGGCGTCGACGGTGCCGTCGACCACGCCGGCGATAAGGGCCTCGGCGTCGGAAGCCGTGCGCAGCGGCGGGTTGACCTTAAGCGCCGTGGAGTAATCGTCGCCGATGTTGTCCTCGGTGAGGAACAGGTGATGCGGGGTGACCTCGCAGGTGACCGGCAGGCCCTCGGCCTTCGCGGCGCGCACCATGTCAAGGCCACGAGCGGTGGAGATGTGCTGGATGTGCAGCTTGCAGCCGGTCAGGCGGCACAGGGCGATGTCGCGAGCGATCTGCAGCTCCTCGCCTTCCGCCGGCCAACCCAGAAGGCCCAGGCGCGTAGAGGCGACGCCCTCGTTGACCTGGCCATCGCCGACCAGGTCCTCGTCCTGGCAGTGGCTCATGACCACGCGACCGAACTGACTGGCGTAATCCATGACGCGGCGCATCATGCCGGCGGCCTGGATGCCACGGCCGTCATCGGTAAACGCGACGGCGCCGTGTGCGGCCATGTCGCCCATCTCGGAGAGCGTCTCGCCCTTCAGGCCCTGCGAGCAGGAGCCCGACACGTGCACGCGGCACTTGCCGGCCTGAGCGGCGATGGACTTCACATACTCGACGGCGACGGCGTTGTCGACGACCGGGTTGGTGTTGGGCATGGCGCAAACCGCCGTGAAGCCGCCATGGGCTGCGGCGCGGGTGCCGCTGGCGATGTCTTCCTTCTGCTCGAAGCCCGGCTCGCGCAGATGCACGTGCATGTCCACCAGGCCCGGGACGACGATCTTGCCGGCCAGGTCGCGCTCGACGCCCTTCTCCAGGGCAAGGCCCTGGCCGATCTCGACGATCTTGCCGTCGCGGATGAGGATGTCGGCGGTTTCGTTCAGACCGACCTGCGGGTCGATCACGTGCGCGTTCTTAAGCAGTAATGCCATCTTCGCTCCCTCCAAGCAGCAGGTACAGGGCGGCCATGCGGGTCAGGATGCCGGCATAGACCTGGTCAAGGATGACCGAACGCTCCGGGTGGTCGGCCATAAAGGAATCCAGCTCGACGCCACGGTTGATGGGGCCGGGATGGCAGACGATGCAGTCGGGGCGCATGAGCTTGTTGCGCTTCTCGGTGAGGCCGTAGAGCATGTTGTACTCGCGCAGGCTGGGGTACGGCGCGCCCTCGAGGCGCTCGCGCTGGATGCGCAGCATGTACACGACGTCGAGTTCGGGGAGCACCTCGTCGATGTTATGCGAGATATGGTCGACGCCGAGCACCTCGGGACGAGCGGGCAGCAGCGTGGGCGGGGCGATGGCGGTGACCTCGCAGCCCATGATCTTCAGTGCCGGGATAAGGCTGCCGCACACGCGGGAGTGCCCGATGTCGCCGACGACGCCGACCTTCAGGCCGTCGAGGCGGCCCTTGGTCTGCCAGATGGTGTACAGGTCGAGCAGCGCCTGCGTGGGATGCTGGTGCTTGCCGTCGCCTGCGTCGATGACGTGGACGCCGGACACATCGGCGATCTTGCGCGGCACACCGGCGTGCTTGTCGCGCACGACGATCATGTCGATCTTGTAGGAGCACAGCGTTTCCACCGTGTCCACCAGGCTCTCGCCCTTGACCGAGGAGGTGGAGCTGCCGCCGAAGTTCAGGCTTGCGGCGGACAGGCGCTTCTCGGCCATCTCGAAGCTCGAGCGCGTACGAGTGGACGGCTCGTTGAACATGTTGACCACGGTGAAGCCCTTGAGCGTGGGCACCTGCTTGATGCGGCGCTCGTTGACCTCCTTGAACTTCACGGCCGTTTCCAGGATGGCCATGATGTCATCGGCGGAATACTCCGTGATGTCGATAAGATGCTTATGGTTGAAAGCCATTCCCTATTCACCTCCCAGCGGTGCGGCGCCGATGTGCGCGCCGTCGGACATTTCCAGAATCTCGACCTCGGACTTGCCGTCCACTTCCTCCAGGAACAGGCGCACGTTCTCCTGTGCGGCGGAAGGCACGTTCTTGCCGACGTAATCTGCGCGGATGGGAAGCTCGCGATGCCCGCGGTCCACCAGCACGGCCAGCTCCACGCGAGCCGGGCGGCCGATGTCCATGAGCGCGTCGAGCGCAGCGCGGATGGTACGGCCGGTGAAGAGCACGTCGTCGACGAGCACGACGTCCTTGCCGTCCATATCGAAGTCGATTTCAGTGGAATGCACTTCGGGGGCGAAGTGGGTGGCGAAGTCGTCACGGTAGAAGCTGATGTCAAGCTTGCCGAGCGGCACCTTCGTGCCCTCGATCTGCTCGATCTTCTCAGCCAGGCGCTTGGCGAGCAGATCGCCGCGCGTGACGATGCCGACGAGCGCGAGGTTGTCCGCGCCCTTGTTGGTCTCGAGGATCTGATGCGCGATGCGCACCAGAGAGCGCTCGATCTCGTCTGCGTCCATGCAGACGTTTTTGACCGTCCCTGCGTCAGTCATACACACCCTTTCTCTAGTCGAGTGCGTACAGACAGACACGTCTTTCGGGAAAGCCGCCGAGTTTTTCGGCCCGCCCGAACCTTGACGCCATGTCGCAAGGCATAAAAAACGCCTTTGCGGCTGACAAAGGCTTCATCTCAGATCCGCTCTTGTGAAAGCGAGCGATTCGGGTGTTACCTTGTCGGTCTCTCTGTACCGCATTTAAAGGAACTGTTGGAAGTTTATGCGGACCGGCCCGGTTTGACAACCCCGAATATCGAAAAAACGATCCGAGCGGTCGGTTTTTATGCAATGAAACGCCATCGGCGGGCGTTAGCCGACGGCGCAACCCGCCCGCCGATGCGATTCGCGCAGATTCTAGCCGATCAGCTCGGTCATGCGGGCGGCCAGCGAGTCCCACGACACGGCGGTGGCGTCGAACCCGGTTCCCTCAAGGGGTCGCTCCGCCGCCGCTTGAAGCTGTTCGAGCAGCGCATCCGAAAGGCGCTGCTCGAAGGCCGGCAGATCCTCGGGAACGGGGACGTCGACGCCCTGAATACGCGGCGGCTCCACAAACGAGACGGGGGCATCGGCGAGGCTTGCATCGAGCCACGGCCGGATACCGGGCAGGCTCGTGACCACCGCGCGACATCCGCTCGCAAGCGCCTCCACCGTCACAAGCGGCAGTCCCTCGAAGAACGAGGGCAGCGCGAACACGTGGCTTTCATTATAGGAAAGCACCAGGTCGTCTTGAGAAACGCGGCCGCCGAACACCACTGGGAAACGGCAACTGCCGGCCAGCTTCACGATACGGTCGTATTGAGCCTGGTCACTGTAACCGCCAACCAACCGCAGCTCCACGGCTTGCTGGTCGAGAGAAAGCAGATCCATGGCGCGTATAAGGCTTTCCACGCCCTTGGCGCGGCAGATCTTGCCCACGTACAGCACGCGCAACGGACGGGCGGCCCGCAGACCGCCACGAGGAGCGAACTCCTGGGAGTTGTAACCGGTCCCCACGACGTGGATGCGATCGGCAGGCAGGTCGAACAACTCGGCGATCTCGGCCTTCTGCGCCTCGTGCAGTGCCATCACGCCATCGAGCGAGCGGACAGCTGCCACGATGCGGTCTTTCTCCAGATCATGGTTACGCAGCTGGCGAAGGTCGGTGGAATGGCAAACCGCCCAGATCGGGCACGGACGGGCCTTCCGACCCGCTGCTTCCCCATGCGTGTCCGGTGACCGATTTTCACCGGCTAACTCGTCGAGCACATCGCACGCAGTCGAGCACGCCAAATACAGGTGATGGCAGATGATCGCATCGGGCCTGAAGTCGAGCACCGCTTGGCGGATGCGCTGCCCGAACACGCTGCGGAAGGCGTGGATCATCTCCGGCGTCATGTCGCGGTAACGCGTGGCCTCGTAGGGCATGACGTCGCTCATACCGCACACGGGAAACGGCAGCTCGGGGGTGCGGAAGCGCACCGGAAGGAACTCGACGCCGGGGGCGAGCTGCGGGGAGTCGTCTTTATCGATGCCTGCGATGACGGCCACCTGGTGCCCGGCGGCGGCCATGGAGGCGACCGTTTCGGCCAGGTACACGCCGCTGCCGGTGCTATCGGGCTTTTGGGCGGAGATGCAGAGGATGCGCATGAAGGTCCTTTCGGAATCTGGAAGCGTTGGGTTCGGGAACGTGGCGGAAAGCCCTATGAGCAGGCGATATCGCGCAACGCGTTCAGGGCTGCATCGCAATCCTGCGGCGAGTTCATGACCCCGAAGCTGAAGCGCACGATGCCCTGCTGCTGCGTGCCGAGCGCCGTGTGCATGAGCGGGGCGCAGTGCGCGCCGGGGCGGACGCACACGTCCCATCCCTGCGCCAGCCTATCGGCAATCTCGCCGGAATCGGCATCGCCGACGTTGACAGCCACGATGCCGCAACGCCGGCCCGATCCGCCGCCGAGGACCTGCACGCCGCGGATATCCGCCACACCGTCCAGGAAACGCGCGACCAACCCTTCGATATGCGCTTGCACGTCGGCCACGCCGCGCTCGTTCAGCCAGGTGCACCCCGCCGCAAGGCCCGCCAGGCCGTGCGCATTTGCCGTACCCGCCTCGAGCGCCTCGGGCATGAAGCGCGGATGGCGCGCGTCGAAGCTATGCACACCCGAACCGCCTTCCACAAGCGGGGCGATATCAAGGCCCGGGCGCACGCACAGCCCGCCGGTGCCCTGCGGCCCGTACAGGCTCTTATGTCCGGTGAAGCACACGACGTCGGCGCCGATGCCCGATGCCGAGAACGCCCATGCGCCGGCCGTCTGCGCCGCATCGAGGACGAACAGCGCGCCGGCCTTATGGGCGAAGGCGGCCATGCGCTCGATGTCGTACACATCGCCGGTTACGTTCGAGGCATGCGTGACCACGACCAGGCTGGCGCCGACAAGCGCTCGCTCGTAGGATTCCCAGTCAAGCGAGCCATCGGACAGGATGGCGGCGACGCGCACCTGGCAGCCGCGCTCATCGCGCGCGCGATTGAGCGGGCGAAGCACGGAGTTGTGTGAAGCGGCCGTGGTAACCGCGATGCCGCCCGCAGGCAACAACCCTTCGATGGCGATGTTGAGAGCCATGGTGGCGTTCAAGGCGAACGAAACGCTGCCGGCTCCCCAAGCGTCGAGCAGGTCGGAAACCGCCTGCCGAGCCCCGAACACCGCCATGCTCGCATCGAGCGCCGCCTGGTGCGAACCGCGCCCAGGGCCGCCGAACGACGTCATGGCGCCGCACACCGCATCGATGACGGCCTGGGGCTTGTGCATGGTGGTGGCCGCATTGTCTAGATAGATCATGATTTGTGCCCTATCGATCGAAAGAGATAACGGTTACCGATTTTCACCGGCACCCTGAGAGCGTTCTGCAAATAGATGGAGCCGGCGGATGCGCCCGCGAAACGCGCAGGTCAAACCGCAAGGCGAAAGCCGCACAGCCCATCCGCGAACAGCAACGTCGGCAACGGCGCGAAACGCTACGCTGCGCCTGCCATCTCGGCGGCGATGATAGCCGCGCCCAAGGCCCCCGCGAAACGCGCGTCGGGGCAAGAACCCACCGGCGCGCCCAACTCGGCCTCCAAGCGTGCGCGAACGTAATCGTTTTCGCACAAGCCGCCCGTAAGATGATATCGCGCCGCAGGGACCTGCCCCACCAGCGTGCACACGCGCGCCACAACCGAATCGATGACGCCGCGCGCGATGTTCTCGCGCGGCTCGCCCTTGCCCACCAAGGAGATGACCTCGGATTCCGCGAACACCGTGCACATGTTGGAGATGACGGTAGGCTGTCCTGCCGCCGCCAAGCGGGCAAGCTCGGCTTGGCTTACGGCCAATCGGTCGGCCATGATCTCCAAGAAGCGACCGGTTCCCGCAGAGCATTTGTCGTTCATGACGAACTTGCGAACCTTGCCGCCGGCAAGGCCGATGGCCTTGGTGTCCTGCCCGCCGATATCGATGACGGTGCCGTCTTCGCCGAAGAGCGCCGCCGCGCCGCGAGCGTGGCAGGTGATCTCGGTGACCACCTTGTTGGCATACGGCACGGCCACACGGCCGTACCCCGTGGCGACCACCGGCATCTCGCCCACTTCGAAGCCCTCGCAGGAAAGCGCACAGCGCACCTGCTCGGCAACTTCCACGCTGGAGAACCCGGTGGGGATGACCAGCTTGAACGCGATAGCGCCCGAAGGGTCCGCGACGACGGCTTTCGTAGCCGTCGATCCGATATCGATGCCGATACCCGCCATGTACGTCGCTCCTTGTCCTCGGTTTCGGTCCCATGAGGCTCCGCCGTTGCCGCGCTTAGACCTTGATGCAAAACTATGCATACCATGTTCCGACTATACTATACTGGCAATGATACCAACCTGACCCCATAAGAAAGGACCGCGCATGAGCACGGACAACCCTGCGAACGGCGCAATGTGCGACGGCGATCGCATACGCCTGACCACGCTCACCGACAAGGGAGGTTGAGCGGCAAAATGGGGTCCGGGAGACCTCTCCGAGATTTTACGCGACATCGCGCCGGCCGTGCCCGACCCGAACCTGCTGCTAGGCTTCGACACCGCAGACGACGCCGCGGTTTGGCAGGTGGACAAGGACAACGCCGCTGTGCTGACGCTCGACTTCTTCACCCCTGTAGTGGACGACCCGTACGAGTTCGGCGCCGTTGCCGCGGCCAACGCCCTGTCCGACGTGTTCGCCATGGGCGGCAGGCCCGTCACCGCGCTCAACATCCTGGCCTTCCCCAGCTGCATGGGCACCGAAGTGGTGGGAGACGTGCTGCGCGGCGGCGCGGACAAGGTGCGCGAAGCCGGGGCGTTCGTAGTGGGCGGCCATTCCATCGAGGACGACGAGCCCAAGTACGGCCTTTCCGTATTTGGCCTGGTGCACCCCGAGCGCATGGTGCGAAACGGCGGGGCGCAGCCAGGAGATGCGCTGTACTACACGAAAACGCTCGGCACGGGCATCATGAACGCCGCGCTGCGGGCGAAGCTGCGAACCGACGAGGACCTGCGCCCGGTCATCGACGGCATGATGGAGCTTAACCGCGCGGCCGCCGAGGCCATGCTGGAATGCGATGTGCACGCCTGCACCGATGTCACCGGCTTCGGCCTTGCCGGGCATCTGCATGAGATGCTCGAAGCGTCGGGGTGCGCAGCGCGCCTGGACTGGGACGCTTTACCGCTGTTCGACGGCGTGTACGAGCTTTCGTGCGATTACTGCCGCCCCGGCAAGACGTTCGGCATCATCGACTGGGCAAGCGCGTTCGTGGAGCAAGGCAGCATCGACGATTTCGAGTTCGACGACCGCATGGGCGTGCTGTGCGACCCGCAAACCTCCGGCGGCCTGCTCGTGGCCATCCCGCCCGAGAACGCAAGCCGTTTCGAGGCGGAATGCGAGCAACGCCAAGGGCGCAAACCCTCCCGAATCGGAACGTTCGAAGCCGGTCCGGCGGGCAAGATCTTCGTGAACTGGTGAGCGCGAAGGCCGGTGCACGCGCGAGCCGATCAGTCGCCGCGCACAACCGTGCATCAGGCAATGCGCCGGTTGACCCGGCGGCGCATATAGCCGCAACAAGCAAGACGTAAAACAAGGGGAGCCGTCAAACGACGGCTCCCCTTTCGTTCAATACAAATCCACTTCGGTGATGGCCTCGTAGGCAAGCCCCCGCTGCTCAAGCGCCTGCTCGAGCGCATCGCGCTGCTCGGCAGGAACACTCCAAGCAAGGCCGCATCCTGCCGAGATCTCCGAAGGCACCGGGATGACGCGCCCCGGCAGGCAGCCGCCGGCCGCGGCGGCCTGCACGGCCATCGCATCGGCCGTGCAATGAAACGTCGCCACCGCATGCGGCGTTTTGCATCGCTGCATCCTACATACCGCCAACGGTTAGGGGCGCACGACGACGCCGGCCTGAAGCTGCTTCTCGACGATGACGTACATGTTCGTCACCTCGCCCACCGCAAGCTTATCGGCGATGCCGAAATGGTTGAGGCAGGTTCCGCAGCTAAAGATCTCCACGCCTGCTTCGGCCAGCTTTTTCAAATCGTCGAGCACGGGGCTGCCCTCGACGGTCAGATGCACGCCGCCATTGTAGGCCAGGATTGCCGCCGGCAGCTCGTCTTGCTGGGTAAGCGCGAACACGAACGCCTTCATAAGCGTGGCGCCCAGTTCATCGTCGCCTGCGCCCATGAACTCGCTGGACAGCACGACCACCTTGCTGCCCGCCGGCACGAGCGGCTGACACTCTTCGCACACCTCGGCGGCAGCCTGCGCGCCCTTCGTAAAGGTCACGGCGAACTCCGCCTCGCCACGCTCCTCGGAAGCGGTTTCGATCTTAAGCGACTTACCGAGGTTCTCCAGGTTGTGCATGGCCGTCTTGTTGTCCACCAACACCTCAAGGGCGCCCTCGCCCATGCCGGCAAGGGCCTTCTTCGCGTTCACCACGGGCAACGGGCACGCCTGTCCCTTGCAATCGAGCTTCTCCATGAGCATCTCCTTTCCGCGGCGTTTTGCGCCGCACTTGCGCAAATCTTTCCGCTACAGCATCTCGATGAACGCGCCCAGGCGGGTCTCCACCTGGCCGGCATCGTTGGTGGAGTAGTCGGTTTCAAGCTTCATGTAAGGCACGCCGGCCTGCTCACAGGCGCGCTGTACGCGCACGGCCTCGATGTTGAAGGTGTGGCATGCCTGCAGCACCACTTCGACCACGCCGTCGACCTTGTATTTCTCCACCATGTCCATCATATGCTCGATGCGGCCGTCGTTGGGCGACATGACCGAGCAATTGATCTGCAGATAGCGATCGGAGATGGCGCGCAGGATGTCGGGCGCGTCCTCGTCGACGAGCATGCCCTGCGTGCGTTCGCCGGAGCAATCGTCTATGCACACGATCACTCCGCCGGCGCGTTCGGCGGTCATGCCCACCTTCTGGATGACGCCGCCCGTGGGGCAGCCCGTGATCATGATGCGCTTGGCGCTGGCGGGAACCGGGCGCTCCCCCGCCTCGTAGGCGCTGCGGCGCTTTTCCGCCAGGTCCTCGAGGGTTTGCGCATAGGAATCGACGTCGAAGCTGAACGTTGCGCGCAGCAAAGTGGCCATAAGCTCCACGCCGCTCATGGCGGGGGGCTCGTTTTGCTGCAGGTTGTACAGGTCCATCACGGCGCGACGAACGCGGTTGCGCTTACGCACCGCCTCGCGCAGCGCCTCGTCGGTGATCTCCACGTCGAAGCGCTGCTCAAGCTCCTGTTTGAGCAGCTTGCATTCCTCATACCAGATATCGCCGGCATAGCTGCGGTTGCGGGCCTGGGGCAGCTGCATGACGTACACGGGTTTGATGTCTGCGAGCAGCTCGTACATCTTCTTCTTACCGTCGCAGGTGGTCTCACCCAAGATCATGTCGCTGAAGTAGGTGAAGGGGCATTTGTCGGTGAGCGCGAAGCCGTAGGTGCCCTTGATGAGCGGGCAGAGGTTTTTCGGCAGCACCGTCTCAGCATCGGGGATGGTCTCGTTGTTCATGCCGCACAGGCCCACCGCGCCCGCGCCCGCGGCGTCCACCAGCTCGAGCGGGCTGTACGAGCACAGGTAGCCGCACAGCTTGCCACCTTCCTGCTTGTAGTTCATGGCGTTGACGAAGCTGGCGCGGCGCGCCTCGTCGAAGGTGTCGTAGATCCCGGGCAGGTCGACAGGAACCGCCGGTTCGTTTGCGGGTTCGAGCATGAAAGCCTCTATTCATTTTCTCGTCTGTGATGATGCGGGCGCAAAAGGGTATGCGCATGTGACGCAAGCGTGCTTGCGTATGCAGAATGATGCGCGCCCGAAGGCAGAAAACGGCGCGTCTTTCGATTGACTATAGCACCGCCGCCCAACCGCGCCGCCGCGCAAAACGAAAACGGCACCTGCAATCCGCAAGTGCCGTTTTCGAAGCCGATGTTAACGCGAATGCGCAACCGCAATGCTACTTCGCGCTGTTCCTAGCGTACACGAACCAGTAGGCAAGACCTACCAGGACGCCACCGATGATGTTGCCCACCGTGGCGGCGGACAGGTTGTACAGGATGGCCGTCACGTCAAGCGCACCGGCGTTGGCGACCGCGGCGCCGAACCCGGCGGACTTCATGAGCAGGCCCGTGGGCAGGAAGAACATGTTCGCCACGCAGTGCTCGAAGCCGGCAGCCACGAAGAAGCTGATGGGGAGCATGATGCCAAGGACCTTGTCCACCACGGTACGCGCGGAGAAGCCGATCCACACCGCCAGGCATACCATAACGTTGCACATGATGCCCTTGGCCATGAGCACGAGCCAATCGGGGGTGACCTTGCCGACGGCCACCGACACCATGGCGTTGCCCACGGCGCCGCCGTTCATCGCGCCGACGCCGCACCAATAGATGAGCGCCACCACGATAAGCGAACCAACCAGGTTGCCGAGCCACACGATGACCCAGTTGCGCACCAGGCCGCCAAGCTTGATCTTCTTCGAAGCCAGGCCCGTCACCATGAGCATATTACCGGTGAACAGCTCGGCTCCGCAGCACAGCACGAGCACAAGGCCCAAGCTGAAGCAGATGCCGCCGACCATGCGCTGAGCGGCGAACGGCACCGCCGAGTCGCCCAGGAACACCAGGAAATACGTTGCGCCGAACGCGATGAACGCGCCGGCAAGCATTGCCAGCACGAAGCACTTCGCGCCTGCCATGCCGGCCTTGCCGACGGCCAGCGTCTCGGCCTTCGCCTCGATCTCGGCGGGGCCGAGCGCATCAGGTCGTAGGGCTTTCACATCCGATTGATCCATTGCCATGGAAACCTCCCCCTGTTCGCAATCTTTCGTCTTTAGGAAAAACACGATAATTTTTGCATGGCTACGCGCGTGAAACGTCCTCATTAGCGCGAACGGCGCGAATTGACCCGTCTGCGATAGCATTTGCCGGGCATTTGGCGCACTCACCGCCTTGCTCCGAGCCGTTGCGAGCTTGCCTGCTATATTGAGCTACGGAAAACCCGCGGCGCCCCTTGAACGGCGCCGCCGCACGCTATAAGGAAAGAGGATCCATGCCCGAACCACGTACCGACCTTTTACGCGCATTGCCCCAGGTTGAAGAGCTTATGCAAGCCGCCCCCATGAAGGCGCTCGAGGCCATCGTCCCCCGCTCCATGCTCGTCGACCGCGCCCGTGCGGCCGTGGATGCGCACCGTCAGCTCATCTTGGCGGGAGAGGTGGACGCGGTAGACGTCGAGGCCATCTTGACCGACGCCGTCAACGGTGCGCTGGCTACGCTGCGCCCGAGCCTCAGGCGCGTCATCAACGCCACCGGCGTGGTCATCCACACCAACCTCGGCCGCAGCGTGCTTGCCGAGCCCGCCGTGCAAGCGGTGGTGGAGGCCGCGCGCGGCTACTCCACGCTCGAATACAGCATCGAGAACATGGCGCGCGGCAGCCGTCACAACCACGTTGAGCACCTCATCTGCGCGCTTACCGGCGCCGAAGCTGCCATCGCCGTGAACAACAACGCCGCCGCCGTCATGATGGTGCTCGCCGAGTTCGCCGCCGGTCATGAGGCCATCGTCAGCCGCGGCGAGCTCGTCGAGATCGGCGGCAGCTTCCGCGTCCCCGACATCATGGCTCAATCCAACGCCCGCATGGTAGAGGTCGGTGCCACGAACAAGACGCACGCCTTCGACTACGAGCGAGCCATCACGCCCGACACCGCCATGCTGCTCAAGGTGCATCCCTCCAACTACCGCATGATCGGCTTCACCGAAAGCGTCTCGAAAGCCGACCTGCGACGCATCGCCGATGCGGAGAACGCCCGACGTGCCGCCGCGAGCGAAGACCGCCCCGAGCTGCTCGTCTACGAGGATCAGGGCTCCGGCGCTTTCATGCACCTGGATGTGTTCGGCGAATACGCCGAGCCCACGGTACGCGAATCGCTTGCCGAGGGGTGCGACCTGGTCAGCTTCTCGGGCGATAAGCTGCTCGGCGGCCCGCAGGCCGGCATCGTGGTGGGTCGCAAGGATTACATCGACCGCCTGAAGAAGCACCCGCTCGCCCGCGCGCTGCGCTTGGACAAGATGACGCTCGCCGCCCTCGAGGCAACGCTGCGCCTGTATCTGGACCCCGAAGATGCGCTTCGCCGCATTCCCACGCTGCGCATGCTCACCGAGGACGCCGAAACGGTGCGCGAACGCGCCGAGGCGCTGATGGCAGCCTTGGCCGAGCGCGTGATGCCCGGCCAAGCGCATCTTGAGATCGTGGAGGAAACGGGCCGCGCGGGCGGAGGATCGCTTCCCATGTGCGACATCCCCACGTTCTGCGTGCGCATGCGCTTCGAAGCTGGCAACGCGCAAAGCTGCGAGGAGCACCTCCAGCGCAACCGCGATGTACCCGTGATCGGCCGCATCAAACGCGAATGCGTGCTGTTCGATGCACGCACCATCACCGAAGAGGACATCCCCGAGATCGCTTGCGCCGTCGCCAGCTATTTCGCGGCCATCAAAGGGCGAAAGGAGTCGTAGCGCGCTATGGCAACCGAATCGAAACGAGACCTGGTGCTCGGAACCGCCGGCCACATCGACCACGGCAAATCCACCCTGGTCCAGGCGCTCACGGGAACCGATCCCGACAGGTTGAGCGAGGAAAAGCAGCGCGGCATCACCATCGAGCTCGGCTTCGCCCAGCTTGAGCTGCCCGACGGAAGCGCCATGGGCGTTGTCGATGTCCCGGGGCACGAGCGCTTCGTGCGCCAGATGATCGCAGGCTCCACCGGCATCGACGTGGCGCTTCTGTGCATCGCCGCCGACGACGGCATCATGCCGCAAACCGAGGAGCACTTGGCGGTACTGCAGCTTCTGGCCGTGCCCACCTGCGTGGTGGCGCTGACGAAGTGCGATCTAGTGGACGAGGAATGGGCGTTGTTCATGGAGGACGAGGTGCGCACGCGCCTGGCATCGACGCCGTATGCCCAAGCCGCCATCGTGCCCGTTTCCGCCCGAACCGGGCAGGGCCTGAACGAGCTGCGGGAAGCCATACAGCTTGCGGCCCGCGCCACCGCCGGCCGCGCCGAGCAGGAGGCGATGCGCCTGCCCGTGGACCGCAGCTTCACCATCAAGGGCGCCGGCACCGTGGTCACAGGCACGCTCTGGAGCGGTATCGCGCACGTTGGCGACGAGGTGGAGGTGCTGCCCTCGGGCCTGCGCACGCGCATCCGCGGCATCCAGGTGCACGGGCAGGCGGTGGAGCAGGCAACGTCAGGGCACCGCACCGCGTTGAACCTGAACGCCGTGACCACCGACGACGTGCGGCCGGGCAGCTTCATCTGCACCCCAGAAGCCGTCACGCCCACCGACCACTTCGATGCGGATATCACCTATCTCGGCCTGCCTGACCAGGACAAGCCGCTTGAAACCGGCTGCCGCGTGCACGTTGCCCACGGCACCACGGAATGCATCGGACGCGTGCTGCTCATGGACGACGTGAAAAGCATCTCCCGCGGCCAGACGGCCGCCGCGCAGATCCGTACTGAATGTGATTTGCCGGTTGCATACGGTGACCGGTTCGTCATCCGCTCATACTCCCCCGTCCACGTGATCGGCGGCGGCGTGGTCTTGCGCGCCCACCCGAAGCGCACCACTACGGTCAGCGAAGCGGACCGAACGCTGCTCGACGCGCTGCGCACAGGCGATGGCGCGAAAGCGGTGCAATCCGCGTTCGATGCGGCGGAGTTTCCCGTAACACCCGCCGATATCGCCCATGCAACCGGGTTTCCCCTTGCGGAAACCGCAGATGAGCTTGAAACACTCGCAAAGCGCGGCGGCGCAGAGAAGCTGCCCGGGACCGCGAGCGCGAACGTCCGGTTCGCAAGCAAGCGCATGCTGCAGAAGCTTTCGGGGGCAATCGAGAACTCGCTGCTTCGCTTCCATAGCGCAAACCCCGCCGCAACCGGCATGTCGAAAGAGGCGCTGCGCCAAGCCTGCATGCCCCGCTGCGCGCCCGACGCCTTCGATGCGGTGCTTGCACGCGCATGCGCGGAAGGCAAAGCCGTGGCTGATGACGGCATGATAAGCCACCCGCAAGCCGGCGCCGGCGCTCGCAAGCTCGAGGAAGACAACGCCGAAAAGCTGGCCGAGCTGCTAGCTGCGGCGGGTTCGAAACCGCCTACGGTTGCCGATTTGCTCAAGCAAGCGGACCTTGCGCCAAAGCAGGGATACAAGGCACTCGGGCTGCTGGAGAAGCAAGGCCGGGCCGTCAAAGCCAGCGAAGAGTTCTACTTCGACGCCGCTGCGCTTTCCGCACTCGAGCAGGCAGTTCGAGACGCATTGGCCAACGGCCCCGCTTCCGCGGCCGACCTCAAAGACGCCATGGGCCTGAGCCGCAAGCACGCCATCCCCGTGCTCGAGCACTTCGATGATACCGGCGTCACGCGCCGTGTCGGCGATATGCGCGAGCTGGCAAGCTAGCCGGAAACGCCCGATCAGGGTTGCAATAAACCGATTCAGACGCCCACCGCCGAACGCGAATCCCGTTCAAGCGCACGGTGGGCATACACGCGCCTCCCTTCCGCTATGTATGGAAGGGAGGCGTCGTCGCTTTTAGGGCGAAGGGAAAACGAACCATCAACCCGATAACCGGCAATGCTCGGCAAGTAAAAACGACGCATATGAAAAGGAGCCCCGAAAGGCTCCTGTTTGCGTCTTCTATGGCGGAGACGCGTGCGAATCGAACACACCCGAGACGTTCTGCGCGCCTCACAACGGCTTTGAAGGCCGCGGGGCCCACCAGGACCCATCCATCTCCACGTGATTTCGTCAATAATTGTACCCGAACCGTAATCTGATGCGGCCCCATTCGATAAACGGCGCCTTTTTTCCAAAAAATGGTTGGATAGCAGTAACAAATACTAAGATTCGCGCAAAAAAAGAATGCCGATGAGCGTGAGGACGACCATCGCGATGCCCATCATGCCCGCTGCTGCGATCACCCGTTGTTTGAGCGAAGGGCGTTCAAACCACGTGAACAACTTCTCTAGCGGCCGGGTATCGACGAGCAACGGAATCGGCCAGTCCATGCCCAGCCACACGCATACATACGATACCGCGCATGCGACCGCGGGCAAACGCACCATGTCCCCTTGCGGGTTCATGCCGGAGGCGATGCATGCGTAGCCCATGAACACGCCCCAAGCGGCCACCAGGATGTCCCATGCCACCCCCACGCCTAACGGCAGGCGGTGCGCGATGCCGGACCAAAACTCCCACAGCCATCGCAAGGCGGCTCTTGCGCCGTGCACGAAAGCCTTGAATCCTCCCCGCTCCTTGGCGTCACGCGATACCGAGGCGCAAGGTACCGCAGACGGCACAGCCGGCCCCACCGCGTACATGAAAGCCGCACGCATCGCTGCCACCGACCCGAAACGGTCAGCGGGATCGAAAGCCGTCGCCTGGGCCACCACATCGCGCACCGATTCAGGAACCCCATGCGCGCGCAAACGCTGCTGAACCGTCGAGGGGGCAGGCGTCTCCTCGCACAGCAGGTAGAACAGGAGCATGCCCAGCGCATAGATATCGCTGCGCACATCGGTTTGCCCGTAGCCGAACTGCTCGGGCGGCGCATACGCGCGCGTGCCGAAATGGCTCGTATCGCACACGGCGTCCTTGTCGAAGGTGCGGGCGATGCCCAGGTCTATCACCAGGACCGTACCACCCTCCACCATAAAGTTCGATGGCTTGATGTCGCGATGGATAAGCGGCGGATCGAAACGGTTATGCAGCTCGGCGATGGCATCGCAGATGCCGGGAAACAGCCGCTTGGACACATCAAGGGACGGACCGGTTTCATAGAGCTCGTCGGCAAGCGTGCGTCCGGGCACGAACTCCATCACCACCGCATCCTGCTCGCCCAACGAATAGCAATCGATGATGCGCGGCAGGTGCAGGAACCGTTGCCCCAGACGCTGCGCAGCCAGCACCCGCCCGTACGCGCCGCCCAACCCCGATTCGGCATCGAACACCTTACGCACGTAGGGACCCTGCTCGGCGCCGTTGGCCCCGACGAAGAACACGCGTTCCGTGCGCTCGAGGCGGCCTTCCTTCAATACGGCATCCACGCGATAGCACTCATCGCGCGCAAGGCTGTCAAGATGTTGTTGCAGGGATTCGTTCATAACGATGATGATGGTAGCAGATACGTCGGACCGCAAATGCCCGCACGCTGCGAACGGGACCGTAAACGCAACGTCTACGGCGTTACCAACTACTCGGTGATGGTGTCCTCGCGAAAAGCGTACAGCTGCTCATCGACGGTTTGCAGCGTTTCGCCATGGTTGATGCAGAAGATGATGATGGCGTCGCGACGGTTCTTGCAATACAGCTCGTTGCAGCTGCCCGCCTGCAGCAGGCGGTTCGTCTCGCGCAGCGACAGCTTCATGGCGAACGCCAGCTGCAGCAGCTTGTTGCGCGAGGGGTTGCGCTGGCCGACGAAGATCTGATACCCGAACGTGGGGTTGATGCCGGCCTGACGAACCACCTCAGGACGCCTCAAACCGCGCTCATCGAGCAGCTGCTGAAGATAATCGGGCAGGCTGCGGCACGCAAGCTTATGCTTGCTCGCGAACACAGCAGGGTCGGGCGAATCGAGCAGCTCGTTGAGCAGGTCCTCGGTCATGGGTTCTTTCACTCGCCGCTTCCTTTTGCGCTTCGCCGGTTTTCGTTTCCTTGGTTCCATAGTAGCAAACAAATGCCCATCGGATACGGGCGCGACCGCCCGACCCGATGGGCACGGCCTTTCGCGAAACCTAAACGATGTCCCAGGAAACATCCGAACCGCGGCCGATAAAGGCGTTCTCGTACAGCACCTTCACCACATCGCCCTCGAAGTACAGGTTGCCCGAAACCGTGCCGCCTGCGGCAAGGGTGCCGGAATGCAACTCGTTGTCGCCATCGGTGTAGAACGCTTGCGAGCGCTGGGCACCTTGGGCATCCTCGGCCTTCCAGTCGTACGGATTGAACGATGCCTGGCTGTTGCCGTTGTTCTGGTAGGTCACGCTTACCTGCGTGATCGGCTTTCCGTCATAGTTCTGCAGCCCGGTGACCACGCCGTCGACCGTGAGCACGAGGCCGTTTTTGAGCGTAATGGAGTTGCCCGCCGCCGTTGCTTGGCTGTTCTCGGTGGCCTCATCGGAAGCAGGAGCGGTGGTCGCAGGCTGCTCGGTTGCCGGCTGCGGCGCCACCGAGGTGCCGGAGAGCGCATCGTCGATAGCCGAGCTGTACATGCTTTGCGTGGCCAGCACCACAACGAAGGCGACGACGTTCATCACCACGCCGGCGATGGACAGGCCCTTGCCCGACTTGCGCCCTTTCACGCACGCGATCGTGCCGATGAGCGCGAGCACGAAGCCGATAGCGGCGAGCAAAGCCGAGAAATTGTTGATGATGGGCAGAAACGATGTCGCCAGGGCGATGATCCCCAGAACGAAGCCGGCGATTCCCAGCCCTGATTTCGACGGCTGTGGCGCCGGCGCGGCTTGCACGGTGTTGGTTTCCATGAGCATTCCCCTTCCCTAAACGATGCACTGACGTGCTGAAACGATATCAATGCTAGGGAAAAGGCCGTGTGATTTCATTAGCTGGCAGCTACGATTCCGAAACCTTTTCGGCGAAAAGGGAGGGCGCCCACATGCGAACGAGCCAAAACCATCTCAGCGAAAAGGAACGGCTGTCGCATACGAAAACAACGAAGCCCAACCGGTCACCATCGGTTACCGGTTGGGCTTCGGATCGATTTCAGGACCCAAACTATCGAACTGCTCGCGATATCGAGCGCGGTGTGCACCCGCATGCCCAGGCTATCGCGCGGTTTTGAACCTGCAGCCCGGCCGCAACACCATACGCAGATTGCGCATGCGTGCGCAGCAAAGGCATCAAGCGCAAATCACACATGCATCCCCGGAACGCCACGCCAAGCGGCCGTCCCGCCCATGCGATTAGCCAGCAATATCAGTCACAGACTAGGCCTGCATACCCAGCTCTAGGGCGCGCAGGTTGCCTGCCAGCTTGTCCTTCTTACGCGCCGGGACCACGGCGGCCACTGCCGCGCGGATTGTCTCCTCGCTGCAGAAGCGGGTCTCGGCGAACAGCTTGCCCACCAAGATGACGTTGGCCAAGCCCTTCAGGCCCGCCTCCTCGGCGATGGCCGTGGCAGGCACGGCACAAACCGTGACCCCGGGCATATCCGGGATGTTCGGCACAAGCGTACTGTCCACGATCACCAGGCCGCCAGGCTGCACGCTATGCTCGAACTTATCGAGCGACGGCTGGTTCATCACCACGAGCACATCGGGGTTGAGCACGAGCGGGCTTCCGATGGGGTCATCGGAGATGCACACGCTGCAGTTGGCGGTGCCGCCGCGCATCTCGGGCCCGTAGCTGGGAAGCCAGGAAAGCTCGCGGTCCTCCAGCAGGCCGGCGTTGGCGATGATCTTGCCGGCGAACAGGATGCCCTGGCCGCCGAATCCGGCGAGGACGGCTTGCATGCAACGTTTCGGTTCGCTCATCGCGCACCCTCCTTCGCTTCCGCAAACTTCTCGGGATGGGCCACCGGGCAGTCGGCGCTGCGCGCGGCCGCGGCCTGCGCCGCATCGGCGAACCCGTCGGCAACCACATCGCGATACACGCCCAGCGGATAATACGGCAGCATGTTCTCGCGCATCCACGCGAAGCTGTCCTGCGGCGTGAGACCCCAGTTCGTGGGGCACGTTGACACCACTTCCACGAGCGAGTACCCGATGCCGTCGATCTGGTTCTGGAACGCCTTCTTGATGGCGCGCTTGGCCTGGCGCACATGCTTGGGCGTGTCCACGGTCACGCGCTCCAGATACGCCGGACCGTCAAGGCTGCTCAACAGCTCGCACACGCGAACCGGGTAGCCGGCGGTGGAAACGTCACGGCCGTAGGGGCTGGTCTGCGTCACCTGGTTCGGCAAGCTGGTGGGAGCCATTTGCCCGCCGGTCATGCCGTAGATGGCGTTGTTGATGAAGATGACGGTGATATGCTCGCCGCGCGTAGCCGCATGCACGGTCTCGGCCATGCCGATGGAGGCGAGGTCGCCATCGCCTTGATAGGCGAACACCACATTGCCCGGCAGCACGCGCTTGACGCCCGTGGCAACCGCCGGGGCGCGGCCATGCGCCGCCTCGATCATGTCGCAACCGAAGAAGTCCGGCGCGGTGACGGCGCAGCCCACCGGCGCGACGCCGACGGTGCGGCCTTCGATATCAAGCTCATCGATGACCTCGGCGACCAAACGATGCACGATGCCGTGCGGGCAACCCGGGCAGTAGTTCGTGACCACGGGCAGCAACGACTTCGGACGCGAGAACACCACGCGGCCTTCGCCCTGTTTCTGCTCAGCCATGTTATTCACCACCCTTCCCCGCAAGCTTGCGGATCGCGCCCAGCACCTCATCAGGCGTGGGGATGATACCGCCCGTGCGTCCGAAGAACTCCACGGGAACACGGCCGTTGACCGCCAAGCGCACATCATCGACCATCTGGCCCATGTTCATCTCAACCGACAAAAACGCCTTCGCACACCCCATGCAGCCTTCGATGGCGTCCACGGGGAACGGCCAGAGCGTGATGGGGCGCAAAAGGCCCGCCTTGATGCCCTCGGCACGGGCGCGCACGACCGCCGAATGAGCGATGCGCGCGGTGGCGCCGAAGGACACGAGCACGATCTCGGCGTCCTCGCACATAAACGTCTCGGCGCGCTGCTCGCGGGCCTTCACCGTCTCATAGCGCTCGAAACGCTCGATGTTCAGGCGCTCGAGCTCGTCAGCCGTCAGGTAGAGCGAGTCCACGATGTTGTGCTTGCGCGCGCCCTTGTGGCCGGTGGTGGCCCAAGGCTTCTCCGGCAGCTGTTCCACGCGCTCGGGAAGCACGACGGGCTCCATCATCTGACCGAGCATGCCATCGGAGAGGATCATGGCGGGCATGCGATATTCGTCGGCCTTCTCGAAGGCCAGGTACGCCAGATCGGCCATCTCCTGAACGGTGGAAGGCGCGAACACGAGCACCTGAAAGTCGCCGTGGCCCATGGCGCGGGTGGCCTGCCAGTAGTCGGACTGGGAGGGCTGGATGCCGCCAAGGCCCGGGCCGCCGCGCTGCACGTTGACGATAACGCCGGGAAGGTCGGCGCCCGCCATATACGACACGCCTTCGCCCTTGAGCGACACGCCCGGCGAAGACGACGACGTCATAACGCGAGCGCCCGCCGACGATGCGCCGTAAACCATGTTGATAGCCGCGATCTCGCTTTCCGCCTGCAGATATGTGCCGCCCTCCTTGGGCATGCGCTTGGCCATGTAGGCGGCAACCTCGGTCTGCGGCGTGATGGGATAACCGAAGAAGAAGCGGCATCCGGCGCGGATGGCCGCCTCTGCCATGGCCTCGTTGCCCTTCATGAGCACCTTTTCCTGAGACATCAGCGCATCACCTCGATCGCAACGTCAGGGCACATAAGCGCGCACGAGCAGCAGCCCGTGCACTTGGACGCATCGATCAGCCGGGCCGGATGATAGCCCTTCGCCGTGATGCGGGAACGGTCAAGCTCGATGATATGGGCCGGGCATGCGTCCACGCACAACCCGCAGCCTTTGCAGAAACCGTCATCGACCGTTATCGCTGCCATGAGCCTTCCTTTCTCGTCTGAGCCGGTCCAAACGACCGGCATATGGTTATCGAACACTCCCCCGAAGAAACACCTTGAACAAAGGCATGGCCCTGCTCGAATCCACCGAAGCGAACCTTGCCTTTACTCCCAGGGTTTTCGCACGTGCACCGAAACAGGATAGCGCACGCCAGGGATATCGGCATCTTCCAGCATGTTTTGAGGCACCGCGGAAAACGCCAGGGGCAAACCCGCCAGCAAGGCAACCTCTTGCGCGAACGAAGCGCCGCGGCAGAGCACTTCCCCATCGGTGAAATCGGCCAGGTGCGTGTTGTTCGCAACCGCCGTGGCTCGCAGATGGCTGGCGGCCTCGATCTCGCGAAGCACGGAAAGCGCCTCGGCGGGATCGTGCGTGAGGTTGCGGCTGCGGTTCACCACATACAGCAGGTCGTAACCGCCCTCGTCGACGCCGCGCGCGAACCTGCCGAGCGCGGTGGCGCCCACATCGTCGCCGCCTGCATCGATGAGCAGCAGCCTTCCCGTTTCCCCGCGCGCCCAATCCAGGGCGGCGGAAACCTGCCCGGAGATGGCAGGCGCATCGAGCGTGGTTCCCGCATACCGCGGTGCTATCACCTGCACGCCGGCGTCCTCGAGAAGACGCCGGTAGTCGCTGCTCCGGAAGTACGGGTTCACCACGTCCAGGTCGGCAAGGCGCACCTCAAGGCCGGCCTTTCGCGCATCAAGGGCCAAATTGATGGCCAGATTGGTCTTGCCGACGCCGTAGTGCCCCGTGATAACGGTTACCGGTTTCAACCGTTTCACATCGAACAAGCTCAAAACCGCACCTACACCAAACCCTCGGGAACCTTCGTCTTCGGCTTGCCCTCCTGGCTCTCATCTGCCTCGCGGATGGCGGCTCGGCGGATCTTGCCGTTGACGGTCTTGGGGAGCGCGTCGACGAACTCGACGATGCGGGGGTATTTGTAAGGCGCCGTACGCTGCTTGACCCATTGCTGCAGCTCGCGCACGAGCACCTCGTTGCCATCGAAACCGTCCGTCAGCACCACCGTGGCCTTGACCGCCTTGCCGCGCACGGGGTCGGGCACGCCGGTGACGGCGCATTCGCGCACGGCGTCATGCTCGAGCAGCACGCTTTCAATCTCGAAGGGACCGATGCGGTAGCCCGACGACTTAATGACGTCGTCGTTGCGACCAACGTACCAGAGGTACCCGTCCTCGTCGACCCAGGCGGTATCTCCGGTGTGGTACCAACCGTCGTACACGGCCGCTTCGGTTTTCTCGGGATTGCGGTAGTACTCCAGCATGATGCCCGGGGCCTTCTCATGCACATCAATGCAAATCTCGCCCGTCTCGCCGACGTCGCAGCGGCTGCCGTCGCCGCGCTGCACCTCGATGGTGAACGCCGGCGAAGGATGGCCCATGGAGCCGGGCTTGGGCACCGCATGCGTGAGGTTGGCTACCGTCAGCGGCGTCTCCGTCTGGCCGAAGCCCTCGAAGATGGTCAGCCCCGTGTGCTCCTTCCAGAAGTCGAACAGGTCGGGATTGAGCGCCTCGCCGGCGGTGGTGCAATACGTGAGCGTGCTCAAATCGTGGGCATCAACGTCGGCCTGCATCATCATACGATACATGGTGGGCGGGCAGCAAAGCGTGGTGACGCCGTAGCGGGGGATCAGATCCAGGATCTCATCGGCATGGAAGCGGTCGAAGTCGTACGTGAGCACGCACGCCTCCATGAGCCACTGGCCATAGTACTTGCCCCACACCGCCTTGCCCCAACCGGTATCGGCGATGGTCAGATGCAGCCCGTCGGGCTTGACGTTGTGCCAATGCTTGGCCGTGACCAGATGCGCGAGCGCATAGTAGGAATCGTGCAGCACCATCTTGGGATTGCCGGAGGTGCCGGAAGAGAAATACATGAGCATGGGGTCCCCGACGTGGGTTTCCACGCGGGAGAATTCCTCGCAGGCATTGCGCACGCCGGTGTTGAAATCATGCCAGCCCTCACGCTGCGCAGGCACGGCGCACACGCCCTCGGGGCCGGAGAGCACCGCGCCCACCGGGCCGTCGGCGGCAAGCCAGTTGCCATCCGCGTCCTTCTCGGTCAGGCCACCGCCAGCGCCGTTGACCAGAAACAGGTTCTCGACCGAAGGGCAGCGATCCATCACGTTGTCCACCACTTGCGCGATGGTGCCGATAGAGGTGCAGATGACGGCCTTGATGGAGGCGCCGTTCAGGCGATACTCCAGGTCATGCTCCTTGAGCATGAAGGTAGCCGGCACCATGACGGCGCCGAGCTTGGCAAGCGCGGTGGCCACGAACCAGAACTGGTAATGACGGCGCAAGATCACCATGACCATATCGCCTTTGCCCACGCCATGCGCGGCAAGGTAGTTCGCCGTCTTATCCGACCAGCGCTTCATGTCGGCGAAGGTGAACAGGTGCTCCTCGCCTTCGGGGTTGCACCACATCATGGCGCGGCGCTCGGGGTCGTTATCCGCGATGTCGTCCACCACGTCATAGCCGAAGTTGAAGGTATCGGGGCACTTCACCTTGAAATCGGTGAGCACGCCCTGCTCGTCGTAGGTTTCCTCGCAGTAACGCAGATTGATGTTTCTCATGATGTTGCCGAACTTCCTTAAAATTTGGTGCGCGGAACCGGACCGCGCACGATGCGGTCGATAAGAAGGTTGGTTTTTGGCAAGCAACCCTAGGCGAGCGCTTGCCTAGATAATGTCTTCCTTCGCCTTCAAAACGACAGCCAGGAATTTGCACGGTGCGCCATCGATGGCGATCATGCCGTGCCCACGTCCGGAATCATAGAGCAGCATATCCCCGGGGCCGAGCTCCTCGGTGTGCTCCTCGTACTGGAAGCGCATGCGTCCTTCCAGGATGTAATCGAGCTCCTGCCCGCTGTGATACGACAGGTGGATGGGCTTGTCCTGCAGCTCGGGACGGTAATCGGCGGTTACGAAAAACGGCTCGCACAGCTTGTTGCGATAGTGCGGGGCCTTGTGCAGGTACTCAAGACCGCTGCGGCGCTTGACGGCCAGGCCCTCGTCGGCGCGCGTGAGCGTGTAGCCCGTCAGGTGCGGGGTTTCGCCGGTGAGCAGCTCGATGGGATCGACGCCTAGATTCGCCGCGCACTTGTACAGGAAGGTGAACGAAAGTTCCTCCGCCCCCGATTCCTGCGCCTGGTACTCCGCCAGGCTACGGCCGGTGGCATCGGCCATCTCCTGCATGGTCAGGCCCATATCCTCGCGCAGCGCGCGGATCCTGTTCGCCACCTCTTGATAGTTCGGCTCCATGTAAACCTGACCTCCTCACATGCAATTACGTCAAACTCATAGTAAATGGATGGTACGCGCGAAATTGTTTCCAATATGTTTCATGCCGGCGAAGAAGCCTTCGCCGGCATGAAAACGGGGTGTTAGATTATTCCTGCGGCTTACGGACGAAGCGCACGGCGAAGTGCGCATCCGACGAACCGGGGGCAAGGCGGGTTGCAAGGCAGTTGCGGCCGCACAGCTGATCGAGCGTGAAGCCGGCGCCCTCCTCGCTTTCCAGGAACGCCTTCACCACGCCGGCGTTCTCCTCACGCGTGACCGTGCACGTGGAGTATGCCAGCGCACCGCCCGGGGCGACATGGCCCGCCGCGGCCTTGAGCATGCCCAGCTGGGTTTCCACGAAACCGGCCAGGTCCTCCTCGCTCGTGCGCCAGCGGATCTCGGGGTGACGGCGAAGCGTGCCCATGCCCGAACACGGAGCGTCCACGAATACGAACGAGAACATGCGGTCGGGCATGATGTTGTCCAGCTCCAGCGCATTGCCGGTGAAGGCCTCGGTCACCACGACGCCGTACTGCTCGGCGCGCTTCTCAAGCAGGCGCGTCTTGTAGGCATGGTTGTCGATGGTGACGTACTCCTCGATCTGCGACCCGTACTTGCGGCAGGCGTTGGACTGCAGCAGGATGGTCTTCGTGGCGCGGCCGGCGCCGATCTCGAGCACGCTTTCAGGCTTCTCATCGGGAAGCACGTTGGCGGCCACCATCTGCGCAGCGGCGTCGGAGACCAAGATCTTGCCCTGGTCCAGCTGACGGGCAAGCGCGGGCACCAGCAGGGCGCGGCTTTCGGGCACGCGCAGGCAACCCTGCACGTTCATGTCGCCGAGCGCCACCGGCTGCACTTCCTCTTCCGCACGCTCGAAGGCCTTGAGCACGTGGTCATCGTCCACCTTGCAGGCGTTGACGGCCACATACAGCGGCGCCTGCTCATTGGATGCGCGCATGAACTCGATAGCGGCCTGCGGGCCCATCTCTTCCATGAGCTTTTTAGCCATCCACGTGGGGAACGCCTGGGTACGGGCAAGCGCATCCAGGTCGGTGGCCGGGTTGCCGAACGGGAAATCGATGCGCAGGCGCACGATTTTGTGCAGCACGGCGTTTGCCACGCGCGCCGCGGGGCCCGGGCTGAACGACTTCACCATCTCCACGCCCTGATCGACGGCCGCATGGGCCTCCTTGCCCAGGAAGATGAGCTCGTAGGTTGAGATCTGCAGCGCGTCGCGCGTCTCACGGAAGATGTCCTCGGGCGTGTCGAGCGCACGGTCGATGATCTCGTCGAGCGTGCCGCGGGCGCTGACCGTGCCAAGGGCGAGCAGCGTGGCGAACGCGCGATCCTCCACGGACATGGTGGACTTGTCGATCACCTGGGCGATGACGTCCTGCGCGAACGCGTTGCGCTCGCGGACGGTGCGCACCACGTCGAGCGCCGCCAAGCGGGCGGGCGTTGCGTTGGACTTGCGACGCGGGCGTGCCGGCTTGGCAGAACCGCGGAAGCCGCCCTTCTCGCCGCCGCGCGGCGCACCCGTAGCACCCTGTTCGGGCTTGCGACGCGGGTCACGAGCGGTGTTGCGGCCACGGAAATCGGGCTTCGGCTCGCGCACGGGGCGATCGGAGCCGGCATGCTGCGCGGCCTCGGGACGCTGGGCGCCCTCGGCGCCTTCGCGCTTGAAGTCGGGCTTGCCGTCACGCTTGAAATCGCGCTTCGGGCCGCGATCACCCTTATAACCGCCACGACGATCGTCGCGGCCTCCGCTGTAGCCGCCACGGCGGTCGTCACGACCGCCGTTGCCGCGATACTCGCGCTTCTCGCCGTCGCGTCCGCCCTGTCCGCGGAAGTCGCGCTTCTCGCCGTCACGGCCGCGGTATCCGCCCTTGCCGCCATCACGGCGCTGGCCGTCACGGCTACCCTG
Organism: uncultured Senegalimassilia sp.; assembly: GCA_934661765.1. The sequence continues at coordinate 84,561 of CAKUJT010000002.1, forward strand.
TCCGCGATTACCGCCACGACGGTCGTCGCGGCCGCCGAAGCCGCCTTTGCCGCCATCGCGGCGCGGGCCGCCCTGACGATTGCCGTGGCCGCCGTGCTGGCCGCCCTTTCGATAGCCGCCGTTGCCGCCTTCGCGGCGCTGACGCGGCGCGCCTTCGTTGTTATGCTGTTCAGCCACGCGGGCCCTCCCAAGTCTTGGTGTCTTCCTTGATTCCCTGAATGCCTGCGGCAAACGCCTTGGCCGCCATGGCCGCCTTGCCGGCAGGTTTCACTTCCATAAGCTCGATGACGCCGTCCGCGGCGCCCAAGTACAAACGCTTTGCAACGAATCGCACGCTGCCGGGCCCCATGCCCGCACAAACCGCCTCCGCTTGATCGGCGGGTGCCGGACGGACGGCAAGCACGGTCACGTCCTTGCCGGCGATGGTAGCATGCGCCGGATGCGCCGCGCTTGACGCGCGCACCTTGCGGCACGCCTGCTCCACCGTGTCGGCCGGGCCAAGCGATAGCTCGTCTTTGCCGATCTTCTCGGCGTAGGTGACATGTTCCTCATCCTGGCGCGTCCAGCGGATGCATCCCGCCTCCAGCTGCGAAAGCGCAGTGAGCAACGCATGCGCGCCCAGGTCGGCGAGCAGGTCGGTGAGCAGCGCGACGTCCTTGTCGCCCACCTCAAGCGATCGGCACACGCAGTAATCGCCCGTGTCGAGCCCTTCCTCCATGCGCATGATGCACACGCCGGCCTCTTCGTCGCCGGAGAGGATAGCGCGCTCGATGGGAGCGGCGCCGCGCCAGCGAGGCAACAGCGAGGCGTGTACGTTCAGGCAGCCATGCTTGGGGATGGACAGCACCTCGGCGGGAAGCAGCATGCCGTAAGCGGCCACGCAGATGACATCGGGCTCGAGCGCCGCGAGCGCTTGCTGCTCGCCGGCGTCGCGCAGCGTCTTGGGCGTGAACACGGGGATGCCGCGCTCGCACGCCTCCACCTTCACCGGGCTGGGCACCAGCTGCTTGCCGCGGCCGCGCACGGCGTCGGGACGCGTGTAGACGGCCACCACGTCATGCTGCGAGGCAAGCTCAGAGAGCACCGATGCGGCGAAGTCGGGCGTGCCCATGAATACGATGCGCATGTCCCCTACGCCTCCACCGAAGTCTCGCCGGGGCGCGCACCGGCTGCTAGGGCGCGCTCGTAATCCTCAAGGGCCTTCAGACGGGCCATCGGCTCGGCACGTTCGAACATGGTGACGCCGTCAAGATGGTCGGTCTCGTGCTGCAGGCAGCGGCCGAGCAGTCCATCGCCCTCGATCTCCCAAAGCTGGCCGTCGAGGTCGTAGTACCGGCAGCGGGCGAACGGCGGGCGCGCGATGGGCACGGAGATGCCGGGGATGGAAAGGCAGCCCTCGTCCTCCGCGACCGGCTCGCCCTCGCGGGCGACGATGACGGGGTTGAGCATGACGATGGGCTCGCGTACGCCGTCCTCTTGGTCGCAGTCGATGACCACGAGGCGCTTGAGCACGCCCACCTGGGGCGCGGCAAGGCCACAGCCGGCGTTCTTGTACATGACATGGGCCATCTGCTTGGCCAGGCGCTTCAGGCTCTTGTCATTGAAATCGCAGGGCTCGCACACCGTGTTGAGCAGCGGGTCGGGCGATTGCACGATTGAAAGCATATGCATTTCCTTTAGCGGGTAGGTATGGTTTGCGGCGGGTGCGCAAAACGCCCGCCTTTCTAATCCGATTATTGTGACATGCGCGCGCACCTAAGGCCCTTGCGGGCGCAAAGTTCCACAAAACCCCTGCTCGGCATGAATGGGAGGCGCAAAGGCCCTATCTGCTGGAGGTTGCGCTTTCAGCATGGGCCCTTTTGCGGGCGGTGAGTTCGCGCTGCATGGCGGCCACGGTCTCGAACAGAAGCTCGTAGTCCTCAGGTGACATGGACGCAGGAGCCGACATCTGCGCACGCATGGCAGCAACGGCCTCCTCGGCATCGCCGATGGAAAGCTCCTCAACCAAAAAAGCCGCCAAGTCCTCGGGCACCGCCGATTCGGGAACACCCCTTGTCAGAAAACCTGCCGCACGAGGCTCGGCCATGCTCGCCGCGCCCACGATGGCCGCCGGGGATGCGGCGGGGTCGTCTGCCAAGGTATCGAGCATGCTGGCGGACACGGCTGCGCACGCCGGATCGTGCCACTGCACCGAGGCAAGGGCGTCGGCGTGGACCAAGGCTAGATCGGTGCGGGCGGCGCACAGCGCCAGCAGCTGGCGCTCGAACCTGCGCCGGTTCATCTCGGACTGGGGCAGGCGGCGACGTGCCGGGGCCGCGGGAGCGCCGTGGTCGGCGCGGCTGTCGGCTGCAGGCGTTTCCGCATCGAAAACGCGCGGGGGTTTAAGGGCCGCCAGCTGCTCCAACACGTCCTTCTCATCCGCGCGGGCACGGCTGGCGATCTGCCGTGCGTAGTCTTTCGCGAGCAGCGAATCCTTGATGGGCGCCAGAACGCTGAGCGCATCGGCGACGGCGCCGGATCGTCCTTCGGCACGCGAGAGGTCCCAATTCCCCAGCCTTCGGTCGATACCGTATTCCAGCAAGGGCTTCGCCTGATCGATGAGCGCCTGCAGCTCCTGGCCGCCGTGAGCGTCGATGAACTCGGCAGGGTCGAGGTTGTCGGGCAAGGTGACCGCGAACAGGTCGATGCGGGCGGCACCGGCCTCGGGCGTCATGGAGGAGTCGATAAACTGCAAGGCTCGATCGGCGGCGCGCTGACCTGCGGCGTCGCCATCGAACAGGTACACGATGCGCTTGCGGGCATGGCGCGAGAGCACGCGGATGTGCGTGCGGGTGAGCGCCGTTCCCAAGGTGGCGACCGCATTGCGGATGCCGGCCTCGTGCATGGCGATGACGTCGGTGTAGCCCTCCGATACCACGGCCACGCCCGTGGACGCCATGGCCGCCTTCGCCTTGTCGAGCGCATAGAGCATGCGGCCCTTGTGGAACAGGGGCGTTTCCTGGCTGTTCAGGTACTTCGGCTCGCCTTTGCCGATCACGCGCCCGCCGAAGGCTATGCACTGGCCCTGCTCGTCTTTGATGGGGAACATCACGCGATTGAAGAATCGGTCGCGCACGCGCCCATCGGAGCCGACGACGGCGACGTTGGCCTGGATCATCTCGTTGGATTGGAAGCCCTTCGACGCCAGATGGCGCACAAGCGCGCCTTGGCCGGGCGCGAAGCCGAGCATCCAGGTTTTCGGGATATCGCCGCCCAACCCACGCTGCGAAAGGTAGGCGCGCGCGGCGCCGGCCTGCGGGCTTTTGCTGCGCATGAGCTGCATATGGAAGAACTCCGCAGCCTCCGCGCACACGGCGCGCAGCCGCGCTTTTGCGCCCTGCCCCATGCCGGGTCCACGTTTCACCTGGTCGTCGGCGATGTCGATATGCGCGCGCTCTGCCAGGTAGCGCACCGCTTCGGGAAACGACAGGTCCTGGGACTTCATGATGAAGGCAAACACGTCGCCGCCTTCGCCGCAGCCGAAGCAATGCCAAAGCTGCAGGGCCGGGTCGATCTTACATGACGGGGTTTTCTCGTTATGGAACGGGCAGCACAGCCAGAAATCGCGGCCGCGCTGCTTGACAGGGCCCGTCTCGCCCATGATGGCCACCAAGTCGCTGGCCTCGCGAACCTTTTGGATATCCTCATCGCTGATCGCCATGGATGTGATCGAACCCCCGCCTTGTGCCCGTGTTCCCGATTCCGGCCGCGCAAAGGCGTGCCGGTTGCTTTTCCGAGTAAAGTATACCGCATAGAACCTATGTTCCCGTATGTTCGGCGCGTGCGTTACAATATGCCCGTAACATCTCGACATGCGGAAAGGAAGCGCCATGAGCGAACCCGCATACCTGCAGCTTAACCCCGATGTGGAACAGGCCATAGCCGAGAACCTGCGCTCCGGGCGCATGCATCCGTACAGCTTCCCTGACGAACACGTGCTCCGGCGCGAGGACAACCCGCACGACAAGGCCACGTTAGCGCGCCCGGCGTTCTCGCGCGATATCGATAAGATCATGAACATTCCCGCATATAACCGCTATGCAGGCAAAACGCAGGTATTCAGCCTGGTGGAGAACGACGACATCTGCCGCCGCGGGCTGCATGTGCAGCTTGTCGGCCGCATCGCGCGAAACATCGGCCGGCTGCTCGGATTGAACTGCCAGCTCATCGAGGCTATCGCGCTCGGCCACGACCTCGGGCACACGCCCTTCGGCCATGCCGGCGAGAAGTTCTTGTCGAAGTGCCTGCAAAGCCGTACGGGACGCAGCTTTCACCACAACGTCCACTCCGTGCGGGTGATGGACCGGCTCTACCCTCGCAACATCAGCCTGCAGGTGCTCGAGGGGGCGCTGTGCCATAACGGCGAATTCGCCCAACAGGTGTTGCGCCAAGGCGACACGGAGACGTTCGCGCAGCTCGATGGGCTGGTCGAGAAATGCGCGCTCGACGAGTCCGCCATCAAGCGCCTGCGACCCTCCACGCTCGAAGGTTGCGTGGTCCGCCTGGCCGACATGATCGCCTACCTGGGAAAGGACCGCGACGACGCCATGGCCATGGGCGTGCTACCCTCCCTTGACGGCTTCGAGACCGAGGCCATCGGGCGCGACAACGCGCGCATCATCAACAACATCACCGTCGATGTGGTCAACCACAGCTTCGGACAGAACGATATCCGCATGAGCCGCCAGGTTTTCGAGGACGTCAAGCGCGCAAAACGCCAAAACTACGAGCGCATCTACGATTGCGAAGGCTGGCGAGCCGGAAGCGGCAACGCCGTCGGCGAGATGTTCGAGGACATGTACGACAGGCTTTTGACCGATTTGCAAACCGGTGACGAACGGTCACCGGTCGTATCGCACCACGCCAAACAGCTGGCGGCGAAGTCGCGCAGCATCACCGTGGAGGATTACCTTGCGCATACCGACCCCGATCAGGTGGTGGTGGACTACATGGCGTCCATGACCGATCGGTACTTCATGGAGCTGTACCGCTACCTGTTCCCCAACAGCGAAAAGCACATCTTGGCGCGAGGATACTGCGCCGATCTGCCATCTATCGAAAGGAATGACCAGTGAAGTTCGTCATCGCATCCGACCTGCATGGCGCGGCGCCCGCCGTCCGCACTTTGATGGAGCGCATCGACCAGGAAACGCCTGACCGCGTGCTCCTGCTCGGCGACCTGCTCTACCACGGCCCGCGAAACGACCTGCCCGAAGGCTATGCGCCCAAAGAAGTGCTCGCTGCCCTTAACGGCATCGCGAAGCGCATCGTAGCCGTTCGGGGCAATTGTGATGCGGAAGTCGACCAGATGGTGCTCGATTTCCCCTGCTTGAGCGACTTTTCTCAAGTATGGGCCGATGGGCATCTGCTTCATCTGAGCCATGGGCACTTGGCCGACAACTCACCCGACCAGCCACCGGCGCTGCCGCAAGGAAGCGCGTTGCTGACGGGCCACACGCACATCAAACGCCTTGAGCTTGTCGACGGCGTGCTGTTCGTGAACCCCGGGAGCACCTCCATTCCCAAGGACGGTTGCGCAAGCTATGCCGTCTACGAAAACGGCACATTCGCCCTAAAGTCGCTTGACGGTGAAACGCTGCTGGAAGCGAGCTGGGAATAGCGGAGGCACCTGGCCGAACCGAAGGTATTGACCCCCGGACGGGTTCCGGAGTCAGTCCGCGGCGGCGTAACCTTTATGTTAGCCGTCCTTGTTTCGGGCCGCAGCTCGCAGCTGCGGCCCTTCTTTCTTTATGCGATTCGCAAGCGCTCGGCTTACGACAGCCTTCCGCGCTCAACGGTGTAGGAGGCATCGCAGATGGCGGCCGTGGACGCGCGATGGCTCACCAGCACCACCGTCTTGCCCTGGCGGGCGTCGAGCAGAGCCCGCAAAACCGCCGCCTCGTTAAGGCTGTCGAGGTTGCTGGTAGGCTCGTCGAGCAGCACGAACGGGGCATCGTGCAAGAACATGCGCGCAAGCCCGATACGCTGGCGCTCGCCGCCCGACAAGGTGTCGCCCAATTCGCCGACCGGTGTGTCCAAGCCTTGCGGCAGACGCTCGATCAATCCGGCCAACGCCGCCTTCTCGCAAGCCGCCATGAGCTCATCGGGGGTGGCATCGGGCTTGGCGAGCGCGATGTTATCCCCCACCGTGCCGGAAAACAGGTGCGTCTCCTGCGTCATATAGCCTTCAACGGTGCGCAGGCTTTCCGTGCTCACGTCTCGGATATCCTGCCCGGCAATGCGTATGCAACCGTCGCTTGGATCCCAAAACCGCATGAACAGCTTGCAGAGCGTCGATTTGCCCGAGCCGCTCCTGCCGGCCAAATGCACGATCGAGCCAGGTGCCACCTCAAGGGACACGTCCTTGAGCACCGGGCTGGCGCCATACGAGAAGTCAACATGCTCGGCGGCCGCACCCGAGAACGAATCCACCTTGCAACCGTCGACGATATCCCGGGTTTGCGGCTGCTCGTCGAGCAGGTCGAGGACGCGCGCGCCGCTGGCGAGCGTCTGCTGCAAGCCGCTGCCCAGGTTCGCGACGGCGATCACCGGGCCGAAGGACGACATCAGGGCGGCCACGCACACGAACGCCTGCCCGGAATCGATGACGCCCCACGCACAGAGCGCGCAGGCAAGAACGACCATGGCCACGTCAAGCCCCAGCACCAGACCGTTCGTGGCAGCCATGCTGCGCGCCGCGCGGCACTTCAGGCGATCCTCCACCTTCGACAGCGAGTCCATACGGGCATCAAGCTGCTCGGCTCGCGCATGTTCCTGGCCGAATTGCAGCGTTTCGCGCAGACCGCGCAAACTATCGAGCACGAACGAATTCATGCCGCCGAGAGCATCGCGCAGCTCCCTGCCGCCATTCCCCGCCGCACGCGACGCAACCCACGGCGCCACCGCTCCGACCAGAACGTATGCGACGAACGCGCTGATGGCGAGCTGCCAGCAGACGCTGCCGATGAAGGCGATCATGACGGCGCAGACCAGCACGGCGATAAGCACCGGGGAAAGGGTGTGCGCATAGAACACCTCAAGGAGCTCGACGTCCGAAGTCACGAGCGACACCAAGTCGCCTTTGCTTCGACCCTCGAGTTTCGCCGGGGCAAGCGTGCGCAGCTTGCCGAATACGCGATCGCGGACGAGCGCCAAGATCTTGAACGCAAGATAGTGGTTGCACATCTGCTCGCCGTAATGCAAGGGACCGCGCAAAAGGCCGCAGGCGGCGACCAAAGCGATGCCCGCGCTCACCCCAAGCGCAGGCGTGAAACCCGCAACCCCCGTGAGCACCAAGGCGGCACCCACCGTAAGGAAGATGGCGCACAGAAAGCCGACCACGCCCATGATCACCGCGGCGATCATGACCGGCACAAGCGGCTTGACGAGCTTTACCATGCGGCACATGATCGAGAGATTCGACCTGCGACGCGCCTGAGGCTCGCCGATATCCACGGCGGCCGCGTCGGCTCCGGCGCCTTGCGCTTCATCGGCTTCTCCAACATCGGCTTTGCGCTGCTCAGCCTGCGATGCGAACGCCTCAAGCTCCATCTGCCGGCCCCACAGCTTCGCGTACGCCCCATCGACGGCGCAAAGCTGCTCGTGCGACCCGCTCTCAGCCACGCGACCGTTTTCCAGCACGAAGATGCGGTCGGCTTTTGCAACCGATGCCAAGCGATGCGAGATCATGATGACGGTGCGGTTTTTCGCCAGCTCATGGATAACGCCGACGATAGCCTGCTCGCTGTCCGCGTCCACGTTCGAGGTCGCCTCGTCGAAGATGTAGACGGGGGTATCGTGCAAAAGCGCTCGGGCAAGCGCCAAACGCTGGCGCTGTCCGCCGGAGAAGTTTCCGCCCTGCTCGGACACGAGCGCATCAAGCCCGCCCGATGAGCGAACGAACCCGTCGATGCGGCAGCGCCGCAAAACGTCCCAAAGCTCGTCGTCGCTCGCCTGAGGACGCGCCATCAGCAGATTCGAGCGAACCGTTCCGGAGAACAGGTAGCTGGAGAACGGGACGACGGTCACCGTCTGCGCCATGCTTTCTCGGGAAACCTCCCCGAGCGGCACGCCGCCGATCTCCACGTTGCCCTCAAAACCCCGATTGCGCCCGCACAAGATGCCGGCCAACGTGGATTTGCCCGAACCGCTCTCGCCCACGATGCCGGTGAAGCTGCCGGCAGGGGCGGCGAAATCAACATGATCGAGCACCGTGCGCTGCCCATCGTAGGAATATGAGACATCGCGCACGACTATGCCCGCATGCGCGGGATCTACGCTGCGCGTCCCCCGCTCGGGCTCAGGCGCATCAAGGATGGCGAACATCTTCTCGGCAACCGCCATGCCGTTCATCGCCGTATGGAAAAACGACCCGAGCGCACGCATGGGGATGAAGAACTCCGCCGACAGGAACACCACGCAAAACGCCGCGTAAAACGGCACCTGGCCGTTGGCGAACTGCACCATCGCCGCGATGATGCCCACGGCCGCGCCGCCGAAGGCGAACACGTCCATCACGGTGATGGAGTTGAGCTGCATGGTGAGCAACCGCATCGTCGCCCGTCGAAAGCTCTCGGCCTGCTCGTTCATCTGACGGTGGCAAGCCTCGTCGGCCCGATAGATCTTCAAGGTGGTCAAACCTTGTAGATTCTCGAGAAACGCGCCGCCAAGATCGGTATAGGCGCCCCAATAACGCCCCATTACGCGCTTGGCGATCTTCTGCACCGCCACGATGGAAATGGGGATGAGCGGCACGCAAACCAGCAGGGCCACGGCGGCGGGCAGGCACAGCGGGGCCAGGAACGCGAACACGGTAAGCGGGGCCAGTACGGCATAGAGCAGCTGCGGAAGATACTGCCCGAAATAGCTTTCCAGCTGCTCGCAGCCCTCGACGCTGACCTGCACCGCCTCGCTTGTAGCGATGTGCTCGGAATAGCCGGGACCCATGCGTACCAGCTTGTCGTACACCTGGCGGCGAACCGAGCGCTTTGCGGCCATAGCGGCCGCCACCCCCATGCGCTGCGCAAAGGTCAGGCATGCCATGCGTACCGCAATAACGGCAACGCCTGCGCCCAGGAGCATCGCAATCCAGCCATCAACGGCGGCACCGTCGAAAAGACGCTGCAAAAACAGCCCAATGAGGAGCATGAGCACGACGTTCGCCACAAGCGCCACCCATTGGGCCACCACGTTGCGCACGATATACCGCATAGCCTGCGGTACCATCGATATCAACCGTTTATTGAACACGGAAATGTCTTCCTTTCGATTCCAAAGACTGCACAACGCCGACTGCGGCGCATCAACCTTGATTCAAACAGTCGAATGGTACCATTGGGAAACTTTGATAGCCAGAGCAAACTATCGGATATCGATTATTGTTACACAAGACTAATCTATAACGCGAAAAAGCCCGGCGTATGCCGGGCTAACCTGTTCGATGCACCATTGCGGTTCGACAATCCGCTTGCAAAGCAAGCGCGTTCAGGAGGACCTCTACCGAGCCTTCCTGTTCTTCTCGTGCAACATGATCAACCCTTTGAGCGTGAGCTGATCGTCGGCAACCTCGATGCGTCGGGAAAGCCCAACCATGGCTTGGGCATCGTCGCCGGTGGCGACAACGCGCGTTTCATAGCCAAGTTCGTCCCAAACGGCTTGGATCAGGCCGTCGATACGGGCGACTTCGCCGATGACGATGCCCGCCTGCATGGCATCGCGCGTGGATTTGCCGATCACGCTACGCGGCGCATGCAGCCCGATCACGGGAAGCTGGGCCGCGGCATCGGCCACCGCACGGGCAGCCAAACGCAAGCCCGGAGCGATAAGCCCGCCCTGCACGACGCCCGCATCGTCGATAACCTCGAGCGTGGTCGCGGTTCCGAAGTCCACCACGATGAGCGGGAATCCATAGAGCTGTTTTGCGGCAACGCAATCCGCCACACGATCGGCGCCGAAATCGGCGGGGCTGTTCAGATGCAGCTTCAAACCGGACTTCAAACCCGGTCCCACCACCAAAGGACGCGCGTCGCAAAGCGCATGCAAAGCTTCAACCCAAGCGTCGGTAAGCCCAGGGACCACGGAGGACACGATGGCATCGCGCACCCGCGCATCGCAACCGCGAACCTGCAAGAACGAAGTCACGCACATGAGGGCCTCGTCAGCGGTCAGGTGATCGGGGGTGGTCACGCTCCAGGCGGAAACCAGATCCCCTTCGCAAGCTAACCCGAGATTGGTGACGGAATTCCCCACATCGACGGCAAGCACGTAGCTCGATCCGCATTGGCCCGAGCGCGCCATTACGCGACCGCCTTCCTTGCCTTGAGCACCTTGAACGCGACCGCGCCGAGGATGCCGCCGACAATGGCAAACGGCAACCAGCTAAAGCCCAGGTCGGTGAAGGGAAGCTGCTTGATAGCGGGCAGCAAGCCATAGGTGTCGTCAAGCGTGGCGAGCAAGCTGATGACGAACGCCCCGAGGGCGGCGCCCTTAATCGGCCACGTGGTGCCCATCCGCTCCTTGAACAGCACCATGACCACGCACACCATGAACGGCGGGCATACCACGGACAAGATCGGGGCGGCAAACGCCACGATGGCGTTGAGCCCCAAGTTGCAGATGGCGAAGGACACCAAAACGGTGACGATGACGCCGGTGCGATACGAGATCTTGCCATGCGTGGTGCGCTCGAAGTACGACGCCGAAGCACCGGTAAGGCCGATGGCGGTGGTCAGGCACGCAAGCCCCACGATGATGCCGAGGATGATCACGCCGGTGTTGCCGAGCAGGTGCTTGGTGATCTCCACGATCAGCGTGGAGCGGTCCATGCCGGCCCCGAAGGCAAGCGCGCTCGAAGCGCCCAAATAAGTCAACCCGCCGTAAATCACGGCCAGAAGGACGCCGGCAACCACGGATGCGCCTGCGATGACCTTAAGCTGATCCTCGCGGCGCGTGTAGCCGGCGGTACGCGCCGCATTTTCCATGACGATGGCGAAACCGACGCACGCAAGCACATCCATAGCCTGATACCCGGCCAAGATGCCGTCTTGCGCGGCGTGGTTGGAAAGCGGGGCCCCGATCTCGCCGAGCGGGTGCACGATGCCCGTCGCGATGATGACGAACACGCAGATGACCAACAGCGGGGTGAGCACCTTACCGATGATGCCGACCAGGCGCGTTTGGCGGATGGACAGCGCAAGCACCACCGCAAAGAACAGCGCGGAGAACGCCAACATGTTCACCGAATCGCCGAACAGCGGCACGATGGACATCTCATACGTGGTGGCAGCCGTACGCGGCTCCGCGATGATCATGCCCGTGCACAGGATGACGGCGGTGTTGAGCACCAACCCCGGCACTCGGCCGAGCGACCCTTCGACCGCCACGTTCGCGCCCCCGGCGGCATTGAGAGCGAAGATGCCCAAGCAGGAAAGCGCGACATCGATCAAGATGAAGCACAGAAAGCCGATCACCCAATCGGTTCCGCTTTCCATGCCCAAATACGGCGGGAAGATCAGGTTTCCGGCACCGAAGAACATGGCGAACAGCGCCAGACCGGTGACCACAGTGTTTTTCTTCAAAAAAGCTCCTTTATGGAATTACGCCCGAACCATTGATTATGACGCAACTCTTCCGAAAATAGAAGCCGGGAACTCGGCGCAATGCCAAATCGTTGCCGCAAAAAAGACCTGCAGGAGCAGGTCTTTTCCACTTGATACCTAGTTGAACTTAAAGATCCTCTGGGCGACATGGTACCCGGTGATGCCGATCTTGCGTCCCAGATTCGTGGGCAGGTTCGTTCCCATGTTCAACACGCTGCGCCTCACGCGGCGATACACGTCGGAGTTGTTCTCCTTAAGGTAACGCCAGATGGCCTCGCGCTCATCCTCGGCATCGACGGTGTTGATCATGCGCAGGAAGATGCTGCAGATGCACATCATCATGGACAGGTAGTTCTCCATGTAGCGTTCCAGCCGCTTCTCGGGCACATCGCCGGGAAGCCGCACAGCGTCGATCATGATGCGCGTGACGCGAAGCTGCTGATCGATGCGGCCCATCATGACCGACTCGTTGACGCTTTGGTCGTCGCGGCCGATGAAGTAGCGGTACATGTCCACGTCAAGGTAGTAGATGGTCTTGACGTGCGGCAGCGGCACGTACACGAAGATGTTGTCCACGTAGAATGTGTGCTTAGGCAGCTGAAGGCCCATGCCGCGCAACAGCTCGGTGCAGTAGATGACCGAATGCATGAGCAGGTACTGGCTAGGGTTGAAATGCCCCACCTCGGACCAGCCGAACTCGCGCCCCTCGGGGAACACGTTGCGATAATGCATGATGGTGCGCGTGCTCTCGTGCACCTTCTCGTACACGTAATTGGCGATGACCAGGTCGGTCGGCGTGCTGCGCCCGACTTGGCTGCGCACGTATGCCATCACATCCTCCATGGCGCGGCGATCGAGCCAATCGTCGGAATCGACAACCTTGAAGTACAGGCCGGAAGCGTTCGCCAAACCGGTGTTCACCGCTTGCCCGTGGCCGCCGTTTTCCTGATGGACTGCCTTGATGATACCCGGATGGAGCTGCTCCCAGCGATCGGCCTTTTCCGCGGTATCGTCTTTGACCGACCCGTCGTCGACGATGATGATCTCGATGTCATCGCAACCCTTGTCCCCTCCGCATGCAAGGATGGACTCGATGCACTTATCCATATATGCCGCGGAGTTATAGCACGGGATGGCGAAGGTGATGCTTTTCATGCCTGTCCTTTCTTGGAAACAACGGCGCGGATGCGATCGAAAACGCCGCCGTTCATATGGTCCGCCCGCCATTTTACCGGTAGCAGGCCGCGCAGCTGACCTATGATGGGACAATATGGATAAAATCCAAGTGAACCGATCGGGCGCAGCCGAAACCAAGCCAACCGGCAAGACCGCGCCCGGCACATCGCGAAGAAAGGGTACGAACATGAGCTCGTTTTTGGACACCATGCTTGAGCGCGCCAAAGCCGACAAGCAGACCATCGTGTTACCCGAGGGCGACGACCCGCGTACGCTCGAAGCTGCCGAGACCATTCTCGCCCAAGGCGTCGCAAACCTGATCATCCTGGGCAACGTTGCCGCCATCAAGGAATCCGGCCGCGCGCTCGATGGCGCCACGCTGATCGACCCGCAGGACTCCGATCTGCATGACGAGTTCGCAAACACCCTGTATGAGCTGCGCAAACACAAGGGCATGACCCTCGAGCAAGCCGCCGAGAAGGTGCGCGACGTGCTATTCTTCGGAGTGCTCATGGTGAAGACCGGCCGCGCCGATGGCATGGTCTCCGGCGCCTGCCACTCCACCGGCGACGTGCTGCGCCCCAGCCTGCAGATCCTCAAAACCGCACCTGGCGTAAAGCTGGTCAGCAGCTTCTTCATCATGGTGGTGCCCAACTGCGAGTACGGTCAGAACGGCACGTTCCTGTTCAGCGACTGCGGCCTGGAAATCCAGCCTAACGCCGAGAAGCTTGCGCACATCGCCGTCAACTCCGCGCAGTCCTGGAAAACCCTCATCGGCACCGAGCCCGTGGTGGCCATGCTCTCCCACTCCACCTACGGCTCCGCCAAGAACGACGACGCGAACAAGGTGGTCGAGGCTGCCGCCATCGCCCGCGAGCTGGCACCCGAGCTGGCGCTCGACGGCGAACTGCAAGCCGATGCCGCCATGGTACCCTCCGTGGGCGCATCGAAGGCCCCCGACAGCAAGGTGGCGGGCAAGGCGAACTGCCTGATCTTCCCCGACCTTGATGCAGGCAACATCGGCTACAAGCTGGTGCAGCGCCTGGCCCACGCCGAGGCCTTCGGCCCGGTCACCCAGGGCATCGCGGCCCCGGTCAACGACCTGTCCCGCGGCTGCAGCGCGCACGACATCGTGGGCGTCATCGCCATCACGTGCGTGCAGGCCCAAGCGAAAAAGGCCGCCGACGCCCAGTAGCCCAAGCCGACACGAAGCCGCTCAAGCAATCGGAGCCTAAACCCCGACACCGAAACGCCCTGCTTCCCGAACCGATCACGATGTTCAGGAAGCAGGGCTTTCTTGTCGAATGCGCTGAGACAATCAAGAGCCCCCGCATAGTCCGAGACCGCGAACCTAGCCAATCTCGCGAACCTTGATGGCACCAATGCTGCCCTTAAGGTTTGAATCCGCCTTCGAAGCCGAGACCGCCTCCATGGACCCAAGCAAGCCTGTCAAATAATTCAAGGCGGCTCGAGACAGCGTCGCTCACGATATGCAGCCCATGTCCGCAAACCAGAGAACAAGTCTGCTAGCCGCCATCTCAAATCGAGCCGCGACGTCAACGTGCTACACCCGGCCATACTTGACATAGCACGCCAAAAGAAAAGCCCTCTCTCGAGGGCTTTTCGGCATTGCAGGTAACGCAGCGCTTTGCTGCTATGGGACAACCGGAAGTCTTACGGCTCGATGCCGACCATCTGGTCGTGCACGATCTCGTAGGTATCGCGCGCAATCATGTACTCCTCATTGGTGGGGATGATGATGATCTGCACCTCAGAGTCGTCGGTGGAGATGATGCGCTCGAAGCCGCGATGGCGGTTCTTCTCCTCGTCGAGAACGATGCCCAAAGGCTGCAGGCCGGAGAAGATCATGCGGCGCATCTTATCGCAGTTCTCGCCGACGCCGGCAGTCAGCACGATGGCGTCCACGCCGCCCATGACGGCGATGTACTGGCCGATATATTTCTTCACCGAGTTCGAGAACATGTCGTAGGCCAGCATGGCGCGCTCGTTGCCCTCTTCAGAGGCCGTGCGCACGCTGCGCAGGTCGTTGGACACGCCGGAGATGCCGAGCAAACCGGACTGCTTGTTCATGAGGTTGTTCATTTCCTCGGCGGTCAGGTTCTCATGATCCATGACGAACGGCACGATAGCCGGATCGATGGCACCGCAGCGGGTACCCATCATCAAACCATCGAGCGGGGTGAGGCCCATGGAGGTATCCACGGCCACGCCATGGTCGATGGCCGATGCCGAACAGCCGTTGCCCAGATGCAGCGTAATCAGCTTCAGGTCCTCAAGGGGCTCGTCGAGCACCGCGGCAGCGCGCTCGGAAATATAGCGATGCGAAGTGCCGTGCGCACCGTACTTGCGGATGGCATACTTCTCGTACAGCTCATAAGGGAGCGGGTACATGTACGCCTTCGGCGGCAACGTGGTGAAGAACGAGGTATCGAACACGGCAACCATGGGGATGCCGGGCATGTGCTTCATGCAAGCATGGATGCCCATAAGCGCCGCACCGTTGTGCAAAGGCGCCAGCTCGGCAAGCTCGTCGATCTTCGCGATGACATCGTCATCGATGAGAACGGAACGATCGAAGTATTTGCCGCCCTGCACGATGCGGTGACCGACGGCGTCAATCTCGGACAGCGAAGCAATAGCGGCGTCCTCGCCCGAGACCAGGGATTCCAGCACGAGCGCCATAGCGTCGTCGTGGTCCGCCATCTTCGCGTCGATGACCACTTCGTTATCGTCAAGACCGTGCTTGTGGAACGCCTCGGCCGAACCGACGCGCTCGCAAATGCCCTTGGCCATGAGCGTATGCGTTTCAACATTGATAAGCTGGTACTTCAGCGAAGATGAACCCGCATTGATAACCAAAACGTTCAACGGCCTGCCTCCTTACCCAAAAGATTTCGAGCCCTCATTGTAGTGGCAAAACACGCCGCACATTGTTGCAAGCGGCGCCCGCGCGGCACTCTGTCGGCAAGCGGCGTTACGAAAGCGTTGTATCACGCTGTTCGTCCGATACCTCCGGCTCAAGCTGGCCCATGAGCACGTCGACCTTCTGCTGCGCCGTTGCCAGGCGGCCCTGCAGGGCGCGTAACAGCGCAACCCCGCGCTCGTAGCTGGCAAGGCTGTCCTCCAGCTCGAGCGTGTTGGATTCAAGCACGCCGACGATGCCGTCCAGCTCCGCCATAGCCTCGCGAAACGTCAGATCCTCTACCGGCTTCAAAGCTTCATTGCCCATTTCATGATTCCTTCCCCGTAAAGCCATCTTCATCGGCGCGCCGGACCCCCGACACGCTGCACTCGATCACGCCGTCCGATACCGTCACATCAAGCTTCTGCCCCGCCTGGGCTTGCTCGATCGATTTCACCACGCCACCGTCGCCGTCACGGGCGATCGAGTAACCCCTGCCGAGAACCGCCAGCGGCGATAGCGCATCAAGCTGCGCGGCCGAAAGGCCTGCCTGCCGGCGAAACGGCTCGAGCAGCTGGCGACCCGAAGCGAGCAGACGCCGCTGCTCGTTGTCAAGGGACGCCTGTGCACGCTCGCATGCCTGCGGCATCACCCGCATCAGCCGTTCGCGAGCGCGTTGCGTTTGCGTCGTAGGCGCGTCGACGACCTGCGAAAGCGCCCGCGTCAAGCGCTCACGTTGCCGCTGAACGGCGGCGGCATCAAGGGTCAAGGCGTTGGGAAGCGCCGAACCCAAACGCTCGCGCAGCCGATCGACCTGCGCGCGATCGCGATCCAAGCTAGCGGGAAGCGCCCTTGCCATCCTATCGGCGTACAGATCGACACCCTGCGCCGAAGCCGCCAGCAAAGCGTTGGGGTCGCAAAAGACCGGGCGGCTAGCGATGTGTCCGACCTGCGCGGCGCTGCGCTCGATAGCACGCCGAATGCAGGTATCCAGGCTGCCGCGACGCGCACCGAAGAGCGCATCAAGGTTCTCGCGGGCGGGACTCACCGCCTCGGCTGCGGCCGTGGGCGTTGAAGCGCGCACGTCGGCGACCATGTCGGCGATGGACGTGTCGGGTTCATGCCCGATGCCCGTGACCACCGGCACGGGGCATTTGACGATCATGCGGGCCAAGAACTCGTCGTTGAACGGCATAAGGTCCTCGTACGACCCGCCGCCGCGCACCACGAGCACCACTTCGGCGCCGGCATGGACCACCGCGCGCATGCCCTCCACGATGCCAGCCGGGGCCTGCGGGCCCTCCACCGCCACGCCGGAGAACAGCACCCGCGCCACAGGGAAACGGCGGCGCAACGTGCGCAGCACATCGTGCACTGCATCGCCGCGCGGGCTTGTGACCAGGCCGATGGTAAGGGGGTACGCAGGCAAGGGCAGCTTTCGCGCGGGATCCGCAAGCCCCTCGGCGGAAAGCTTCCGGGCAAGGTTGGCTACCTGCAATCGCAGCTGCCCCTCGCCCACCGGCGCCAACGAGAACACGTCGAAGTTCATGCGGCCCTTGGCCGCATACAGCGTGAACCTGCCCGTCAGCTCCACCAGCTGGCCGACCGCCACCTGCACGCCGGCGGCGCGGAAGCGGTTGTTCCACATCATGCACGGAAGGCTTGCCGACTTGTCCTTGACCGTGAAATACACGGCCTTGTACCCCGGCTTGTTCGACAGCTCGGATATCTCGCCGACCAGGCGCACCGTCACGCCCTCGAGCGCACCTTTCGCCAGCTGCATGGCAGCGGATACCGATAACGCGCGCGAAGCGGATTCCTGCGTTGCCGCTCCCCCGCTACGCGAAGCGGCGTTCGCACCCGCCGCCTTATGCGCGCCAAACGTAGCCGCGCAGGCACGGGCCGCCTCCTCGGCGGTTCGCGCCGGGCCCGAGGAAGCCCCCGAGTTAGCAAAAACGCCGCGGGGTTTGCCCGCGGCGCCGTTATATGATCGATCGTAGGCCACGTTGCTACTCGTCACGGGACTGCAGCAGCCACAGCAGCTGCAGGATGGACGTCAAGGCAGCGGCAACATAGGTGAGCGCGCAAGCGCGCAGCACGGAATACGCCCCGCCCTGCTCAGCCTGCGAAATGCCCTGGGTCTTAAGATATGCAAGGCCGCGACGCGAGGCATCGAACTCGACGGGCAGCGTGACCAGCTGGAAGAGCACCACCACGGCGTACATGATGATGGCAAGCGTGGTAAGGCCCGACAGCTGCATGAAGATGCCGAACATCAGCAGGAACACCCAGGCGTTGGATGCGAAGTTCACCGCCGGCACGAGCGCGCCACGGATCTTCATGGGAGCATACCCCTGCGCGAACTGGATGGCGTGGCCGGCCTCGTGGCAAGCCGTGGCGATAGCGGTGATGGAGGTTCCGCCGAACGCATCAGGGTCCAAGGTGATCGAGTTGCTGCGCGGGTCGAAGTGGTCCTGCTGCGGGCCGCCGCGATAAACCTGCACGCCGTGGACGCCGTTGGCCGCCAGCATCATCTCTGCCATCTGAGCACCGGTGACGCGAGTGGAGGCGGGAACGTGCAGGTACTTGTTGATCTGGCGGTTCACGTACCAAGAAGCGCCCACGCCGATGACCATGGTGACGACGATAAGGCTCAAATAGCTCATGCTCATATGGGTGATGCAACTCCTATCGAATGCGTACGGCGCATGCCCTGCGCCCCGGGGCGCAGCCGAGAAGGCGTGCGCTTGGTTTAACGAATGGAAAGTATACCGAAGCGAAACCCCTTGCCCGCGGCTTCACGAATGTTCCCGCGAAACGTTCGCAATCCGTTACCGGAAACGCATCGCATTCGCCGCATCCACGTTTCCGCGTAGCGCTGCGGCGTGCCAGCTACTCCTCGCCGTCCAAACGCGTGACCTTCAGGTCGTGGCCTTGCAAGGACAGGACAAGCTTGCCCTCGAGCAGCTCGATGAGCTCCTCGCCCACGAGCGCCCGGCGCCATCCGCGCAGAAGGTCGATGCCCTGACGGTATCCGCGGGCCATGCGCACCAGGTCGTCGTGGCTTGCCAACGTGGGGAACGCCACGCCGTTCTCCTTGGCGCGCAGGCGCACAAGCGCGCTCATAAGGTCGAGCGGAGCGTCGACGTTGGGCTCGTTGCGGCCGCTGCGGTCGAGCTCGGGCCAGCTTTGCGGACCGGATTCCAGCGCCTTCTTCATAAGCCCGGCAACCGTTCGGGCATCGCGGGTGTTGAGCTTCTCGCGCATGCCGCGCACCATGAACAGCTCGTCGATGGTGCGGGCCTCGCGCTTGCACGCCTCCACGATCTGCTCGTCGGTGATGACCCACTTACGCGGCACGTTGCGCTTCTGAGCCGTGACCTCGCGCCATGCGGCCACCTCGCGCGCCGCCGCCAGCTGCTTTCGCGAAAGCTGACCGACGCGCTTGAGCCTACGGTAGCGTTCGCGCTCGTCGGATTCGAAACGCGCAGGATCGCACATCTCGGCGAACTCGGGGTCGAGCCAATGCAAGCGCCCCTGGCGCTCCAATTCCTGCTTCATGTGCTCGTACATACGGGGAAGGTAGATGACGTCGTCGGCGGCATAGCGCAGCTGGGATTCCGACAAGGGACGGCGCGACCAGTCGGTGAAGGAATCGACCTTTTTGAGCGCCACACCGCACTCGGCGTTGACCAAGGCCCCGTAGCCGATCTGCTGCGTGTGCCCCAAAAGGGCCGCTGCCACCTGCGTGTCGAACAGCGGCTGCGGAAGCACGCCCACCTCATGCCACAAGATCTCAAGGTCCTGCCCGCCGGAGTGCAGCACCTTCATAACGCCGGCATCCTCGAGAAGCGGGGCCAGCACATGCAAGTCCTTGATGCAAAACGGGTCGACCACCGCCACCTCGTCGTCGGTGGCGAATTGGATCAAGCACAGGCGCGCATAATAGGTCTTCTCGCGTAAAAACTCGGTGTCGATGGCAAGGACGCTTGAGCGGCGTGCTCGCTCGACGAACGCCTCCAGTGCTTCTTGATCTTCGATATACACCCGGTAATTCCTCACGTTCATATCGTTGTGCTTTATGATGTAAGAATACCGCAACGGAAGGGAAAACCGTGAAACTGCTTGTCATCAACAACCTGGCATCGGGATACGGCGAAGGAGCCATCTACGATTTCATGCGCAGCTTCGCCGCCGACGGCGACGACATCTGCATGCGCTGCACCAACGGCACCACCCCGATAAGCACGCTGCTCGACGATGCGAAGGGCTTCGACGCCGTGATCGCGGCGGGCGGAGACGGCACTGTGGCCACGGTGTGCTACCTGCTGGCCAACACCGGCATACCCGTATTGCCCTTCCCCGCAGGCACGGCCAATCTGCTGGCCCTCAACCTTGCGAGCCCGCTCGAGCCCCATGCGCTCGCCAAGATGGTGCGCGCCGGGCAAACCCTTGATTTCGACATGGGCGAGATCTGCGTCGATGGGCATCGCTTCGGGTTCTCCATCATGGCCGGAGCCGGCTACGACGCCGTCATCATGCGCGGGGCGCAACGCGGCAAGCGGCTGCTCGGCCCCATGGCATACCTCCAATCGGCGGTGGCCAACGCCATGCCGCAACAGTCGAAGTTCACGCTCACCTTGGACGGCCGTCAGGTGCAAAGCGAGGGCCTCGGGGTGCTGCTCGTGAACTTCAGCAAAATCCAGTTCGATATCACAGTTACGCACGACAACAAGCCGCGCGACGGCGAGTTCGATGTGGTGGTACTGAAGGCGAAGACCGCATTCGACCTGATACCGGCAGCCATTGCAGGCCTTTTGGATCGTGACGGCGAATTCCCCGACCGCACCGATGCGCTCGAACTCTTCCGCGCCAAAAAGGTCACGATCGAAGCCGACCCGGCCATGGAGGTTCAATACGACGGCGAGGCCACCGGGCTTTCCACGCCGTTTTCCGCGCGGATCCTGCCCAGGGCCACGCGCCTGTTCATCTCCGACGAAGGCTACTCGCAGTTCGCGCGATAGCAAACTGGCGAAACGGCAGCGGCCCCGCAGGCTCAAGGTCTGCGAGGCCGCTTCGTTTCAGGTTCGCCACCCGAATCCGCTACGCGGATATTTGACCGGCAAGCGCACCGTCGGCCGCGTGCGGCGACCGACGGTGGTCGCTCAAGCTCGTATCGGCGCAGGCAAGCTAGCTGTTCGCCTGCTCGCTCTTGAGCTGCTCGCCTTCGAGCTGCTCCTTCCTGCGCTCTTCCTTCCACTTCGCAAGATTCGAGCTATAGCGCATTTGGATAAGCTCCAGCACCACCGCGAACACCATGGCACAGTACACCATGAGCTTCTCCATGTGCATGTCGAGCACCTCGATGCCCGAGTTGATGCCCAGCGAGTCGAAGAACAGCAGCAAGCCGATGACGGTGATGAACACCAAGGCCAAGATCTTCATCTCCGTGTGCCTGTTGATGAAGTCGGCGATTGCGTCAATGAACACCATCATGATGATAATGGCGAAGATGACCGCCATGACCATGATGATCAGATGCTCCGCCAAGCCCACCGCGGTGATGACCGAGTCGATGGAGAACACCAGGTCCATGACCATGATGGTGGCGATAGCCTGGCCAAGGCCGATGCGATGCATCTCCTTGTGCTCCTCGGAATGCGCGGCCTTCTCCTCGGTCAGGGCAAGCACGTCGCGAAGCTCTTCGATGCCCTTATAGATCAGATACGTACCGCCCGCCAGCAGCACCAGGTCGCGCACGTTGAACGCATGCTGGAAAAAGCCCAGGTCCAAGGTGAACAGCGGCTTGGTCATATGCACCAGATAGCTGGCGAAGCACAGGAAGATGCAGCGCGATATCATGGCGCCCAGCAAACCGAGCTTACGGCCGATATGCTGATGCTCGGGCGCCAGGCGGTTGGTGGTGATGGAGATGAACACGATGTTGTCCACGCCCAGCACCACCTCCAAAAACATAAGCGTCAGCAAGCTGATCCAAGCTTCAGGTGTGGCGAAGATGGAAAAGTCCATACACATTGCTCCTTTACGTCGTTTCGTCCAATCCAAAGCGCGCCGTTGCGCACGGCGCGCGGTTTACCCCGTCTCCTCGGAAAAGCTGCGCAATAAAAAAGACTCATGGCGCAACGCTTTGAAAACGTTGCGCCATGAGT
>CAKUJT010000003.1 GCA_934661765.1 uncultured Senegalimassilia sp.
TACCAGCCGACCAGCCCGACGGCTCCGAGACAGTGCCGCTTCTCGGTTTCCGTGGCTTCCCGGCCATAATACAGGGGTAGTAGATCGAGCGTCTGTTCTACGGTATATCCTGAACCCTGTGCTACGAAGTTGCCGATATCGCAGGCGGGATCGCCCATGGCGGCATATTCCCAGTCGATGAGGCGCATTTCGTCACCTCGCACAAGGAAATTGGGGCCGTAGAAGTCGTTATGGCACAAAACGGGTTCGGAAACTTCCGACCTCATTTTGCGAGCAATCGATCCGATTCGTGCCGTTAGCGGATCGAAGTCCTTCGGCAACGGATAGCTCATGTTCTTGAGAATGGACGTTATCTTCATGCCCTCGTCGTAGAAGTCGAAGCTGTACGGCGATTTCTTTCCGCTCGTATGTAGCGTTCGGGCCATTTGTAACGCTCTGGCGACTTGCTCTATGTTGGAATAATCGAGCTCGGAGCAGCCTTCGATATACCGCGAGATTTTCCATCCCTCGGCGGGATCCTCGAAAAGGAACGTGTCATCGAGTCCGAGTTCGCTTGCCGCGTTCAAGGCGAATGCCTCTGCTTCACGGTTGACGATTTCTTCGGTTCCATTTCCTGGATGTCTGTATATGTAGCGGACGCCTTTGGCTGTGAACAAAGTGGACAGATTGGTGAGGCCTGCTTTGACGGGCTTTACGTCGGTTATGTCGGCCCTCTCGCATGAAAGGGTGGTGCAGATGTTGTCGAGGATTCTGGAGTCTACATTTTCGAAGAAGTCCCGGTCAAACGCCGTCAGGTCTGTAAGATAGTCGAATTCGTATATGATGCCCGGGTCATAGGGCCTCATATAAATCTCGAGTTCGTTGATGTGATCCATGAGCAAATCGTCCCACAGCTTGTCGACGGTGGCAGGTTTGCGGTATTCGTCCGAGATGATGCTAAGGAATTGCTTGCTGAAGGCTTGGTCGAAGTATGCGGGGCCGCGGGAGAAGTAGCGATGGTCGCCGTCGCGGGAGATGCTTATGATTCGGTTTTTGGAATCAGCGTCCAAGCAATATTCGCCGTGGGCGTTTTCGGCGAAGCAGGCGGATAGGTAGGGACGGTACACGTAACGCGAGAAGATATTCTCCGTGTAGTACTCGTCCGAGTTGCAAACGTAGGTGTTGCCGAGAAGGTTTGCGGCGCTGTATAGGGATGCATGGTTGTTGCGTGTGGCGTACTCGGGAGTCACGATGATGTTCACTCCGAACTCCTCCTCTAAGTAGAAGAAGGCCTCCTTCATATAGCCGACGACGATAGTAATGTCATCGATTCCCGCTTCCTTCAGCTGGCGAATCATTCGTTCTATAAGCACTTCGCCGCGAACCTTGAACATGGCTTTGGGCTTTTCGAATGAAAGTGGGGCCAAGCGCGCAGCTGATCCGGCAGCAAGGATGACGGCGTTGTCTACCCGGTATGGGGAGAGAGCGTTTTTCCCGGCTTCGGTTACTTCGCCTGCTTCGTTTAGATAGCCGAGGTTCCGCAGCTCCTTTTGAGATTCGATTGCGGATTCGGCTGATGTGTCCGATTGTGCGAAAGTGTTCATTTGAGTTTGCTGACCCGAAATCATTGCAGTAGATAACAGGTCGAACTGGTGTTTATTTAGCATATGTCCTCTTGTTCGCATTCGCATGGGCAAACGGTCATTGCTCGCTAGTTCATCATAGATAAGGGCCGATTAATGCTCAAATCGAAAGAGCAACCAATCAGAAGAGTTTAGCTTATATATTTGCTGCGTTACCCGATTGCATCTTTGAGCTATTTGCCAAATAATTTGTGGTTTCGTGCGGGGATAACAATAAAACGGATTGGGCTTGCTGCCTTGTCTTCCTATCTGATGCGTTCTCCATTTGCATCGAATGTGCCAATATAGGGTGCTGCTTGTCCCGGGTTCTTTCAACTGTTTTGCGGCGATTGCGCTATGTAGATTGGTATTGAGTAAAGGGAACGATGGTAAATCTGTATCATTCCCTTTGTAAAGACTAGAGGGAATGATACAGATTGTGGCGAGGGATGCTTTAGTTTTCTTCGATAGAATCGAAAAGCGAAGCAGAACACCAAGATTGGGTAATCGCGGGGATATCAATTGGCTCCCCCTCGCGATTGCTTACTATCGGAGAATTCTGTAGAGCCTTCGATCTCCATCCGACATTACTAGCTCAAAACCCTCGGTGAAATCCGTCAGTCTCAAAATACCCTGCCAATCCGACTCGTTCATACCGCCATCGGTTGACCATAAGGTGTCTCCGTTGCGAACAAATCCGTTTCTATCAAGTAATAGTACAAATTTAGCATCAATGTTGCGTACAGCAGATTTTACTGTGTCGTTGATGTTGTATTCGCAGAGACTGCTTGTAATAGTATTGCAATCGTTGGTTTTGTCTCCATCTCCGAATGATTTGAAATAGCAATTCAATCCATATTTCATATACGCAGAAATGCTTCCATCTGCAGGAATGTTAATCACCAAATCGTCTTTATCAACAATTGTCAAAACTTGCTGGATGAATTGATCGTCAGCCTCGCTATAAGAATTGCTTTCGCTCAGCAAATTTAGCTGCTCTAAAGTATCGCGCGATTGACCAAATGCTGTATTAACTTGAGATCCGTTTACCGAAAACGAGGGGAATATAATAGCCACGACCGCAATCAGCGAAAGGAGCGCGTTGACAACCTTTTCATCTTTTATGGAAGGGGCTTTGTAGTCAAGAATCTGCAGAATTGCGCGAATAACTGTGTTCATGCCAATGCTCGCTAGCAATGCTCCAGGAAAGACGAGAGAAGCTGATGTGCGCCAATGGTCGTTATACCAAAAGCCCGTCAAAAAGGTCTTCAAGGTTCCTTCGCTTGATATACCGATGATATACATTGCAAGAAAAATGACAAAGCTAACTGAAACCCATATGTATTTGCGGTTTACGAGCGTCCAGACAAAACCAATCCAGACGACAATTGAAAGCAACAGCTGAGGAGCACCAAATCGGAGTGCCAAATCAACACCGCTAACAATAGCGGCTTTTGTGCCGAGGAAAGCGGGCCAAGGGAAAGAAACAACACCCTGGAAGGAGGGCAGTTTATAGAAGGAGTACCATATCATCAGTACGAGACAGGCAATCCCTAACCTAACCAATGCGCAAGGAGTCCCATTGGAAAGATGCTCTGTTTTCTGAAAACGGGCTAAAATATACTTAATGTTCCAAATCAAATAAGGTGCTAGCACTACGGCTGCTGTAAATATGGCATTCGGCTGAAGAACAGCGATTCCGATACCTGCATAGACAAAGGCAATGGCGGAAAAGACTAATTGTTTTTTGTTGCCGCCGATACAATTGGTTGTGCGAATAAATAGGTAAAGAAGGGCCGGCAATGCACAATAGGAAGCTGCATTGGGGTATAGCGGTCCAAATAAGTACATTCCAGATGGAAACGCTACAAAACATACGCTTGAAACGATTGCGCCAAAACGCAGCAAGGTCTTTTGATGTCCTGAAAACACAGCTTCAGACAATGCGCATATACCCAAGGGAAAAACACTTCCGGCAAATGCGAGATTCGCCGCGTTTTCAGCCATAGGGGCAGAAACGCCCAGTGTGGAAGAAATCATGGCGCATACGATATGCCATCCTTCGGGGTAAAAAGAGGGAGACGCCTCAACGGGGATCTGGTTAAAAGGGGTTGCTAAATAGCTACTGGCATTAAACGTTGAATAAAACCCAGTTTCCGTCATGGAGATAATTGATCCCAGATGCGCCATATTGTCAGAATGCTGCGAAAACGATTCGGGTCCATCAAGGGGCAGCACTGTTGAATACACAACGATGGCAAATGCTACCAGTAAGCCGATAGTGAGTAATGTGTATTCAGATTTCGTAACTGTTGGACAATTTACAAGTGTATTAACGGTAAACTTTTTGCCAACTAATGCGATGGCTGCGGTCAATGCCAACGCGATTACAAATAGTTGTATTCCGCTCATACTCAATTGAATAATCCAGAACGCTTGGCCCAAGACTACATATGTCGCAACGGATAGCGGTGCAGCGCACGCAATAGCGCTCGACAGATTAAGTGAGAAGCATTTCAGGAGCAAAGCGCCAGGAACAATTATGGCAATAAGAGCGAATGCATAGCAAATAAAAAAGGTAATCCACATTGTTTTCGATTCCTTCTGAGTATGAACAAGTAGCTATTTAGACTGTCTAAAGATAAAGCTGACGCATGTGCGAATCCAAGCCATTATTTTGACTCCGATCCATGCAAGTAAAAGGGAGATTGCAAATACGATAAAGGGTCTCAGACCTAAATCCCAAAGAATTCGATGCGGAATAAAGAGATCAAGGCTATTAATAACAAGCATGTGAATCGCATAGACACCAAGACTGAAGCTAGATAGGGAGCGAATTGCGCCATATGATCTCAAATTGCCAATTTTATTATTGCAAGATTTGAATAGGAGGAAGACGCCCGTTGAATATAGCAGAGCGAAAAGAGAGCTTGCGTTTGCGTAAAAGCTGTCATATGGCTGATAAGATCCTGATAAGACGGTATGCCCAAGATTTGCTTTGTATGTCATCGCTATGATGATTCCGCATGATGCAATCGTCATCAGTAAGACAGCGGGAATTGATATCTGTTTCGACAAATGGTGCTGCAAATAATACCCAAGCAGATAGTAAGTAATCCACCCTTTAAGATATGGAGCTGCAAGAAGACTAAAGAAGTCGTCTGTAGGCATGAAACGATTTAACAAAGGAATAATCATCGTTGAAATGATGCAGATAATTATTGCATATTGCAGTAAACGCTTATTATCCACAATAAGCGAGAATATTGGTGTGACCAGATATAGCATCAGTATGGCGTAAAAAAACCAATAGACATCGCAAATGGTGTTGTGGAATAGTCCATCTATGAATCCCCACATAGAAATGTCGACTGGGTATCCTGCAACAGCATATTTAATTAATGGCGATGACACATACACTATGGCGCTAGCTACGCAAAGGGTAAACACCACCTTTTTAAACCTTTTTACAAAAAAGGTTTTCGTATCGTACTTTTTTCGATAGCCTAATAGATTTGCGCCACTAATCATAAAAAATACGGGCACTGCAAAGATGCAAAGTGATTGATATACAACATCAATCAACCATTCTGCATCACCGGTATTCATGAAGATACTCGTCGAACAATGGAGTACAACGACGGCAAAGCAGGCAATTACATTTAATAAGTCTATCCAAGAATGTCGAACATTGCGTCCCATTGTTGCTCCCACTGCTTCTCTTGGTCTGCCGCACATATTTACAAATACAATATTTTACCTTAGGCAGCATAAACACTCGGCTAAACTGACGAAAAGCCATTACAGTTGCTCGATATTAAGCCTATTAGGAGGAATCATTCAAAGTGGTTCTTTGGAGCAATATGCATTTTCGTATTGCGGCGGTAACGTAAAATTCTTTGCGCACTTTGAAAGCTGAACGCGTCCAGAAAAGAGAAAGGACATGGCGCGTGCCGTCGGTATGATTTGAGTGTCGAATTCAATCATGCTAGGGGGCAGGCCATGTCCAACCCAATCGTATCATTCGACGAGCAGGCTGTGAAAGACGAATTGCGCGAGCTGGTCAGGAAAACCATCGAGGAGACCATCAACGCGATGCTCGACGAGGTGGCCGACCGGCTCGTCGGCGCCGGGCCCTACGAGCGCACCGACGAGCGCGCCGCCTACCGCGCCGGCCACTACGAGCGCGGCTTCGCCACGACGTCGGGCCAGGTCACGCTCAAGATGCCCAAGCTCAAGGGGATGAGGTTCGCCACCGCCGTCATCGAGCGCTACAAAAGGCGCGAGACCAGCGTCGAGGAGGCCGTCATCGAGATGTACCTGGCCGGCGTGTCGACGCGGCGCATCGAGGACGTCAGCGAGATCCTCTGGGGCGCCGGCGTTTCCGCCGGCACGGTCTCCAACCTGAACGACAAGGCGTTCAAGGCGGTCGACGAATGGAGATGCCGGCCTCTGGCCCGCGAATACCCGTACGTCTACGTCGACGGCATCTACCTCAAGCGCAGCTGGGGCGGCTCCTACGAGAACGTGGCGGTGATGGTGGCGATCGGCGTGAACGAGGACGGATACCGCGAGGTCGTCGGCTGCGCCGAGCGCTTCACGGAGTCCAAGGAGTGCTGGCGCGACTTCCTGTCGTGGCTGAAGTCGCGCGGCCTTCGCGACGTGCGCATGTTCACCGGCGACAAGGCCGCCGGCATGGTCGGATCGATCGCCGAGGTGTTCCCGAAGGCCAAATACCAGCGCTGCACCGTGCACTTCTACCGCAACGCGCTGGCCAAGGTCCCCAGATCCAAGCGCTCCCGGGTCGCGGCCATGCTCAAGGCAATCCACGCGATGGAGTCGCGCGAGGCCTCGGCGGCCAAGGCCGAGTCGGTGGCAGCCGAGCTCGAGTCGATGAAGCTCAAAGAGGCCGCCAAGGTCGTGCGCGAGGGCTTTGCCGAGACGCTGACGTACTGCGAGATGCCCCGCGAGCATTGGCGGCGCATCCGCACGAGCAACGCCATCGAGCGGCTCAACAGGGAGATCAGGCGCAGGACCCGCGTCGTCGGCACGTTCCCCGTCGAGAAACCCGCGCCGCTGCTGGTGGCCGCCCGCTGAAATACGTCGCCGACAGCGAATGGGGCTCCCGCCGATACCTGGACGCGCCTCTGCTCAAGGAGTAGCCGTGCCGGCGGCTGGCTGAATTTGCGCAAAAGTATTGACGGTACCAAAGCTATACAAGATAGTGAGATAAATAATCGTAGGTCGATTAACATGTCAAAGCGATCGAAGGATGGTTCTATGCGTTTTTTAAGCAAATATCTATTGATTTGTACAACGCTAGCATTAGCCATGGTCAGTGTCTCTTCAGTCGCCGCCTACGCTGACGAGGATGCTTCGGCAATTGCCGATGACCAAGTGGTCGTCGTAAGCGAGCAATCGAATGATGTGGCTCCCGATGCGGGCATAGAGCCGGAGTATGACAGGGGCAGCGGCTCTTACGCTGAAAGTTGGCGATATAGTCAGGGCATTTTAACTTCGGAATCGGATTACTCGGCACAATCTATGAGCCGTTCGGGTGTTAACTCCTGGTGGAAAGAAGGAAGCACGTGGGTTAGCGCTGACGGAACGCGAGTTAGCGGCGCAAAGGCCATGGGCATCGATGTGTCTATGCATCAAGGACAAATCGATTGGGGCAGGGTAAAGTCTTCGGGCGTTAATTATGCGATTATCCGTTGTGGATACGGTTCCGATTATAGTGAGCAGGATGACCCTCAGTTTCTCAGGAACGTATCTGAGTGCATGAAGCGCGGTATTCCTTTCGGTGTGTATATCTATTCGTATGCATATAACACCTCCATGGCTCAGAGCGAGGCCAATCATGTTCTTCGCTTGCTAAATGCGGCCGGTTTAACGCCAGGAAAGGTTTCATATCCAATTTACTTTGATTTGGAAAATCAGGGATCAAACGGACGACCTGGTGCTTCTGGCCACAGCATTAGCAACAGCACTCTTGCCTCTATGGCGTCCACATTTTGCGGTGCAATTGAGAATGCTGGCTACCGAGCAGGTGTGTATGCAAATCTGAACTGGTGGAATAGCTATTTAACCAGCAGCGTATTCGATAACTGGAGCAAATGGGTTGCGCAATACAACTCGAGTTGCTGGTATAGCAAACCTTATGATATGTGGCAGTGCATGAGCGATGGTTCTGTTCCCGGCATCTCCACCAATGTTGACGTTAACTTTGATTTCACGGGATTGGGCTCTGAAAGCAGTGAAGTTTGGAACCGAGTGTATGGCCAGGGGCAAATTGACACTATGCAGGCGATTTCGAAAACTGGGTGGTCTAGTAGCAACAGTGTTGTGATTGCAACTGATTCGGCGTATTGGGATGCATTGTCCGCAAGCTCCCTTGCTGGTAGCTTGGATTGTCCTGTCTTGCTGACCTATCCCGATTCGTTGGCTTCGCAGACCGCTGCAGAGATTAAGAGACTGGGCGCGAAGACTGCTTATATTTGCGGAGGCCCTTTGGCGATAAGCACGACGGTTGATGCCCGAATTAAAGCTCTTGGCTGCACAAATGTTGTTCGCGTTTATGGTCAAGATCATCAAGGTACTTCAAGGGCAATCGCCGATAAGGTTCAGGCAAATGATTTGTCGACCTGCATTATTGCGACCTCTCAGTCGTTCCAGGATGCTTTGTCGATTTCCCCTTATGCATATGCAAACAATATTCCTATTTACCTTTGCGAAGGCGGTACCAATTCGGTTTCTTCGGATACGTTGAAGTCGATTAAATCCAAGCAATTCAAAAACGCAATCATTGTTGGTGGTCCGATTGCAGTTGATTCTGGTGTTGAATCGAAATTGAAAAGCGCTGGCATAACGAATGTTCAACGGATTTATGGCCAGACTGAATACGAAACAAGCAATTCAATCGCAAAGTGGTGCGTGCAGCATGGGATGACCGCGAATAATATGGCGGTAGCCACAGGAACGCAGTATTTCGATGCATTGGCCGGCGCCGCCCTATGTGGTAAAAACAATTCTGTTTTGGTCATTGTGAGTGACTGGAACCGAGTCACGATTACCGATTTTGTATCTGCTAACAAATCGGCTATATCTAACGGATTCGTTTTCGGCGGTGAGTTGGCCGTATCGAGAAATAGTTGGGATACCTTAGTCAGGTATTCAAGGTAGGCATCGTATATCTTCAAAAGAAGGGGGGTCGAGATCATATCTCGACCCCCCTTCTTTCTTGTATCTATACTGCTTCGCTTTGCTGATGATTGCTCTTTGCGTGCACCACCGCTTTTGCGAGTAGTTGCTTGTCTAGGTTCGTGTATATCATTGCGTTGCCTAAAAACACCAACTTGGAGATTTTTCCATTCAGTACTTCGAACAGCGTGAAAGTGCTGTTTACGCTATCGAGATCTTGGGGATCTTCCAGGATGCATACTAAACTGTTATGCGCCGCATAAGGTCCTACAAGAAGCGCATCGAAGGGATCCCAAACAGATGCGACTGCTGCAACATCGAGTGAGATGTTGGAGTCGGCTCTTTCCAATTGCCATTTGATAAAGTGGCAATTCGTGTTGTATGGGCCATCGTCCATAAACGTGTGAAGTTTGATATCAAGAGCATTGTCGCCGCACTGGCTTTCAATCTGCCGAGAGCTAATACCAAGTGAGATAAGCTCGCCGCCTTGGATATCGCTCAATATCGAGAGCTCGTCGTTGGACAATTGACCTTCAGAACTGGCAATCAGTATGGGTGTTTTGGTTGCGTATGAGTATGGAAGAACTGTCAGATAATCCCCATTCTGCTCTTCCTTGATAAGCAGGGCAGAATGGCTCCAGCAATCTGATTGCGCTTTTCCGTAATTGTAAATAGCGGCAGATAAAGATTGGTCATCAGCACCGTCGATGTGTTCAATCTTGGCTTCTAGCCCGTGCTCTCGCATCGAGCTTTCAATTGAGGTGATATTGGCATTGCCAACAAGGATAATGCGATTCGGCTTGTAGAGAGCAATTGCGTCAGCGGTGCTGCTTGGAATTGTATCGGCCTTCGTTAGAAGCAGCGGACATTCCAGTAACCCTGCAAATGAAGTTGCAAGCGCGCACGATGAAATCGAATCCCCTGGCGCAAGGACAACGGTATCAGCTTGCTCGGTGGTCACTGATCTCATCAACTTCGCGGCTGAGCTGTATTTGTCATCTCCGCAAACGGTCGTGATAGTGCTATCGGGATACGTGATGTCCCGGTTCAGCATCTCAACTACTTTGGACTCCGCTTCTTGGCTTCCAACGTGTCCGCCAAGCAAGCGGTACATGCGGCAAACTTCTGCTGCTGATGCCATCATGCGAGCATGGCCTTTTTCGATCCAAATTGCCTTGTTGCACAGGCGCTCGATTTGGTCGTTGCTGTGGGAAACAATGAGGACAGTAACCTCATGCTCTTTGATAAGCTTTTGGATGCGTTGCTCGCACTTTTGTTGGAACATGAAGTCGCCAACAGATAGCACCTCGTCAACGATAAGGATATCGGGAATGATTACAGTGGCGATAGCGAAAGCGATTCGCGCAACCATGCCCGAAGAATAATTCTTCATAGGCATGTCTAGGAACTTTTCGATTTCTGCAAAGCTAACGATTTCGTCGAAGTGTTCATCGATGAATTTGCGCGAATAACCAAGCAGCGCACCGTTCAGATAGATATTCTCGCGAGCGGTAAGCTCCATGTCGAAACCGGCGCCAAGCTCAATGAGCGGTGCGATGTTGCCGTTTACCGTGCATGTTCCTTTTGACGGCTCAAGCACACCGGCGATAACCTTGAGCACCGTAGACTTGCCTGATCCGTTTGTTCCCAAGATGCCGAACACATCGCCTTTTCTGACGGTGAACGACACATCGTCAAGTGCGCGGAACTCTTTGAACATGAGCTCGCGTTTGGCGAGGGCGATCATATATTCCTTGATGCTGTTTAGCTGCTCGCTGGCCATGTTGAAGATCATGGACACGTGATCAACGTCGACCATGATGGGGCGATTGTCGTTTGCCTCGTCGAAAGACGACTTGATTGCAAGGGGAGTGGTGTTAACGATTTCTGGCATGATGGCGACCTATACGTAGAGAATGAATTTCTTTTCAGTTTTGCGGAAAACCAAGAATCCCACTGCAAAAGTGATGGCGGCTATGCCAAGGCATACGAGATTTTCTTGGACACCCGGAAGCGTGTTGTACATAGCAATGTCTCGGAAGTAGCTGACGTAGTGATACATGGGGTTGAACGCCTCGGCGGTCTGCATCCAATCGGGCAAAAGGCTTACGGGGTAGAAAAGCGGCGTTGCGTATGTCCATGCCGTGATGATGACGCTCCAAAAATGGCAGATGTCGCGGAAGAAAACGGCCAGCGCGGAAAGCAACATACCCAAACCGCTGCAGAACAGCAGCATATATACGAGAAGCAACGGTAAGGCAAGCAGATTAACGGTAGGCGCAATCCTGAAGAACACCATAACGATGACTACTGCGATAAGGGAAATAGCAAAGTTGACTAATTGGAACAGCACTTTCTCGATAGGGAAAATCATCTTCGAGATTTTAATCTTCTTAATAAGGGGCGCTGATTCCAGAATTGAAGTCATGGCCGTGCTTGTTGAGTCGGACATCAGAGCGAATAACACGTTGCCCAGAATCAGGTACATGGGGAAGTTGGCAACGTCGCCAAACTTCAGCACGTTGGTGAAAACAGCTGCAAGGACGCACATCATCAGCAATGGGTTGAGCACCGACCAGGCAACGCCTAAGACGCTGCGTCGATATTTGAGTTTGAAATCCTTGGAAACAAGGGAGGATATAGTGAACCAATTTCGTTGTAATTCGGTTTGTGCGGTTACTTTATGAGCCATAGTCCTTATCTTTCTCGCTTAATAAAGCGTTGTTTGCTTGCCGTATTCTACCGTATCTGCGAAGCGGGCATCATTATTATGCAACTTCAGCAGAACAATGCCGTTAGGGTATAGTGCCGTATAGGTTATTGAACCGGTCCTCTGTTTTCATCATGCTAGGATGGTCTGCTTTGAAAGAGTCATTTTGCGGTGATGCGTGTAACGATATGTGCTGCGTCATCGAAGAGTTTTTTGCCAAGCTGCAGTCTGGGGCGGTTTTGGAAGCGGTGACATTTGCCGCTCAGCAATCTTGGGATAACGCAGATAGCTTCTGGGCTTCGGCGTATCCCCGCCTGAATGACTGCGAGCCGCGTTTGGTGAAAACGATTTGCATCTATTACTTTTCGCTTGGAATGGGTGGAGCCGAGCGCGTTGTTGCGAAGACTGCCGCATTGCTCGATGACCTTGGCTACAGGGTTATAGTTTTGACTGACGAGAATTCTGGCGATGATTATTTTCATGTGCCGCCTAGCGTGAAGAGGCTTCGTGCACCGGGGCAGACTTATGGATTCGATAGCATGGGCAACAGATTGAAGCGCCTGGAATCCATCATTCATAATGAAGACGTGGATGCGTTCTTCTCGTTTCAATACCAAGGCAATACCTTGCCGTGGGATATGCTGCTATGCAGATGCCTGGACATCCCGTTTCTTCTTATGCAACAAAGCTCGCTCGTGTCGTTCTTCAACGAAGGGAATACTTATAACATCAGGCTGTCGAGGTGCTACCGCTATGCAGATAGCATTGTCGTTTTGAATAAGGCTGACCTGGTTTTTTGGTCGCTGTTCAATTCGAATGTGCATTTGATTCCCAACATGTTGACGTTCCCTCTTCCCGATAAGCAAGACGTAGCCTCTTTGGATGGCAACACGGTAGTGTGGATTGGTCGCTTGTCCGAAAAAGATAAAAGGCCGAGCGAAGCGCTTCGGGTGATGGCGAACGTTTTGCAACGCTGTCCGGATGCGACCCTTCTTATGGTTGGCCCTGCTGAATCGGATGCTGGATTGGCATCGCTGAACGAATTGGCAAGCAGTCTTGGGATTGCCGACTCCGTTGAGTTCTATGGCCCTGCCGATGACGTTCGCGAACTTTTGCAGTGTGCATCGGTTTGCTTGCTGACCTCGCGGTATGAAGGTTATTGCTTGTCTCTTGGCGAGAGCAAGGAGATGGGCGTTCCCTGTGTGGCTTATTCGCT
The DNA here is from genome assembly GCA_934661765.1 of uncultured Senegalimassilia sp. The sequence continues at coordinate 12,728 of CAKUJT010000003.1, forward strand.
GCCATACTTGCTGCTATTTGAGAATCAACGTGGAATGCGCGTGGTTCCTCAGGGGGACCAACGGGCGGCCGCAAACGAGATTTGCGGGTTGCTTAACTGTAAAGAGGAGCGCAAGAAGCTTGGGGCTGACGCGTATCTTCATATGAGTGAGCTCTCGACGTTCGGTTGGAAAGAGGCGTGGCGCGATGTCGTAGCTGGTCTTGAACGCGGGGGCTGCAATTGCGAGTCTGACAACCATCTTGCCGACGCTTTCGATCTTATTGTGGAAGGTCAGTTGGCTACTTGTGCCAGTTCGGAAGCTTCCTTCGGCAGGCTTTCTTGCGAAAGGGATGAGGCTGTTGCGGCTTTGAACGAGGTTACTGCTTCGACTACTTGGCGTGTTGGTAAGTTTGTGACCAAGCCCTTGCGCTTCGTGAAGGATAAGTTGTCGCGCCGTTGATGCTGATATGATTGTGTTGCGACTGCGTAAAGATAGACGTCCATTAATCATTCTGGAAGGAGCGGACGGTGCCCCGCTTTTCGATTTGCATATCTGTTTTCAACGGCGAGCGCTATTTGCGTGCGTGTATTGATAGCGTGTTGAATCAATCGTTCTCCGACTACGAGCTCATTATCGTTGACGATGCGAGCAGCGATGGTTCTGCGGAGATTCTCGAAGAGTACGCCGAAAACGATAAGAGAATCACGGTTGTTCGCAAAAGCCAAAACGAAGGCTTGCACCTTGGGCATAGGACCGCAATAGAAAAATGCTCCGGTGACTACATTTTGTTCTTGGATGCCGATGATGAATTCGAAGAGGGGCTGCTTGGCAAGGTCGATGGCGCTTTGCGCGAAGACCAGCAGATCGACATGCTTCACTTCGGAATTCGCGTCATTGGGGAAGGCGTCTCGGATGAGTCGTGCTCTTCTTTCGAGTCGTTTGTGAACCAACCGGTGGAAACGCTTGAGGGCGTTGATATCCTTTCGTCGGTATTCGGGGGCCGCGGCTCGTATCGTCAGGATTGGAGGATGCCGCAAAGGGCATTCTCGGCACGCTTGCTCAAGGATGCTTTCTCGAAGATGCCCGTTCAGCGTCTTGATTGCGCGGAAGACGCTTTCGAGATGTTCGTGATTTCGTCGCTGGCCTCGAAAGAGGTGACGCGCAATGACATTATCGGTATTCGATATCATTTGGGCCGTGGCTTGAACGGTGCTTCGCCGTGGACTGCGGATAAGTTTGTGTCCGTTGCGGAATCGTTCTGGGCGTGTTCAAGCCAAATCCAGCAATATGCCGATTCATTCCGATCGCGTGATTCGCTTGCTGCTGCAAAGGGCGCCAAGCGAAAGCTCATGCAACTTTTGTTTAATGATTGGCGCGCCCGTGTCTTGGACGATGAGAAGATGGCCTCAATCGAGAAAGTATCTTCGGTGCTTGATACTTCCGTGGTGTTTTCCGAGGTTATGCGTTGCGTTCGGGATGCTTCTTATAAGAAGCTTACGATGGGTGAGGGGCTGTGTGCGGACGATATGCAGGCTTGGCGCGATACTGCATATCGCATCGCGGATGGCGGCAATGCGAACAGCGTGAACTTCGCTTCGTATTTATCGGCGGCCGATGATCATATTCGCTCCATTCGCGAAATGGAGCGCGTCGCGCGATTTGCCGATGAGCCGATCCGGGTGCTCGTTTCCGCTCATAAGCCGGTTGAGACGTTTGACAGCATGGTTTTCCAGCCTGTTCAGGTGGGTGCGACGCGTGCAGGGGAGAGGTTCTCCTGGGCTCTTCACGACGATGAGGGCGATAATATTTCGGACTTGAACCCCATGTATTGTGAGCTGACCACGCAATATTGGGCATGGAAAAACGTTGATGCCGAATACATCGGTTTTTGCCATTACCGCCGCTATTTTGACTTCTCCGAGACTCCCCACGAGGAGAACATCTATGGCGAGGTGATGGACGACTACATTGATGTCGCCGCGCAGTGCAAGTATGCTCTTGATGACGCTTCCGTTCGTGATGTCATCAAGCAGTTCGATGTGATTACCACCCCTATGGAGGATATTTGCTCGTACATGGGCGAAGGGGCTTCGATTCGGTCGCAATACGACGCGGCGGATCGCTTGTTTGTGAAAGACTTGGACAAAGTCGTCGATATCCTTGTCTCCCGTCATCCTGAATACGAAGAAGATGCGCGTGCGTTTCTTGCTGGCCACACGGGGCGTTTCTGCAACATGTTCATCATGAAGCGCGACATATTTCGCGATTATTGCGCGTGGTTGTTCCCGATTTTGGAAGAGTTTGTGGCGTCTACGGACATGAGCCTATACAGCAAAGAAGGGGTTCGCACGCCGGGCCATTTGGCGGAGCGCTTGCTGAACATCTATTTGCTGCACCATGAGCGTATTGGCTCGGGCTGGAAGACGAAGCAGCTGCAGTGCGTGCACTTCACCAACCCCGGCAAATATTACTTGCCCACAGCTTTGGGTTTTGGAAGCGAAAACAAGCCGGTGATTCCGGTGGTGTTCGCATCGGATAATAACTACGTTCCTATGGTCACTACGACCATATACTCGATGCTTAAGAATGCCTCCAATGCTTATCGATATGACATTGTGGTGCTTCATGAAGGCATCGCATGGGAAAACCAAGAGAAGATGAAGACGTTTTTCGGGCAGTTTGAGAATGCCGGATTGCAGTTCTGCGATGTTTCTCGATTTGTCGATCAGTATGAACTGACAACGAATAACCCGCATATCAGCAACGAGACGTATTATCGTTTCCTTATCCAGGAACTTTTGCCGTATTACAGCAAGGTCTTGTATCTTGACTCTGATTTGATTGTCAAGGGAGATGTTTCCGAACTGTTCTCGGTCGATCTGGGCGACAACTTGCTTGCTGCTGTGCGAGATGTCGACTACTGCGGAAACCTCAGTATGAAAGACGGCATTCGCATGCGCTACACAAAAGAAGTGCTTGGCATGCATCAGCCGTATGACTACTTCCAAGCTGGCGTGCTTGTTCTGAACACGAAGGCGATGAGGAAGCTTCATCCTATGGAGAAATGGCTTGAGTTCGCTTCCGATGATCGCTATATCTATAACGACCAGGACATTCTCAACGTTCATTGCCAAGGTCGCGTGAAATACCTTGATTATGACTGGAATGTTATGACGGATTGCTATGGCCGCATCGGTCGTATCTTCTCGTTCGCTCCGGCTGCGATTTTCGATGCATTTAACGACTCGCGAAATCATGAGAAGATCGTTCACTATGCTGGCGCGCAAAAGCCGTGGAAGGTGACGAGCTGCGATAGGTTTGGCCTGTATTGGGAGTATGCGAAGGATACGCCATTCTACGTTCAGCTGGTCAACATATTGCATACGGAATCCGTGAAGCAAAAGTTGGCGGAAGAAGCTGCGATCGATGACCACGAAAGCGCAGTATCGGAAGATAGTCCGTTGCGTAAGGTTGTTGACCCAATTGCTCCGTTTGGGTCGAGGCGCCGTGAGGTTTTGAAATCGATCGGGCGAGCTGTTCGAGGATTGAAGTAGCGTATGTCCACTCCAAAAGTTTCGATTCTGGTTCCGGTTTACAATGTGGAGCGGTTTTTGCCGCAGTGCTTGGTTGCGCTTTGCGGGCAGACGCTTCGAGATATCGAGATCGTTTGTATCAACGATGGCGCTACGGATGGGTCTCCGGCCATATTGCACGAGTGCGCTGCTCGCGATGCGCGTGTCTGCGTGATCGATAAGCAGAACACCGGTTACGGCGCATCGCTAAACCTGGGGATTTCGCAGGCCCGGGGCGAGTATATCGGCATCATCGAGCCTGATGACTTCCCGGATAAGCGCATGTTCAAGAAGCTTCTCAAGGTTGCCGAACGCACTCATGCCGACGTGGTGAAGTGCAACTACTTCAACTACTTCGAAGGCTCTGACCATCTGGTTGAGAACTTTGCTGGCTTGCCGTATCGCCGCGCGTTCGATCCGGTCGACTACCCTCAGGTGGTGTGCTCGATTCCGTCGATCTGGACCGGCCTGTACCGCAAAACTTTCCTTGAGCGCGAGGGTATCAGCTTGCGCGAAACTCCGGGTGCGGCGTTCCAGGATGCCGGTTTCAGCCTGAAGGTTTGGTTTGCGGCCCGTACTTGTGCGCTGGTGAAGAAGCCGTTGCTGCACTATCGCATGGACAACCCCGGGTCGTCGTCGAAAACCACTGACAAAGTGTTCACGGTTTGCGAAGAGCTTGCCGATGCTGAGGCGTTTTTGCGCCAGCGTCCCGAGTGTGCCTGCGTTTTGCTGCCTTGGCTTGCCGTTGACAAGTGGGGGAAGTATCGCTGGAACTACGAGCGCATTTCCGCTAGCGAGCACGTTGCCTTCGCGCAGCGCATGCTCGACGAGTATCGCGCATCGCAGGACGCGAACGAGCTGGACTATTCGCTGTTCAAACCCGAAGATGCCGCTTTGCTGCGCGATCTGCTCGACTCCGGTGCCGAAGCATTCGCGGCGGCTCACCCCGATTCGTACTAAGGACGGCCCTGTTGAAGTTCTCCATCATTGTTGCGGCGTATAACGTTGAGCACTATATCGGCGAATGCCTTGAATCGCTCAAAGCCCAGACTTTCGGCGATTTCGAGTGCGTCGTGGTGAATGACTGCTCGCAAGATGGCACGCTTGCCGCTATCGAAAGCGCTGTTTCCGGTGATGTCCGATTCTCGGTGCTAACGCTGCCACAAAACTCCGGTTTGTCTGCTGCGCGCAACGCCGGCATCGCTGCTGCGCAGGGCGAATTCCTCATGTTCCTCGATGGCGACGACTACTACGCCGCTGATGCGCTTGAGCGCCTGGCGGTTCGCATCGACGCTGACAAGCTCGACATGCTGTACTTCGGCGCCGCTTCGTTCTATGAAAGCCGCAAGCTCCGCCGCGAGCATTACGAGAACCAAGAAGTGCGGGAAAGCATCGATGGCGTCCACTCTGGCCCCGAGATGTATGTGCTGATGGAGCGCACGAAAGCATTCCGTCCTTCGGCGTGCCTGTACGCGGTACGCAAGCAGCTGCTTGATGATAACGGCGTGCGCTTCCTCGATGGCATTCTGCATGAGGATGTCTTGTTCCAGATGCAGCTCATTCCACATCCTCAGCGAGTGGCGTTTTTGTGCGAGCCGCTCTATCAGCGCCGCATGCGCGAGGGTTCGATTATGACCACGCGCCCCACCATGCGCAACGTGCATGGGCTGACGGTGACGACTCAGCGCATGCAGGAATGGCTGATGGCCCACGCTGCTGAGTTCTCGCCTGATTTCTGCGCAGCTTACGCGTGGCGAACCGCCGACACGCGGGAGGTTGCGGCGCGCTATCTCCTTCAAATCGACGAGGAGGACGTCGAAGCCTATCGCGATGGGCTGGAGCCGGCGGATCTTGCCGCTTTCGACATGCACGTCTTGGGGCTTTGGCGCAGTATGAAGCACGTCTACGACGAGTATGAGAACTCGCATGCGTACCGCATCGGCCACGCGCTGATCGCCATACCGCAGAAGATTCGCCGTCTTGTGGAGCTTCCGCAGGCGAAGCCGGGGGAGTAGCGCTTTACCACTCGCTCGGCTTCGGGTGCTTCTCCCTCCATACCGTTAGCGCTTTCTCCACGGGGTTCATAAAGTCCCAGAATTTGTGCTTGCCGTAGGGCAGCCGCTTCAGGTTGCCCAAGGGTCCGTCGTCGCGTGTGTCAGCATCGAGCCAGGTCATCAGCACGGCGTAGCGCACCATGCTGCGGGGATATAGCGTGAAGAACGATGCCGGACGGGAGTCGAGCTGCAGCCCTGGGAAGGCCCCGTCGTGCAGCCGTTGTGCCAGCATTCTGCGGGTCCCCTCGTCGGCCATGGTCTCTATGTTCCATAGCGTCCAGTCAAATGCCCAGTTCAGATAGTCTTGTTGCAGCTTGACCCAGGTATCGTCTGGCTGTTGCTGTAGGAAGTTTTTCATGCGGCAGATAGCATCGTAAAACGCGATAGGCGCTTTCTCGCGCGAGCTTGAAACCGTGCCGCCGCGGCCCATGCGGTGGTCGATAAGTACCTCGTTCACCACTGCAAGGCGTTTTGCGAGCACTAGCGCTTGATAGGTGAACAACATGTCCTCGCTGTTAGCCAGGTCTTCCGGGAAGGTGAGCCCGGCGCCTCGGATGAACTCGGTGCGGTACAGCTTGTCCCAGGGCCACCCCATGAAGGCGGCGAACAGGTTTCCGCTCATGGCGCGCCAGCCGTCGAACGCGGCGGTTGGGGGCAGCTGGCTTTGCTTGAGTGCCCACAGGGGGTGCGTGAAGGCGCCCGTTGCGTTGTCCATTTCCTGCATGTCGCAAATGACGATATCGGCGTTGCCATCTGCAGCCGCGCGGTACAGGGATTCGATCATGGTGGGGTGGAACACATCGTCGCCATCGAGAAGCATGAAGTAAGGCGCACTCACCTCCTGCATGCCGCGGTTGCGCGCGGCGCCCGCTCCAATGCCGGCGGTTGAGATGACGGTGAATCGCGAATCGTTCTTCGCGAAGGTGTCGATAACCGCCGCGCTTGCATCCGTCGAGCCGTCTTCGACGATGATCATATGGAGGGGGGGTACCGTTTGGCGAATGAGCGAATCCAGACATGCGGCAACGCAGGATTCCATGTTGTGAACGGTTATCACGACATCTACTGCAGCGTTATGGGGCTTCGTGCACAAGGGAATCGTCCTTTCGCGCGTTTGTATGTTTGTGGCCTTGCTAGTATGACTGTTCGCGGGTCGGTTGTCGCAGATGCGCTGCGTATGGATTACAGTAACTTTACAGTATAATGACTTGTTATACACAGAGACAATGTAGTCGTTCGGGAAAGGTTGAGGTTTCGTTTGTGGCTTTGCTTCAGGTTGCCATAGTTTTCGCCACGGCGTTCCTTGTCACGTTCTGCGCGGTTCCCTTGTCTCGAAAGATCGCCGTCGTCTTGGGGGCGATCGACCAACCGGGCTATCGACGCGTTAACAAGGGCCCCGTCCCCCGTTGCGGCGGAATCGCTCTGTACCTTGGGCTGTGCGCGGCTTTCCTCGTGGCGTACGTGGGCTTGCGGTTCTTCGGGTGGCAGCTGCGCGACTTATACACCTTGAACGGAATCAACTACATCGAGCTTTTCGTGGGCATCACCGTTATGTTCGCCGTTGGCCTTGTCGATGACGTTACGCGGCTTTCGCCGAAGATGAAGCTGCTTGGGCAGATTGTCGCCGCGTGCATCGTGGCTGCATCGGGCGTTTCCATCAGCATGATCCATACCGCGTTCATGAACGCAGGTGGTTACTATGCGCTCGGGTGGCTCGACTTCCCTTTGACGGTGGCCTATCTGGTGGTTTTCGTTAACATCACGAACCTGATCGACGGCCTTGACGGGCTGGCATCGGGTCTTGTTGCAATCGCTTGCTCAAGTCTGCTGTTTTTGGTTTGGCAACGCGGAAGCATGACCATGGCGCTAGTGTGCGTGGCGGTCATCGGCGTGTGCCTTGCGTTCCTTCACTACAACTTTTTCCCCGCATCGGTGTTCATGGGGGATTCCGGTAGCCATCTTTTGGGGCTTATGGTGGGCATCATCGCGGTCTCGGGCGTCGCCCGTGCGCAAGGCGTCGTGGTCATGCTTGCGCCCCTGGTCATTGCGGGTGTGCCCGTTTTGGATACCGTATCGGCCGTGATTCGCCGAATGCGAAACCATGAGCGCATCGACCATGCTGATTTCGGTCACATTCACCATCGATTGATGCGCGCTGGCCTTAGCCAGAAGCGTTCGGTGGCCGTGCTTTGGACGTGCTCGGCGTGTCTTGCGGTTGCCGGTTGTGTTATCGGCAGCTTTTCGGGTCCGGTTCAGGTTGTGGTTATCGTGGCCCTTGGCTTGGCGCTATTTGCGGTCATCACGCACTTCGGCCTGTTCAAGCCGGTGCTGCGTCACCATTACGACAACAAGGGCAAATCCGGCCCGCGTTTGCCGCACAGCCAAGGAAAGCAGGTGAAGTAGAGCATGGCCGCTGAACCACAAAATGTTAGCGAAGAAGATAAGAGCAGGTCTACGCGCATGGCCGCCTATGCGGTTGCGGGCGTTGCTGCGTTTGCTATCGCGTTTGTCGCGCTCTGTTCCGCCTTGGGCGCGCTTGCCGATTCCCAGCAGCATTCCGACTCGCTGCAACTTTCCGTGGTCGAGCACAAAGACCCCTTTTATGTGCTGCTGATCGGGTCCGACTCCAGAAAGGGCACGGCCCTGTACACGGGCAAGGCCTCCGACCACGCACAGCTGGATCAGCATGCCGATGTCATCACGCTGGTGCGCGTTGACCCGGTGAATTACCTGATCACCTTGGTGACGGTCCCGCGCGATACGGTTCTGCCTGGTGAATCGAGCAAAATCAACGACACGCTGGTAAGCGGCGAACCCATGGCAACCGTGGATGCCGTGGAACGCCTTACGGGTGTCGATGTCGATTACTATCTGATGACCACGTTCACGGCGTTCGAGGACCTTGTCGATGCCCTTGGCGGCGTTACCGTCGATGTGCCCAAAACCGTCAAAGTCCCTGATCCTTCTACCGCGGAAAACGTGACGGTGACCAAAGGCGATAACCAAACGCTGGATGGCTCCGAAGCCCTGGTGTTCGCCCGAGCCCGCAAGGAGTACGTCAACAACCAAGATGCCGTGCGTCAGGTGAATGTCCGTCAGCTTGAGCGAAGCATCATCTGCAACGTGCTCGATATGTCCAGCGAAAGCGAAGTCGATCAGGCGCTCATCGACCTGCGTCGCAATACCACCACCAATATGGACATGGGCAAGCTCGGCTATCTTGCCGTGGATTTCGCCATGCATGAAGACGATGTCGTGCTGTATTCCTGCACGGGGCCCTATTCCGGAGATGTCAATAGCGGCGGGCTGTGGGTGGTCAACGCCGATACGGAGGCGTGGGGGCAGCTCATGGACGTTGTGTCTTCCGGTGGCGACCCGTCCGGCATCGTTGCCGAGCCGGCCATGCCGTAGCGTCAGGCCCTCTATTCGCTTATGGTAATATCAACGTTTGCAAAAACGGTGTTTTGAACGGAGTAACGCTTGAGCACTCTTGGAACAATATTGAAGGACAACTGGGCATGGCGTAAGCAAATCGGCCGCCTTGCCCTGTTCGAGCTTGTGAAGAAAAGCCGCGGCGCGGTGCTGTCGTGGTCGTGGTTCTTCATCAAGCCGGCAATGTATATCTTCTGCTTTTGGTTCGCCCTGGATATCGGTCTACGCGTGGGCAGCGGGGCTGGGGAAGCTGGCGCCCCGCCGTACATCCTGTGGCTGTGTGCCGGACTGATTCCGTGGTTCTTCATGCAAGATATGTTGGGCGCGGGCATAGACGTTATGCACCGTTACCCATACCTGGTGAACAAGATCAAGTTCCCGCTCAGCGGCATCTCCACCATTTTCACGAGCGCAACCATGCTTGTGCAGCTGATGCTTATGGCGGCGCTGTTCGTTATCTACTTTGCTTGCGGCATGTCGTTTGACGTGTATCTGCTGCAAGTGCCCGTGCTGTTGCTGATGATGTTTATATTCTGGGACATCGTTTCCATTATGTTCAGCCAGCTTTCGGCCATCAGCAAAGACGTGAAGAACCTTATGAACGCCATGTCCACGCCGTTTTTCTGGCTTTCCGGCGTCATCTTCAACGTGAAAAGCGTTCCCGTTGACTGGATTCAGGTCATTCTGTATTTCAACCCCATCACGTTTTTCGTCACCTCGTTCCGCGGGGCGTTTTACGACAAAACGTGGTTTTGGGAAGACCCGACGCTGTGTCTTGGCTTCGCGGTCGTTTTCGTGGTGACGTTGGCGCTTGCGCTGTTTGTGTACGGTAAGTTTAACGAGGAGGTGGCCGATGTCCTCTAACGGTCAGCAGGAGTCGTTGGGCGATGCCAAAGCGAAGCACAAAACCAGCGTGAGCGATGAGGTGGTCATTCGCTTCGATCACGTGACGAAGACCTACAACCTCTACAAAAACGACCGGGGAAGGTTCCTCGGCATCTTCAATTACAAGAAGAAGGGCACCTTCCTGGGAAGCGTCAACGCCAGCGAGGATTTGTCCTTCGAGGTGAAGAAGGGCGAGGCGGTAGCGTTTTTGGGCCGCAATGGCGCGGGCAAAAGCACCGCGTTGAAGATGGTGACGGGTGTGACGCATCCGACGTCCGGCGAAGTTGAGGTCAAAGGTCGCGTTAGCGCGTTGCTTGAGCTGACCGCCGGCTTCGATATGCAGCTTACGGGGCGTGAGAACATTTCGCTACGCGGTCAGATCCTGGGTTTGACGCGCGCCGAGATCAAGGAACTCGAGCCCAAGATCATCGACTTCGCAGAGCTGGGCCTGTACATCGATCAGCCGATGCGTACGTACTCGAGTGGTATGAAGGCGCGCTTGGGTTTTGCGTTCGCAGTTGCGATCGACCCGGAGATCTTGGTGGTTGACGAGGCGTTGTCGGTTGGCGACCGCGCGTTCCAGCGCAAATGCATCGCCCGTATTCGCGAGATCATGATGGACGAGAACGTGACGGTGCTGTTCGTCACCCACACAAGCGCCACGGCGAAGGAGTTTTGCAGCCGCGGCATCGTGTTGGACCACGGCAAGAAGGTGTTCGACGACACCATCGAAGCCGCAACAGCGTATTACGAGAAGAACTATTAGCATTGAATAAGGACGATTAGCAAGCCAATGACACAAGTGGTTGATTTATTCTGGGATCGCTTTTATCTGTGCGTCGAGCTCGACTCTGCTAATGGCGGGGTGCTTTTGCGTAACGGGTCGACTATCTGCGAGCCGGTACGATTCGCAGATGATTCCGATAATATCCTTCGCTTCAATGTCGCTAATGCGGGCCATCGTTCTTTGTTAGGAAGAGGCGAGTGGTCTTTTTCTACGCGGGAGCAAGGAGTTGCTCCCGCGTTTTCGGACGACGTTTTGTTGAAGGTTGAGTCACTTTCTAAGCCTTTTTTCTTCTCGAAGTTTCACCAGGCGTTTATCGTTCGATTTCAAGTTCGAGGGGAGGTCTTTTCGCCGTCGGTCTCTCTTGTCGTTGGTTATTTCAAATCCGATAAGAACCCTGAGAGCAAGAGGTCGCTTGTATCGCTCGGGAAGAAGGGCTTGGCCTTTTCCTATCGTTGCTTACGTCTAATCTCACCAAAAAAAGAAAACCGTGTTCTGTTTATGTCTGAAAACAATGATCAGATGACGGGTAACTTGAAAGCTATTCACGATCGAATGGTCGAACGTAGCCTCGATAAGGAATTCGATATCTCGCTCAGTTTCAGAAATATCTTTTCCAAGCAAACAAACTTGTTCTCATGGTTTAAAACCCTAAGCAAAATCGCTCGCAGCAAGTATATCTTTATCGAAGATTACTCTCCGATATTTGCTGCAATTAACCTAGACAAGAAGACCGAGTTGATTCAGGTTTGGCATGCGGGTTTCGGCTTCAAGGCGGTAGGATTCGGCCGTTTTGGCATCGAAGGGTCACCTAATCCGTTTGCGTCGTGCCACAGAAAATACACCTATGCCCTTGTTGGAAACAGCAATCTTCGGGAAATATACTCGGAGGTTTTTGGCATCGAAAAGGAAGCGCTTCTGTCTACCGGAATGCCGCGACTTGATGGTTTTTTGGATTCCGGTCGGATATCAGATTGTCGCACTGCTTTTTATGAGCGACATCCATCATTTGAAAGCAGGCGTATTGTCCTATTTGCGCCCACATATCGTGGAGCTGATCAGCTAAGTGCTTATTACGACTATACGAAAATCGATTTTCGAGCTCTGTATGAAATGTGCAAGGAAACGGATTCTGCGGTTATATTCAAAATGCATAGATTCGTGCGTGAGCGAGTTCCGATACCTGACGAGTTTTCCGATTTAATCGTGGATGAGTCAAGCTATCCGATTGAGTCGCTCTATTATTCAGCGGATGTGCTCGTGACGGACTATTCTTCATGCTTTTACGATTACCTTCTGTTGAACCGTCCGGTTGTCTTTTATTGCTACGATGAAGCGTATTACGAGGCTACTCGTGGTGTGCATCGACATGTTTCCGAAGTTGCACCGGGTCCGGTTTGCCACTCGTTCGACGAATTGATTTCGGTGTTGAACAAGGATTGTGTTGCGCCTAGCAAATCTAATCCAATGCTTATAGATAAGCACTTTGAAGATGCTGGCTATTCGGCAAGTGATTCTGTTATCGATATCGTCCTTCTAGGTAAAAGGGATGAGGACATATGCCTGCGTTAGTTAAGCAGTTTTGCTTGAAATCGGGCATTGCCGTATTGCGGGTATTTTATGCAGCAATTAAACGCATTACGTCGGTTCAGGAGAAGAAGTATCTGTTTGTCACGAAAGCAGCCAACGAGCCACCACTTGATTTTCGTCTTCTTGAGAAAGAACTGAAACAGAGGCATCCTGAATGTTCAGTGGTAATGCTTTGCAAGACCATGGACGACAGAATCTGCTATATCCCGCATATTTTTGTTCAGATGTATCATTTCGCCACGAGCGAGGTTGTCTTTCTTGACAGGTCATGTTTGGTCGCGCATGTTCTAAACCATCGCAATGATCTGCAGATTGTGCAGTTGTGGCACGCCTTAGGGTGCATGAAGAAATTCGGATATGCGATTCTCGGCACTTCAGAGGGCGAATCCGAGCTGATGGCAAGGACCATGCGAATGCATTATGGCTATACGGCTATAACGATCTCCTCGTTTTCCTTCTTGCGGGATTTTCAGGAAGGCTTTCGCACTGATGGTAGGAACGTCTATCAGATACCGCTTCCACGCACTGATTTGCTATTGAATAGCTCTGATGTCGCCGATATGAAACGGTCGGTATGCGAAAGGCATCCGGAGCTTGGTGCTGGGCAAACGGTTGTGTATTGCCCGACGTGGCGCAAGGATGCAAACGCTTTTGTAAATGCCGCGGAAGCGTTGATAGAGGCTTTTGCGGCGCGTGGAATAGCCTTGGTATGTTCGCCTCATCCTGTTTATGGAATGTCGTTCTTCGACGAGCGCATGGTCTTATATCCCGATTTGTCTACTCAAGAGCTGTTAACTGTAGCCACTGCGATTGTGACCGACTATTCTAGCGTGATTTACGAAGCGGGTTTGTTGGGGGTTCCCGTATACTTGTATTCGTATGATTGGGACGTTTTCAATCGAGCTAGGGAATTCAATCTTGATTTAGAAACAGACGTGCCAACCGTATTTTCTTCAGACCCCGACAGAATCGCTCGAGCAGCGGTTTCCGAAGAGTTTGATGAACAGGCCTTTAAACAGTTTGTGGCAAAAAATGTGGTTGCGCCGAAGAGCGGAACATGTTGTTCGGCGATTGTTGATCTGGTCGATGGACGCGTGTCTCCTGAGCTGAGGTGTCCAGAGGCTATGATACGGCAGCTTTAAGGTAAACAATGTAAATTGTTTTGGGATGACGATAAGGGAGTGAAGGAATGAGTTCTTATCTGTTGTTGATGATGGGCGGAAGCGGAACCCGATTCGGCGCTGATATACCGAAGCAGTTTGTTAAGGTTTCTGACAAGCCAATCTTTAGTTATATCGTCGAAAAGTACGAGAAGTCGAAATTGCTTGATGGAATGGTGATCGTATGCCACTCCGATTGGGTCGACTACACCAATTGCTGGGTGTCTGACTTGCAATTAGACATTCCGTTCGAAGTGGTAGCTGGCGGTTCGTGTCGTTCCGAGTCCGTCAAGAATGGCTTGGCTGCCGTTTCGAGATACGCAAAGGATAACGATGTCGTCCTAATCCATGATGCCACCCATCCATACGTTGATGAAGATGGCGTTTCGGCCATCGTTCAGGCTACGGAACAGTTTGGCGGTGCCACTCTTGGTGAATGTCAGTACGACACCGTTTATCGCATGGACCCCGAAACCGGCATGATGGACGCAGTGATTCCTCGCGAGACGGTGGTCTCCGGGGCAAGCCCCGAAGCCTTCTTGTTTGGCAAGGTGTGGCCCATTTATAAAGAGGCATCTTTGGAGGAGCTTGAGCAGTTTACGTCTGCAGGTGCGCTTGCGCTGGCTTACGAGATTCCGATGAAGGTGGTTCCGACCAATCTTATTAACCTCAAAATTACGTACAGGCACGACATGGAAGTATTTCAAAAGCTGTTCCATGACTATTATTTCTAAGGGTTAACGATGAAGGCCGCAATACTTGAAGATACAAATCAGATTGTAGTTCGCGATGCCGAGAACCTTGCTCCTGGGGAAGGAGAGGTTCTGGTAAAGGTTCACTATACGGGGATATGCGGATCTGATGTGCCACGAGTCCTTGAGGGACGAGTGCATGGCTTTCCAATCGTTTTGGGACATGAGTTTTCTGGTTCAATCGAGGCGGTTGGGCCTGGCGTTGACGACTCTATGCTTGGAAAGCGTGTTTCTGGAATACCTCTTGTTCCTTGCGGCAGTTGCCCGGAATGTGAGAAGGGCAATTATTCGCTCTGCAATCATTACAGCTTTGTGGGGTCGCGCAGAAATGGCAGCATGGCTGATCAGGTAGTGCTTCCCGTAGGAAATGTTGTGCAGATTTCTGACGACGTGACCGACCTTGAAGCTGCGTTTTTTGAACCAGCGACGGTTGGCGTTCACGCAATCGAGCTTGTCGATTTTAAGAAAGGATCGTCCGCTCTTGTTGTCGGTGCTGGGACAATCGGGCTTTTGCTCGCCCAGGCGCTGGTGTGGTATGGCGCAAGTTGCGTGGTTGTCGCAAATCGATCAGCTAAGAGACTTCAAGTGGCGAAGGAACTTGGATTCGATACGGTGTGCTCGTGCGATACCGATTGGGAGAACAAGGCTCTGGACATTAATTCTGGAGTTGGGTTCGACTATGTTTTCGACACTGTTGCGCATTCTAAGACAATTGCTGATTCAGCCCGTCTTGCACGGCCCCGAGCGACGGTTTGCTTTGTTGGGACACCGAAACAGGATACCGTGCTAAAGGCGAGTGAATGGGAGTTGTTGAATCGTAAAGAGCTGATCTGGACCGGTTCCTGGATGTCTTATTCGAAGCCTTGGCCGGGTATCGAATGGCTTAATGTTGAGGAATTGTTTGCAAAGGGAGCTATGCGCATCACGGATTCAATGATAGATGCGGTTTATCCACTTGAGGAAGCCCAAGTGGCGTTCAATCGTTTTAAAGATGCATCATCCGTAGGCGGAAAGATTTTGATTGATTCTCAAGAAAGGTGCTGTCATGCATCGCGTTAAGGAAATCGTTACAAGAAATAAAGCTGGGCAGCATGCGGGCATTTGGTCGTGTTGCTCGGCAAATGAGGACGTAATTCGAGCCGCATTGCTTAGGGCTCGTAAAACGAGAACGCCGGTGCTGATAGAGTCCACTTCCAATCAGGTGAATCAGGACGGCGGCTATACCGGAATGACCCCTGCCGATTTTGCGCACTTCGTGCTTAAGATTGCCGGCGAGGTTGGCATTGCGCGCGATAGCGTAATGATCGGCGGGGACCATTTGGGTCCCTTGCCCTGGGTCGATCAGCCCGAGGAAGAGGCCATGAGCCGCGCTGAGGAGCTTGTTCGCCAGTGCGTCTTGGCCGGTTACACGAAGATCCACCTTGACACTTCTATGCGTGTGGCAAGCGATGACCCGCATACTCCCTTCAGGACGAAGACCTGTGCCGAGCGAGGTGCCCGTCTTTGCGCGGCAAGCGAGCAGGCGTTTTCGGAGTACAAGGCTGCTCATCCGAATGCCGAGCCTCCCGTTTACGTTATCGGCAGTGAAGTGCCTGTTCCCGGCGGCGACTTCAACGCTGGCCAGATGGGCGTTACCACTGCGGACGATGCGATCAACACGGTTGCCATCTATCAGGAGGCGTTCGTTGAAGCGGGCGTCGGATCTGTTTTCGACCGCGTTGTCGGCCTGGTTGTCGAGATGGGAATCGAGTTTCACGAGTTCACCCTTGATGAATACGATCGCCGCCGTGCTTCCAACTTGGTCGATGCCGTGCGAGGACTGCCTGTGTGCATTGAAGGCCACTCGAGCGATTACCAGACTACGGATAACCTCGCCCGTATGTGCGAAGACGGTGTAGCCATTCTGAAGGTCGGACCGGCCCTGACGTTCTCGCTGCGAGAGGCATTGTTTGCGTTGGAGCAGATCGAGCGTGAGGTTTACAGGTCTCAGCCTGAAAGGCTGTCTCATTATCGTGAGGTTTTGGACCAGGTAATGCTTAGCGATCCAAAGTCGTGGCAATCCTATTACGAAGGCTCCGAGAACGAGCAGAGGATTGCTCGTGCGTACAGCTTCTATGATAGGTGTCGTTATTACTTCGCGAATCCTCGCGTAGTTGCCGCAAGGGATACGCTTATCGCCAATTTGTCCGGCGACGTTATTCCCCTGTGCATGCTGAGCCAGTATTTGCCCACTCAGTACTTCCGTGTGCGTAGGGGAGAGATCCGAAACGAAGCACTTGACATTGTGCTCGATAGGATTGGCGACAGGATCGATTGCTATCTCGAGGCCACCAACAACTGTGGCTGCGGTGTTATTTCAAGGTAGGTTTTTTAACTATGATATCGGAAAATGAAAGGCTCCTTGTATCGGAGACGATGGGCGATGTTGTCCCTGCTCATTTGTTCGAAGATTATCTTGAAGCCGTTCAGGTTAGCGCGAGGCGAGATGTCCTTGCTGAGCTTCTTGGATGCTTTACCGGCTATTGCGAGGCAGTGGGCACTCGTTATTTTCTTATGGGCAATACCCTTCAGGGCGCGATCGCTTATCAGGATTTCGTTCCCGGCGCTGATCGCATTGAGGTTGGCATGCTGCGAGCCGACGTTGATAAGCTGATGAATGCGCCTGATGCGCGTGCGAAACATGCTTCCCCTTCGTCTCATGGCGTTCTTGAGTGGGAGATTGCTTTCTACCAAGGGGCTTCCTCCGTTAAAAGGAGGTTTCCCATAGTAAAGGCTCTGGGTGTTTTCCCGGTCATCGCTGAAGGTGAGATTGTGTACGGGCACGATTCAATGCCTCTGTACATTAAGGACCCCTCTTTTGAGATTTCTATTTTTTCAGCTGTTCCTGATGATTTTCTAACGAAACGCGGCTTTTTTCGCGGGATTAACCGAAGGAATCGTTTGCTGGAAAAGGTTTCTAAAGCCCGTTCGTCGATCAAAAACAACAAGAAGACGATAGTCAGCAGTAACGCTTTGTTTGCGCTGCTTCCGAAGAAGATCATCGTTGACTCTTTGTTCTCGAAGGCTGCTCGCTATGACAATGAGGGCATGTCGTCTGTTGCTCGATTGATGGGCCAGCGTTCGAAGACTGTGGATCGCGAATCTCTTTCTGCTCCTATTCCAATTTCTTTTCACGGGAAAAAAGCATATGCCCCAAATGGCTCTACCCCATGGGCGTCAGAGCCTATGTTAGAGCCGTCGAGTGATTTGAAGCAGTTGCAGGAATATGCACTTGAAATCGTCGACGAGATACACAGGGTGTGCAACGAACTGGGCATCGGTTATTTCGCATGTGGGGGAACGATGCTCGGATATGTGCGCGATGGGGGCTTTATCCCTTGGGACGACGACATCGATGTTGGCATGCTCAGGTCGGATTACGAACGATTCAAAAAGGAGGCGCCATCTGTCCTGAAAGGTGAGAAGTTCTTTCTTCAAACCAGGGAATCGGACCCGAACATCCCGTATCTCTTTTCGAAGATGCGCATGAATGGAACGTCGTACATCACCGAATATAACGAGTATCGAGATTTCCATAAGGGCATTTGCGTCGATATCTTCCCGTTTGACAGCATTCCGGATGATTACGAGGAGCAGGAATCATTTCGAAAGCAAGTGCGGGCTGTTGAGGTTAAGCACAACTATCTGGTGAATCATCAGCATCCTAAAGCACTGCTCGAAAAGAGTGCCACCTGTCGATCGTTCGATTACTATGTTTCTCGGGTCGTTGGAACGGCGCTTGCGAAAAAAGCATGGAGTACACCTCTTTCTGCTACACAGGCCGATTACGATAAAACGGTGAAGAAGTACGGATCGTTACACGAGAAAACCGCCAAGGGTTTCGTCGCTTGCTTCGTGCCCTCGTATACGATGGTTCAGAAAAAAGACTTGTTGCCGTTTCAAACGGTTGAGTTTGAGGGGCATTCGATTCAGGTTCCTGCGCACCCGGAGCGTTTTCTGAGGATGCAGTACGGCGATTACTCGGAGCTCCCCCCGATTCACAAGCGAACGGGGCATGATTTGATTGAATTCGGCAAAACTGATGGCACGGCGGAAACTGATGTGTTGACGGACGGTGATAGATGAACCTGAACATAGTCAGCAAGTATCGAAACGAGATCTACGGTTTTTCAATCATTTGGATTGTCCTATTTCACGGAGTGGCGATTAACCACGTTGATTATTCGTTCGGATATTCGCTTTTGCAACCCATGCAGAGATTTCTTTCCTTGGGAAATGTAGGTGTGGACATCTTCCTTTTCTTATCGGGGGTATGCCTGTATTTTTCGTTTGCGAAAAGCCAAGATTTGTATCTTTTTGCGAAAAAGAGGCTCCTGAGGATCGTCCCTCCCGTTCTAATCGTGTATTCCCTTTACTGGATTGTTCGGTACGGCGTATTCGCCACAGACCCGGTAGGCGTCGTTAGCCGCCTCATGCTTATGCGTTTTTGGCTGACGGGTGATCAAACGATTTACTTCGCCTCGCTGATGCTGGTTCTTTACTTCCTTTATCCGTATATTTATGCATTCTTGTTCTCGGGGAAGAGAAGTGGGTTACGTTTTGTCGTCTTGATGATCGCGGCTTATAGCGCAGTAGTGACGATTTCCTTGGTTGACCCGAAGTGGTACTCCCTAACCGAGATCGCTCTAACCCGCATACCTGTTTTCATTCTGGGCTCCTATTTTGGGAAATGGGTTTACGAAGGGAGGGTTGTCGGTCGCGTATTCGTGCCGCTAACTTTGATCTGCTCGGTGGCCTTTTTCGCGGTTTTGGATGCTGACTTTCTTAGCGGTCCTATGGAGCGTTTTTTCTATTTGGTCGGCGGTGTCTCTTTGTCGTACACCTTCGCCCTTTTGATGTACGTGCTAGACAACCGAATGCGCTGTTCGGCCGATTGCCCCCTGCGTCGTGTTTTATCTTTTTTCGGAGTTTTTTCGTTTGAATTGTATTTAGCCCATATCATGGTAAATCAATTATTGCGAATGCTTCCGCTTTATCAAAAGGGCGATTTTCTGCAGTACCTTATCGTTGCTGTGATTTCGTGCTTTGTCGCGTTGGCGGCTCATAAAGTCACTGATGCGCTTGCGAAAAAGGCACTGGCACGCAGATAGTCGCTTGGTGTCTTTAGGGTGGCTTAAGGAGACTAAGCTCAACTGCCGTCATAATCATAGAAGAAAGAGTCTATTTTGAAGCTTATCGACCTGCTGCACGGCCATGCCGAAAGCATGCCCGACGCCTGCGCTTTCGTTGCATCCGCTTCGGGCGAGCGCATGACCTACAGTGAGCTTTGGGAGCGCTCCGGCGCCATCGCGAACATGCTTGCGAACGATGCGCACGATGCGGGGACGAGCGCATGCGAAACCCATGAAGCCGTCAAAGCACCCGTAGTTGTCTACGGCCACAAGTCGCCGTTGATGCTTGCGTCGTTCATCGGCTGCCTGCGCGCGGGCCGCGCCTATGTGCCCGTCGACGTGCACTCCGTTCCTGCCGAGCGCGTGGCATCCATCGTCTCGCAGGTGCGCGCTGCATCGGGCCGCGCTACCGTGCTTGCTGCAGAGCCGCTGCCTGAAGCAGCCCTCGCCCACGCCAACCGCGTCGTCGCGCCCGAAGAACTTTCCGCCATCGCCCTTGATGCTGCGAGCGTGCGGGCAGGCATCGACCCCGAATCTTGCGTGTCGGGCGAAGACCCGGCCTATATCATCTTCACCTCCGGCTCCACCGGCACTCCCAAGGGCGTCGTCGTCACCGCCTCGTGCGTGGACAACTTCTTCCCCTGGGCGCTTTCGGTGGCCGGCGTCGAAAGCCCTGGCATCCGCTTTCTGAACCAGGCGCCGTTTTCGTTCGACCTGTCGGTCTACGAGCTGTCCATGTCGCTCGCAAGCGGCGGCCAGCTGCTTGCCATGGAGAAAGCTACGCTCGACCGCGCAGCCGACATGCTGGCATTTCTTGGACAGACCGACCCGCACGTGTGGGTCTCCACCCCCTCGTTCGCTGAGATGTGCCTTGCCAATGAAAGCTTCAATAACAGCCTTATGCCGTCGCTTTCCGTGATGCTGTTCTGCGGCGAAGCGCTGCCCAATCCAGTTGCCGCGGTTCTCACGGAGCGCTTCCCCAGCGTACGCATCGTTAACTCCTACGGTCCCACCGAATCCACCGTTGCTGTGGCCGCTGTGGACGTTAACGAAAAGATGTGCGCTTCTCCCGACCCGCTGCCGGTGGGCCGCCCGCGCCCCGGCACCCTCATTCGCGTGATGGACCCCGCCACGGGTGAGGAGCTTCCGCAGGGTGAGTGGGGCGAGGTCGTCATCGCGGGCGACACGGTGGCGAAGGGCTACCTGGGCCGCGAGGACCTGACCTGCGCCGTGTTCGGCGAGGAAGCCGCCGACTGGCTGCCCGTGAGCGAAGGCGCTGCAACCCCGAATGAGCCCGCGCCCGCAGCCCGCGCCGTGCGCACGTACCGCACGGGCGACGAGGGCATGATGGGCGAGGACGGCCTGCTGCGCTTCCGCGGGAGGCTGGACCTCCAGGTGAAGCTGAACGGCTACCGCCTTGAGCTCGGCGAGATCGAGGACGCGCTGCGCGCCCTGCCCGAGGTGGCCGCCGCCGCGGTCGTCGCCGCCCACAAGAACGGCAAGGTATCGCACTTGGTCGCGCACGTCGTGAGCGCGGGGCCTCGCGAGCAGTCCGACTTCAGGTGCGGCCTGGCGCTGAAGGACGCGCTCAAGGCGCGCCTGCCCCACTACATGATCCCCAAGAAGGTCGTCTTCGACGAGGCGCTTCCCATGACGCCCAACGGCAAGCTCGACCGCCGCGCCCTGACCGCGCGCGAGGACGGCTAGGCCACCATGGGCTTCTACACCTCCCCCTCGTTCTTCGCGATGCTGGCGGTCGCCGTCGTCCCCGCAGCCGTGCTCGGCCTTCTGGGCCGCAGCATTCGCGGCTACGGCATGCTGGCCAGCGTCGTGTTCCTGGCGTTCCTGTTCGCGGGGTCCCCCGCCGAGCTTGCCGCGTTCGCGCTGTTCCTGGCGGCGGCGGGTCTGGCCGAGTTCATCACGCTGCGCGCCTTCGCGCACGGCGGGAAGTCGGTCCCGCTGTACCTGTTCGCGCTGGCGCTCACCCTGGCGCCGCTTATCTGCTGCAAGGCGGGCGGGTTGTTCGGGCACCAGAATCTGCTGGGCTTCGCGGGCATCTCGTACCTGACGTTCAAGGCGGTGCAGGTTGTCATCGAGACGCGCGATGGCCTGATCAAGGCCATGTCGCCGCTGGACTGGCTGTACTTCGTCTGCTTCTTCCCCGTGTTCACGTCGGGGCCAATCGACCGATCGCGCCGCTTCGTCGAGGACGCCCACAGGCGCTGGACCCGCGAGGAGTACGCCGACCTGCTCTCGCGCGGCCTGCTGCTCCTGCTTGCGGGCGCGGTCTACCAGATGGTGCTCGCCACCATCGCGGGCGGGTGGTACTCGCCGGCTGCCGTGGGGTCGGGTCCGGCGCTCGCCGAGGCGGCCGAGCAGGTGAAGGACGCGTGGGCGTTCGGCCTGTTCATGTTCTTCAACTTCGCCGGCTACTCGATGATGGCAGTGGGCGCCAGCTACTGCTTCGGCATCCGCACGCCGCGCAACTTCCGCGCGCCGTTCGCCGCCGTCGACATCAAGGACTTCTGGAACCGCTGGCACATCACGCTGTCGTTCTGGCTGCGCGACTTCGTGTTCATGCGGTTCGTCCGTTCCGCCGCCCGGCACAAGTGGTTCAAGAGCCGCCTGACTGGCGCGTGCATGGGCTACGTCGTGAACATGGGTCTCATGGGCGCCTGGCACGGGCTGACGCCCGAGTACCTGGCGTACGGCCTGTTCCACGGCGTGCTGCTGGCTGCCACCGACGCCTTCCAAAAGAAGTCGTCGTTCTATAAGAAGTATAAGAATGAGCTGTGGTTCAAGGCGCTGTCTTGGTTCGTCACCATCAATCTGGTGATGCTGGGATTCGCTATCTTCAGCGGGCAAGTCACAACCGTTTTGAAAGGATTGGGATTATGAGCGAGATTGATATGAACGACATCGAAGAGCGCGCGCTGGCGCTGCTTGAGGACGTGTGCGCCGACGAGGCCGTGCGCGAGGAGAGGGACATTGACCTGTTCGATGCCGGCCTGCTTGACTCGATGGGCGCCATCGAGCTTCTGGTGGGTATCGAGACCGAGTTCGGCGTGTTCATTGCCCCCACCGAGGTGGAGCGCGAGGAAATGAACACGGTGAACCTTATCATTCATCAGATCGAGGCAAGGCTCTAGCTATGGCCGACGATTTCGGCAGAGGATCCGCCCCTGCCCCCAAGAAGAAAGCTGCCAGGCCGGTGCCGAAAAGCGCCCTCACGAAACGCTACGACGCCCTGAAGGAGCGTGTCTGGGCCGGTGCGGCCAAAGTTCGCACAACCTTCTTCAGCGACTCGTGGTCGGGCGCCGCGATGTGGCTTTGTGCCGTTCTGACGATGATCGCCATTCTTCTTTGGTTTTTCTTCTTCTCGGATTACGGCACGCCGGCCGAGCCCATCTACGAAGGGTTCTAGACAATGTTGAAAAGATTCGCTGCTCTGTTTGCTGCGGCATTGACCGTGGGGATTCTATTTTGTTTCATTTCGAATACATCTTTCTTTTCGTGGGAGTCCATCGTGCGCGGCAAGCCGCTGGTTTTCTATTCGTCCACGGAGCAGTTGAAAAACATCGATTTTCAGCGAGCCTGTTACGAAGAGCGTGTTCGCGAGGGTGACAACCCCGTGCTGGTGTTCGGCTCGTCCGAGTTTTCTCCTAGAGAAGGAAGCCCGTTCTATCCTGCTCAGTTCTGGACGAATCACAATTACGGAATGGACATCCAATCCGAAGGGCGCGCTTACTTCACCTCGTTGTGGGATGCCGTTCAGGTTGGGGCGATGTCCTCTTTCGTCGAGGATGACCGCCGCAAAGTCGTTATCATACCGTCTCTCACATGGTTCCTGAATGCCACCAAGTATGGCAACGACAAAAAGCAAATCAGCTTTTCGCAGTCGACCTTGCATGCGTTTGAGGGAAACCCCGATATCCCTGATTCCTTAAAGGCTGAGATTCGGCAACGGCTTGAGCTCTACGGCGTCCTCGATTCGGCTGACGAGGGTTTCTCTCGGCTTGACTCGGTGGTAGATGATTTCGACGAGTCTGCTTCCCAATCGATTTCCGATATTCGCCTGAGGTGGAAGACGCTGCTTGAACCCGATCGGGTTGACAAGCGCAATTTCAAAAACGAAGGCTCCCATTCTCAGCCTTTACCTAGCACCAGGTTCGGCGAGCTTAAAACTCCCGATTGGGAGAAGATCATTGAGGATTCGCAAGGGCGAACTATTAGCAAATCGTCTAACGAGTTCGGCTTTGAGGATTCGTGGTACAAGAACGGGTTCGAAAAGTGGTTGAAATCAACTGAGAAATGGGATGTTGATTCTTCGAATTACTTCAATGAGAGCGAATTTGAAGAATTCGAATGGTTCCTTCAGATTTGCAAGAACTGCGACATCGATGTTTCGGTGGTAATTACGCCTGTTAATGCAGAAGCATGGGATTTATCCCCGATCGACGCCTCAGTCCGAAAGGCGTATTACGAGCGTCTTAGCACAACGGCGTTGGAGTACGGTGCTGCTCTTTCGGACTTGTCTGCATATGAAGACGATCCTTATTTCTGCAGGGATTATCATCACCCCTCGGAGTACGGATGGTCGATAATCAACAAGGCTATCTATGATTTCTATTACAAATAGACATGCTTAGTGGTTTTATACGCTGATGATGTCCCCGCATCCGCCAAAAGAGTTTGTTATTTTGGAGCATGCGGGGATTTTGCTGTGCTCGGAGGGGCTTGGCGGATGTTGCGCTGCTTTCTCGTTTGGTATTTAGGGGCTATTGGGGGTGTTCGGGGATGCGGGCATTTCCTTACCGCGTATTGGGGAATAGTGCACTCGGTCCGGTTATGCTCGCTTTCTGGCTGATGTGCTCTCGCTGTCGTTTGCTTGCGCCAACGATGCTATGATTCAAGGGTTTTAGCCGATTTGGAAAGGGTCTTTCACGTCATGGGAAGCCGGGAGCAGCAAACTCGACAAGGGCATATGTCGAAGCCTCGCCATATGCGGGCGCAGGCGCCGCAACGCGCGGCTGGTATGCCTGATACGTCTGCGCGACATGGTATCCATGTGCCGAAGGGGCCTGCTCGCCCTGGCGGCGCGCTTGCCCATTCTGCGTCTGGGGCCCACGTCGCGCAGCATTCTCGCAGCGCTTCGGCGCAGGGCGCCCATGCCGGCGCTCGAGGGGCTGCGGGCAATGTGCAGCCGCCCGCTCCTTCGCATTGGAATTCCCGGGCAGCGTATATCGAGCTTGCTCGCAAAAGGCGTCGAAGCCGCTTGCTTAAGCGCATCGGCTTGTCCGTGTTGGCTGTTATTCTCGTGTGCGTTTTCGCTGTTGGCGGCTATGGTTTATGGTTCTCCCATCAGCTTAACAACGCGCTTTCCATGGGAGCAGAACAAGATAATGCGGTGAGTAGCGCTCTGACTCCGGTCGAGAGCGGTCAGCCGTTCTATGTGTTGGTTTTGGGTTCCGATTCGCGCGAGGGGTCGGGTACTTCCGACAAAGCTGCGGAATCCGGTGACAACCAGCGTTCCGATGTGATGATCCTTATGCGCGTGGACGCTTCCAACAAGCAGATCACCATGGTCACGGTGCCGCGCGATACCCCGTACCGAACGTCGGACGGGCAGTTGGTGAAGATCAACGAGGCATACAACATCGGCGGCGCGCCTGAATCCATTAAGGCCGTGTCGCAGCTGACGGGCGTCAACATCTCCCATTACGCGGAGGTGCATTTCTCCGAGTTGCAAGACATCGTGGACAAGCTCGGCGGCGTCGAAGTGAACGTCGACATCCAACTTTCGTACCAGGACGCCTTGACGGGGGAGACGGTGACGCTTGAGCCGGGCACGCAGGTGCTCAACGGCCAGCAGGCGCAGCTGTTCGCCCGCGCGCGCCACGAATACAAGGTCGATCAGGACAAACACCGCCAGGACAACGTTCGCCAACTTGCCCTTGCCATCATGAACAAGGTGCTGAGCGAACCCGTCTACCAGATGCCGAACACCATCTTGAGCGTTGCGGGGTTCGTGGGGACCGACATGCGCACCTCGGACATCGTGTCGCTGGCGCTGGCGTTTTCGGATGGCTCGGGCAGCATGACGGTGTACAGCGTTTCCGGCCCCTCGAAGGGCGATTTCAACGAAGAAGCCGGCGGTTTGTGGCTGTGCTACGAGAATACTGAGGGCTGGAGCGCTATCATGAGCGTAGTCGATGGGGGAGGGAACCCCAAGGATATCGATGTGGATTCAACGGCGATTATCCCGTAAGGGGTTATGGTCAGAAAGGAAGGGAAATGAAGGTAGGGAAAAGGATTTTGGCGGTCGCCTCGTGCTGCGTGCTTGCGCTGTGCATGTTGGCCGGCTGCCAAAAGAAGGCCAGCGAGCCTGTTCATCAGGATGAGGCCCTTGAGGCTTCCGATAGCGTGCAGACCGCGAAGGCTGAAACCGAGCCGTTCTACGTTATGGTGGTCGGCAACGACTCGCGTACGGGCACGGTCGAGATCACGAAGCCGGAGTACTCCGACGGCACCGGGCGCAGCGACGTGCTGATGCTGGTGCGCGTGGACCCGAAAACCTACAAGGTGTCCCTGATCTCGGTTCCTCGCGATACGTGTACCGAGTACAACGGCCAGAAGATGAAGCTCAACGAGGTGTACCACGTCGGCGGCGTCAAAGAGCTTGAGAAGGAAGTCGCCAAGCTCACCGGCGTCACCCCGAAGTATTACATGGACATGGACTTCGTGCAGTTCGAGAAATTCGTCGACCAGCTTGGCGGCGTGACGGCGAACGTGCCCATCAACATGCAGCTGGTGGATATCGTCTCGGGTGACAAGATTGCCCTGAACGCTGGCACGCAGGAGCTGAACGGCCCCGAGGCGCTTGTGCTGGCTCGTTCCCGTAAGCAGTATGCGAACGACCTGGACGCCTGCCGTCAGATTCAGGATAGGCAGCTGGTGCAGGTCGGCATCGAGCAGGTTGCCGCTGATCCGTTGAATGCGGCGCTGCACGTGCAGGCGCTCATCGACAACTGCGATACCGATTGGGCTACGGCCAACCTGATCGAGACGGTGAAGGCTTTCGCCCAGAATGCGGACAAGATCACCTTCGTCTCCGGCACGGGCCCGTACCAGGGCGATATCGATCCTGATATCAACCTGTGGCTTGCGGATCGCGATGAGGCCACGTGGGCCAAGATTATCTCGACGGTCGAAGCGGGTGGCGACCCTGAAACGATCGTGGCATCCCCGAACGTTGCGGCTGCCTAAGGTCATCGGATAGAAGAAGCGAAGCGCGGTGCTGGCATATGCTGCACCGCGCTTCGTTGTTGTTGGGGCGCTTTTGAGGCTGGTCGCGGTGTTGACGCTTCGCGCGGGGGTTTCCGCTGGGAGTCTTCGCTTGCCACCGGGCGATGCGCCGGCGTACCCGCTGAGCAGGCGTTGGTGCTTAGCGTGCGGGTCTTCGCCCCCCCCCCCCTACTTTTCCAGCACCTCCCGCAAGGCTTCTACTGCCTTCGCGTATGCTTCGTCTAGTTCGGGGAGCAGCTTTGTCGCGGCGGCTTCGTCGCCGTCTCTCAGGGCGTCGTTCATGCTTTTCGCCAGCCGGTGCACGTTGGTGAGCGAGAGGTTGCCGGCTACGCCCTTGAGGGCGTGGGCCTCCACTTCTGCGGTTGCCAGATCGCCTGCGGCGAACGCCTTACGGACGTTGGGCATGTGAGGGTCGTCGAGGAACAGCTCGGCCAGTTTCAGGTAGAGCGATTCGTTGCCTTCGAAGCGGTCGATGATGTCCTCGTAATCTATGTCGGCGTTTTGCAACGTGGCAATGTCTTTTTCGTCCATTGTGCCTCCCTGGGTTTCGGACGTGTTCGTCGTTGGAAGTATAATCCGGGCCATGACGAATCGTAATCAACAGTATCATGACCCTTTCGAGCCGGGCGTCTCCTCGCCCGAGTTCGAACAGTACGCCCGCGAGAGCTACGCCTCCCACGGCGGGCGCGGCGCAGCGCGCCCTAGCACCCCCGGCTCGGCATGCCCCGGCGCTCCCGGTGGCGTCGGCCCAGCAGGCGCTCCTGGCGCCCACGCGGGCTACGGTGGGCAGCCCGTGCAGCCTGGCAACACTCCCTATAGCCGCTGGTCGCGTGGCGGGTCGGGAACCTCGCGCATGCCGGGCGGCTCGGCGGCCGCCGGCGCCCATGCCGGCAACTCGGCGCAGCCTGCGTATGCGCGCCACGGCCGTCACGGCGCCGTGCGCCCGCAGCAGGGCTGGGCTTCGCCTTCCGAAACCTGCGACATGGGTTTTGCCGGCTCCGCTGGCGCCTACGTCAGCCCGCTCAAGCGCTTTGCCGGCATCGTTATCTGTGTGCTGATCGCCGTGCTCATTGAGGTGTTCGGGTTCAACCTGGCCTTCTTCACGTCCATGACCTACCCGCAGGTGGGAACGTACCTGGTCAACGGCGTGTCGGCAGGTACCGAAGGCGCGCTGACGCTTGATGCGTCCGCGAACTACTTCGAGATTACGGGCCTTGACGACACCGTCCGCAGCATCCACTTCACTCCTCAGCTCAACGACCCCGCTGCCGCCGCGAAGGCCACCGACAGCAAGCTGCAGGTGGTCATGTATCTGCAGGACGAAGGCAACGCGAACTACTATCAGCTGCCGGCGGTCTCGGTCGACCCTAAGGACGCCGCCAGCACCTATATCAGCCTGGACCCGGCGGGCGACTGCCATTCCATCTACGTCTCGATCACGAACCTTGCCGACGTGGGCTCGGTGACCGTGACGGGAATCGGCCTGAACCAGCAGGTGCCGCTCGATATCGACCCGCTGCGCTTCGCCTTCATCCTGGCGGTGCTGCTGGCGCTATACGCCGTCCGACCGCAATCGGTTCTGTTTAGCCGCGTGTTCGACGGGCGCATCACGCGCCAGGGCTGGATGGTCATCGCGTTGGTGGCCGTGCAGTGCGTCGTCATCTTCATCCTGGTCATGTCCAACACGCACTTCATGTCCATCACGCACACCGCCAGCACGGAAAACCAGTTCCAGTACCAGAAGCTCGCGCAGGCGCTGCTTCAGGGGCATTTCTACTTGGACGACGTGCCCTCCGCCGCGTTGCAGGCCATGGACAACCCCTACGACACCGCGGCGCGCGATTCCGCTGGCATTCCGTACTTGTGGGACCACGCGTACTACCAGGGGAAATACTACGTGTACTTCGGCGTGCTGCCGTGTCTGGTGTTCTACGTCCCGTGGCTTTTGCTCACGGGGACCGGGTTCCCCACGTGGCTTGGCGTCGCCATCTGCGACTGCGCGTATGTGGCGGGCATCGCGTACCTGCTCACGCGCATCTCGCGCCGGTGGTTCCCTCGCACGTCGATCGGCGTGCTGCTCGTGCTTGACATCATGATGTTCGTTGCCGGCGGCGGGCTGATCTTGGCGCGCACCCCCAGCATGTACTTCCTGCCCGAAGCCATGGGCTTGGCGCTAATCAGCTGGGGCCTTGGGCTGTGGGTGTCGGGCACCACGGGCGGTTTCATAGATCGCCGGCGCGTGGTGGCCGGTGCGGCGCTTATCGCGTTGACGCTTGCCGCGCGCCCGCAGATGGTGCTGGCAGCCGTGTTCGGGCTGGTGCTGTTCTGGCCGTTTTTGCGCGACGCCCGCGGCAACGCTCAGGCGCGACGGGCCTGCCTGAGCGCCTTCCGCGCTGCGCTCACGCCGTTTCTGGTGGTTGCCGCGGCGGTCATGGTGTACAACCTCGCGCGCTTCGGCAGTCCGCTCGACTTCGGCGCGAACTACAACCTGACCACCAACGACATGACGCATCGCGGGTTCCACGCCGACCGCATCCCGTTCGGCCTGTACGCGTACCTGTTCCAGCCCCCGGCGCTGGGCAGCCAGTTCCCGTTCATGCACCAGACCTACATGGACCCGGCGTACCAGGGTGTCACCATCTACGAGCCCATGTTCGGCGGCTACTTCTTCCTGTATCCAATGACGCTTGTGCTGCTGGCGCTTCCGCGCGTCCGCCACGGCCTGAAGGCGAAGGGCCTTATGCCGCTATGGATTTGCGCGGTGTGCGTGGCGGTGGTACTGTGCATCTTCGATCTGCAGGGCGCCGGCATCCTTATGCGCTACATTTGCGACTTCGGGCTGTACTTCGCCCTTGCGGCGGCGCTGTCGTTTCTGGAGCTGTTGCAGGTGCGTTCGAGCGAGCCGCTGTCGAAGGGCTGGACCACGCAGCTGGGCGCCCATGCGCAGGTGCCCGTGCAGCAGGCGGGCGCGCACGCGATGGCGTCGGCCGCCGTGGCGGGGCAGACGGTGTCGGTGTATCGCATCGCGCTGTATTTCATGTTCGGCTCGCTCGTGCTGATGATTGGCGCGAACGTCCTGCTATGGAACGCGTTCGGGATGTACTAGAACGCGCGGCGCCAACCTTTTCAGTTGATTTTCATTGTTAGCCGAACGCTTGCGGCGCAAACAACGTTTTCGCAGTTAGCCGGACGGGCGCCCGCGCGCCCGTCCGGCGTTTTCCCGGGTCGATATGGCTTGGGCTGCGGCAAAACGGGGCGTCCGGCTGAGTTCGGGGCATGGCTCCGCCGGCCCGCCCGGGTCGGTTTTCGGACTCATCCGGACGGGCTGGAGGGCTTTCCTATTCGGTTTCCCGGGCCGGCGGGGCTACGGCGCGAGCGGCTCCTCGCCGCGCTCGCGGCGGTCCGCCTCTATCGCCTCGACCGTCATGTTCAGCTCCTCGTAGGGGACCTTCTCGACGCCGAGCGCGTCGAGGAGCTCGCGCCCGTCGGCGCCCAGGGCGGCGAGCAGCATGTCGATGGCGCACATCCCGCCCAAAGACGGCCTCGGCTCGGAGTTGAGCTGCGACATCAGCGCGGCGCAGTCCCGCCCGCCGAGCCGGTCGAAGCTGATGCCGCGGCCCTTGGGCAGGATCTTGCGGACCTCGACGTGGTTGCGCTCGCAGCCGCCCTTCTGCTGGGACTGGCGGACGTCGCAGTAGTAGACCGAGCACCGCCCGGCCGCCGGGTCGAGCGCCGAGCGCTCGATGCCCCCGCTGTCGGCGAACTCCGTCCCGTTGTCGGTCAGGACGAGGGGGAACAGCCTCGCGAACGCCTTCGGCGCCGCCTTCTCGAGCGCGTCGAGCCGCGCCCGCACCGCCTCCGCCGTCTTGTCGGGCATCGGCAGCGCGAGCTGGAACCGGAACGCCCTCAGGTACAATGCGAGCAGGCACCGGCGGTCGGATTTGAGCCCTATCACGGTGTCCATCTCGCAGGCGCGGGCGCGCTCCTCCTCGGGAAGCCCCATGAAGGCGCCGACCTGCCCGGCCCTGGCCAGCGCTATCTGCTGGGGCGACAGCCCGCGGGCCACGTCGCACCTGATCAGCCCCATCGCGTACTCGAACCCGGCCTCGTCCCGGTCGACGCCGATCCTGGACTCGCGCAGCTCGGCGTCGGCGAGCGCCTGCGCCCTGGCCGCCGAGTACTCGCAGCGCCACCTCCTGCAGCAGCGGTAGCGCAGGTTCCTGCAGCCGTTGCAGCAGCGCGGCCACGACAGCAGCTTGGGGCAGGCGTCGTCGGGGACGTCCCGCACCCTCTCGCCCTTGCCCGGGCCCTTGGCCACGGTGCGGTTGCGGGCCACCTCGTCGGCCACCGTCGAGGGCGACCTGCCCAGCTCGCGGGCCATCCGCCTGCACGACCACCCCCTCTCCAGGCCGTTCTGTATCGCCGCCCGCTCGGCCCGGTCCAGCCTGCGGTACCGCTTCTGCCTCCTCTTCCTCTCCATGCCGCTTCCTTTCTCTCGGGAGGGCCCTGCGCCCTCGCCTCCGGAAAGGCACTTTCCCAGACTCAGCCGTACATGTACGGCTGAGTTCGATAACGAAATCGAAGTGTTCGGATGAGGTTGCGAATCAAGCAGCCCCTCGAAATCGGCTGCTGAAAAAATTTTTGAAAAAAGGGGGTTGCGCCGAAAATTGAAATGTCTATAATACTTTCTTGCGCCAAGGAAACGAAGCGCACCGAAGAAATTCCTCGGTAGCTCAACGGCAGAGCATCCGGCTGTTAACCGGAGGGTTGTAGGTTCGAATCCTACCCGGGGAGCCATGAAGCTTCTGGAAGAACCCGTTCGATGTCAAGTCGGACGGGTTCTCCTTTTTCATTGTCGAAGTTAAGCGTCACGATGACGTTCTCGGTCGACACGGCGGCTTGATACACGAACGCATCCACAAGGCCCTCGTCGGTCAGGGTGGTGCCGCTCTTGAGGAACTTCACGAACAGCTCCTCGTCGATCTTGCCGGACCTCGCGCCCGCCAGGTCCTCCTCGGCTCGGGCCTTCTGGGCCTGCAGCTGGTCTATGCGCTCCTGGATGTCGTCCATCAGGATGCCCTTCTCGATAGCCGCCATGATGTTTCTAAGGCCGTTCTCGGCCTCTCTGAGGGCCTTCTGGGCCTGCTTACGCATGGTTTCCCCGTCCTGGTCCCCGCCAGCCGCCACGATGGACGCTACGCGCCTTGCGGTGGCATCGTCGGCCAGCATGTCCCTGAGCGATTCGGCTATCGTCTTCTCAAGCCAGTCCCGGCGCACCGGCTTGATACCGCCGCACCGCTTGCATGCGTAGTACTCGTACTTGACGTTGTGACGGCCCCTACCGGACACTCCGGACAAATCGCGCCCGCACTCCGAGCAGATGGCCCGACCCGTGAGGCGGAAGCGCCCCCATTCCTCTTCGCTGCGCACCTTGGTCCCCCTTATGTTCTGCACCTTCACGTAGTCCGACCTCTCTATGATCGCGGGAATGCCGCCTTCTATCCGCACGTCTCCGAAGATGTACACGCCTGTGTACCTCTCGTTGGTCAGCAGCTTGCGGATCATGTTGTAGCTGCACGGCCTTCCCTGGGCGCTCAGAACGCCGCGTTCGGCGAAGTCGTCGGCGATGCTCTTGTAGGGCTCGCGCATGATCCTGCGGGCGAAGGCCTCGCGCACGAGCGCCGCCTGCTCCTCGTTGACCACGTAGCGGCTGGACTCTTCGTCTATGTCGTACCCGAAGATGTGCACGCCGTTGGCCATGCATTTGAGCGCGTTGCCCTCCATGCCGCGCTTGGTGCGGACGGAGATCTTCTCCGACTCTACCGCGGCAAGGCCCTCGTATATCTTTTCCACCAGGATTCGCTCCGGGCCGTCGGGCAGGGTCTCCGTGGCCGAGAACACCTCCACGCCGGCCTTGCGCAGCTGGCGCTTGTAGATGGGCGCGTCGTACTCGTCGCGCGAGAAGCGGTCCATCATGTAGACCAGGACGATGCCGGACTCGCCCGCGTTGGCGATCATGCGCTGGAACTCGGGGCGCTCGTCGGTCTTGCCCGATATCGCATAGTCGCAATACTCCGCGACGATGCCGTAGCCCTCGCGTGCGCACCATTCGCGGCAAATGCGCAGCTGGTCCTCGATTGACGCCTCGCGCTGCTTCGAACACGAGAAGCGTGCGTATATGACGGCAGTTTTTGGCATAATATGGAACGGCCTCCCTTCAGAGGTTCTTTGGACAAGCCCTACGGATAGCGTTGCAGCGCTGTGACCCCGTGGGGCTTCTTCTGTTTCTATGCGTTGATGCGGCTCTATGAGTTGATGCGGCGCACGTTCTCGTATGCGAGCTCCGAGAGCAGCGAGTAGAGGCCCTGGACGTCGAAGCCCTTCGGGAACTCAAGCGTCTTGGTCTCCGTCTGCACGCCTTGGACCTTGTAGTACGGGCTGGTGATGTACGCGAACGACAGCTCGGCGTGGTCGAAGCCCATGCCGCCCGTCTCAAGGCGCACGTCGACGATGCTTTGGAGGTCGATGGACACGACAGCCGCCTTGGTGCCCGTCATGCCTTGATGGTCGATGAAGATGATCCTGCGGTCCGTGAACAGTATCTTGTCGCGCACGAGCGCGAAGCAGCGCGTGAACGACTCCCCGCGCATGAGGTACATGCCGTAGTCCTTCTGGGCCGCGTCAGCGGACATTTCCGTGTAGCGGCCCATCATGCCAGACACGCCGCCGGATTTCGCGGCCTGGGTGTCGCGCTCCACGGCATCCTGCACCGCGCCCTGCGCCTGCGACACGGCGGCGCTCGCCATGTCCTTCATCATGTCCTTCAACGCCATGATCTTTCCTTTCTCAGAGGTTTTCTTTTAGTGACCTAGCAACGTCAAGCAAGACAGCTCGGGCCGGAGCTTGCAACTCTTGGAAAATCGCATCCAACTCAGCCTGCTGCTGCGTTATCTCTGGGACTGCAACGTCAGTCATGAGGATGTAATCAACGGTCGAATCAAACGCTTCAGCCGCACGAATCAGTTGTTCGCCGTTCATAACGACGCGACCTTGTTCCCAATTCCTATACGTTCCTAATGACACGCCAAACAGTTTTGAGGCGTCTTGCTGGCTGTATCCAGCGGCCTTCCGGACTTCTTTCAATCGGGTCTGCAAATCTCACGCCCTCCTTAGAATCGGTAAGCGTTTACGGCTCCCAAGGCAGATAGTACCAATTTAAAGCGTAATTGTACAGAAAAAGTTGTTGACAGGTACTAGCCACATGCATACTATGTGGGTCGTGGGTACTAACCAAATGCATAGTTGATAGGAGGAGGTACCAATGAAGAACCTAGCATCTGAACGTACTCGTCTCGGACTAAAGCAAGCGGAAGCAGCGTCAATGCTCGCCGTTTCCCCTAAGACACTTGCCAAGTACGAGAACGAACCGGCAAGCATGCCCGGAGATTTCATCATCCGAGCCTGTCGTTTTTATTCGTGCAATGCGAGCTATCTGCTCGATATGAGCGATGAGCGATCTCTAAGTGGAGCAGTGGCCTAAATGGCCGAGCGGCAAACACCCACTGAGCAGCAGGGTGAAAAGCCCAAAACGATGCGCGAGCTGGCACTCGATCACATGTGCGACGTGCTGCTCAAGGCGTTTCGAGAGAGCGAGCAGAAAGGCGAGAAGCAGGCGCAATGAGGCAATGGTCGACACGCGAACTCAAGTACCTCGAAGAGCACGCGGGCGAAGGCGCAAAGGCGATAGCCAAGGCGCTGGGACGTTCGGTCGATTCGGTGAAGTGGCAGGCAAGGCAATGCGGACTCTCACTCCGCAAACGCCGTCAATGCCCCAACTGCGGCCGGTGGACGTTCAAGCCCCTCAACCGTATGAACGGCTGGTGCATCGAGTGCACGAAGGAGCTCCACATGTCCGACCTTGCCGAGCAGGCGAACGCCATGAAGGAGGAGGCGGTCAGGGAGAAGCGGAACAACCAGCAGCGGCAGCGCTACTACAGCGCCAAAAGCCGCGCCAAGAATCGGAAAAAATAGGCACACCAAAAGCCACACGTGCCATGACCAGCGGAAACATCGGAAAGGAGCACGAAATGCAAGACAATAAAAAAGCGAGCGCCCCCAGCTACCACACTTCGAGCGCCCGCATGCACCGCATCGAAAACGATGCTGCGACCATCATACCATTCGAGCGCAAGCGCCGCCCGACCGCGAACGAGCTTCTGAACGCCTCGCGGTTCAAAACGGGCCTGGCCGTCGGATTCCTCGCCGCCACGGCCATCTTCGTTGCCGTCATGTACCTGTGGGCCATCCCCACCGTGGACGGTGCCGTAGCCGCCGCCCAGCAGCCCTCGGCGGTGCTCCATGCGTAACGACGAGCGCTACAAGCCCAAGCCGCAGAGCAACCAGCTCGAGATCTTCGGGCTGGGCTTCGCAGGGGAGCAGGACTACCGGGAGGCATGCAAGTGGATCGAGCAGAACCCAGACGCATGGAGGTTCATGGTCGACAACGCCGAGCGGCTCAACCGAAAGGGCTACGTCTCGGTCAACTACCTGGTCAACATGGTGCGCAACGAGCTGCACGTCGGCATCAAGAACGGCATCGCGCCGAGCCTGGCCCGCATCATGGAGGCCCGCTACCCGCAGCTGAAGGACGCCTTCAACAAACACCGCAGCCAGAGCGACGGGTTCGGCGAATGAGCGCGGAGGTCTACGCCTTCGAGATACCGGGCACGCTGCCGCAGCTCAACGACTACATCAGGGTCGAGCGGGCGAACAGGTACGCTGCGGCGAACCTCAAGAAGAAGGCGCACGAGAAGGTGCTTGAGGCGCTGCAAGACCCGCCCCGTTTCACCGCCCCCGTGCACGTCTGCTTCAAGTGGTACCGCCCGAACAGGCGCACGGACAAGGACAACGTGGCCTTCGCCAAGAAGTTCATCCTGGACGCCCTTCAGATAGCGGGCGTCATCGAGAACGACAAATGGGCCATGTGCACCCCATACGACGGCGGATTCTACATCGACAAGGAGAACCCGCGAACCGTCGTGATCATCAGCAAAGCGACCGACCTGGTCGGATTCTAAGGAGAAGAAATGAATCGCTTCGAGAACAACGTGAACGACGGCATCAAGGCCTGGGAGGCAGTCGATAAGCTCCACGAAATCGCCGGCTGCATCGCCGTGAACGCCGTCATGGTCGCAGGCGGCGAGGTCGAGGCCGACGAGAAGAACTCCGGCGCCTGGTGGGCCATGATCGCCCTGGCCGAGGCCGTTCTCTCCGGCTACCCCGAGGAGATCAGCAAGAAGGGCTTCGACGTCGTGAACGAGATCACGAACCGCGAGCTCGTGGAGAAGGCCCGCCGCAAAGAGGCCGATGAAGCCGTCAAGCGCGTCATGGGCGTCATCTTCGGCATCAAGGAGGGCTAGCCATGGGAAACGATGTGCGCATCCGCGCCTTCTTCAAGCAGGCCACCGTAAAGGGCGGAACCGCGACCCTTCAGTTCGAGGTCCTGACCGACAACGCATCGGCCTTCACCGCCATCAAGAAGAGCGGCAAGTACGTGATCCTCACCCTTGAGGACACGCAGCAGTCCATCGACTTCGACGAGGAGACCGGGGAGGTCTGGAATGACTAGCGAAGCCGAGAACGTGGTCGCCGAGGTCATCGAGGAGCAGGAGGCCTCCGAGCTCTCCGTCGCCTACGTGCCCTCGACCATCGAGGCAAACTTCGACGCCCTTGAGGCGCACGTCCGCGCGAAGGTCGCGGACTACGAGGGCGCCAAGTACGACCTTACCAAGGCCGAGAACATCAAGGAGGCAAAAGGGGACCGCAAGTACCTCAACGGCCTCAAGAACGAGATCGAGGCCCGCCGCAAGGCCGTGAAGAACGACTACAACAAACCGCTCGATGCCTTCGAGAAGCGATGCAAGGAAATCACTTCGATCATCGACGAAGCCGCCGACAACATCAAGGCGCAGCTCGACCAAGCCGAGCAGGAGCGCCAGGACCGCGCCTACGCGAAGCTGCAGGAGCACTACGAGGAGTTCGCCGGGCTGCTTGCCGAGGCGGTGCCGTACGAGCGCCTGCACGAGAAGCAGTGGCTCAACAAGACGTTCGGCGAGGTCAAGGCGTTCAAGGCCCTTGAGGCCAAGGCGTCCAGGTTCGCGGGCGATTGGGAGACGCTCAAGTCCCAGTTCGAGGGCGAGCCCTTTTTCGCCGATGCCGAGCGCGAGCTGTTCGCCACCCTCGACCTTGGCGCCGCGCTCACCGCTGCACGCAAGGCTGCGGAGGAGAACGCCCGTATCGCCGAGTTGAAGGAGTCCATGGAGCCGGAGCCGGAGCCGGAATCCGCCGGCGAGCCTTGCGGCGACTGGTATCCGGGCGGGAGCCCCATGCAGGAGGTCGGAGACCCCGTGGAGCCTTCCCCGTATCCGCAGCCCGTTCCCTGTCAAGCCACCGAGCCGGAGCCCTGTCCAATCCCGCAGGCTCCTCCCGCGCCCTGTCCCGATTACGAGCCTGCATGCGCCTGGACCGTGCACATCCCGTTCGCGACGCGCGCTCAGATTCTGGGGCTCGCGGCGACGCTCAAGGCGCAGGGCATCACCGGCACGATCCGCAGGGCATAGGAGGACGGTATGACCGAAGAGAAGCACCCGACCATCACCGAGGCGGTCGCCATGGTGCAGCGTTCCGTGGTGGTGCCGAAGGCCCGCTACAACGCCTACGCGAAGTTCAGCTACCGCTCGTTCGAGGATATCGTCGCCGCGCTCAAGGAGCCCTGCAAGAAGGCCGGCATCGCCTTCACGCTCAGCGACGAGGTCGAGCACATCGGCGAGAGGTACTACGTCAAGGCCACCTGCCGCCTGTTCTTCGAGGACGGCAGCGGGGACGCCATGGAGGTGAGCGCCTACGCTCGCGAGGACGAGCACAAGAAGGGCTCCGACGACGCTCAGGTGACCGGCATGGCGTCGAGCTACGCCCGCAAGTACGCGCTGTGCGGAGCCTTTGCCATCGACGGGCAGTCCGACCCGGATTCCCTCACGGACAGCCCCGAGAAGGAGCCGCCCGCGCAAGGCCCGTTCGTCGCTAAATGCAAGGCATGCGGCACGTCCTACCGGTTCGAGAGCGCCGGGCAGTACGAGCAGTTCAGGCAGAACCCCGGATGCTGCGCCACGCCGACGTGGCGGGTCGTGTAGGCCATGCAGGACCTGTACAGCCAGCGCGAGGAGCTGTTCGACCAGCTCATGTCCGAGTTAGAGGCGCTGCGCAGGACCGGCCAGCAGTACGCGGAGAACGAGGCCGAGTACCGCAAGGCCCTGCGCATCGCGATCTTGGAGGAGCGCTCGAAGGGAACGCCCGTCACCGTGATCAGCGACCTGTGCCGAGGCCGGGAGGACATAGCCGAGAAGAAGCAGCTGCGCGACTGCGCGGAAGCGCTCTACAAGGCATCAAGCGAGGCGATCATGGCAATCAAGCTACGTATCAAGACCGTCGACGCCGACATCCAGAGGACCTGGACGAGCGGCGGCGGAGAAGGAGGATTTCAGTGAGCATCAACCGAGCGATGATAAGCGGCAACCTCACGCGCGACGCGGACCTTCGCAGCACGCAGGGCGGCATGGCCATCATGGGGTTCGGCGTCGCGGTCAACGACCGACGCAAGAACCAGCAGACCGGCGAATGGGAGGACTACCCGAACTTCGTCGACTGCACCATGTTCGGCACCCGCGCCGAGAAGCTGCAGCCGTACATGACGAAGGGCACGAAGGTGGCCATAGAGGGCAAGCTGCGCTACAGCTCGTGGGAGCACGAGGGCCAGCGCTGCAGCAAGCTGGAGGTGATCGTCGACGAGATCGAGTTCATGTCCAGCCGCCAGCAGGATGCTCCCCAGCAGTACGCGCCGCAGGGCTATGCTCCGCAGGCTGTCCCTCAGCAGGTCTACGCGCCGCAGGCGGCTCCTCAGCAATATGCGCCGCAGGGCTACCAGAACCCGCCTGCGGCCCCGCAGCAGCCCAGGCAGGCACCTGCGCCCGCCCCGCAGGCATACGCCCCGCAGGCGGCGCCTCAGCCCGCCGTAGCGGCTGCGCCGCAGCAGGCAAGCCTGTACGACGAGGAGATTCCCTTTTAGGGGTGACGGCAGCGTGCAAGTGCTGGACTCGCTCATAGACGGGCCGCTCAGGCTTCGCAACCGCAGGGAGGGCGACGAGCTCATAGGCATGATCGTCCGGTATCTGCGAACGGGCGAGGAACCGGAGCCGCGCACCGACGCCCAGGAAGCGGTGCTGATAGCCATACGGCCCGTCATGGAAACCTCCCGCTCGCGCATCGTGGCGGGAGGCAACGGCGGCAAATCATCAAGCAACGATGCAAGCAAAGCCGAAAGCAAACGGCCAAGCGAAACGGGAAGCAAGCCGTTAAGCAAAAGCGGAAGCAAAACGGCAAGCAAATTATCAAGCAACGATGCAAGCAAAGCCGAAAGCAAACGGCCAAGCGAAGAGGAAGAGGAAGTAGGAAGAGGAATTAAGGAAGAGGAGAGAGGGAGCAAGGCGCGTTTCCGCGCCCCCTCTCCCGAGGAGGTCGCCGAGTACGCATCCGCCTATGCGTCGTCCAAGGGCGTCGACCTCGCCTCGACCGACTTCGATGCAGAGCGCTTCGTCGACTTCTACGCCCAGAAGGGCTGGGTGGTCGGCAAGACGAAGATGAAGGACTGGAAGGCCTCGGTGCGCAACTGGGTGCGCTCCTCGAAGCCGAAGGAACGTAAACGGGAGGTGAACGATGGCTGCAACGACTTTTCCCAGTACGACTGAGTGCCCGCACTGCGGCGCGGCGCTCAATGCCCGCTACGCGCAGCTCGGGCAGAAGCGCCTGTTCTGCGGGTACGAGCAGTGCACGTGCGCAGGTGCTGAGGCCGAGCGCGAGGCGATCGCGGCACGCGAGATGGACGCGGCGGAGCGGGCGGAGGCCGATAGGCGCAGGCGAAGCCTCGTCCGTGCGGGCGTCCCCGAGCGCTACCTGGCGCTCGACCATCCCATGGCCGGCGAGCTCGCGTCGGCCATGGAGGAGGGCAGGTGGCTCTACCTGTGGGGCGACGTGGGAACCCGCAAGACCACCTGCGCCGCAGCCGTGGCCATGCGGCTGCACGACAACGGGAAGCGCCCGCTCATGGTGCCGATGTACCGAGTGCTGGACGAGATCCAGCGCAGCTTCCACGAGGGCGGCGACCCGCTGAGGCGCTACGCCGACGCGGACTACCTGATCATCGACGACCTGGGCAAGCGCAGGCCCACCGGCTTCGTGCTGGACAGCCTGTTCCAGCTCGTCGACAGGCGCTACTCGGCCATGCGCCCGACGCTGGTCACCACGCAGTACCGCCCGAGCGACCTCGTGCGCAGGCTCGCGGAGCAGGGCGACGCCGACACGGCGAAGGCCATCGTCTCGCGGCTGCGCCACGGTGCGAGGGTCGTCGAGTTCGACGGCCCGGACGGGAGGCTCGCATGATCCTCGAAGCAAGCCAGCTCAGGGGCTGGCCGAAGGAGCGGGCGGAGCTGTACGGCAAGCCGCACCTGGGCGCCCGCTACACGGGGAAGCGCTCCTACGAGCCGACCCAGACGCGCTGCTGCGTGTGCGGCAGGCGGGCGACCAACTGCCACCACGTGGCGCACAGGGGCTGGGGGCTTGAGTTCAAGCTCGTCGCCCCGGGCGGGACGTGGGACCTGAGAAGCCCGCTGTTCGCGCTGTGCGGCAGCGGCACCACCGGGTGCCACGGCCGGTTCCACGGCGCGGGCCTCAAGGCCGAGTGGCGCTGGCGGCATCCGGTCTACGAGGAGGCTTGGTGGACGGGCCAGCTCCTTGAGGTGTACGAGCCGCACGACCCGGGGCTCTACGAGTACGGGTACTGGGCCATCGTGGACAAGGACGGGAACGAGATCATCCGAGAAGGGAAATGAACATGGAGACCAAGACATGCGAGCAGTACGTGCTCACGCAGCTGTTCGAGCAGCAGAACGAGAACGACAGGCTCGGCCGCGAGCTGCAGCGCCGCGACGAGCGCATCGACGAGCTGATCAGGCAGATCGAAGCCGCCCGCACCCCGATGCAGCAGGCGATCGTCAGCAAAGGGCGCAATGCGCTGTTCAGGAGCTGCACAGGCTACTCGTGCGGCGTGAAACAGGGCAACGATATCCTCCCGTACGAGGATTGGTGCCTTGAGGAAGTGAACAAGTACAACCTGCCGGAGGGCGTCACCTTGCTTGGCTTCATCGACGAGTTCGAGGACGAGCTTCGCGAGGAATACCGCCAGCAGGTTGACGAGGAGGTCTGATGATCTGCATCTACGAGCGTTCGCTGTGCCAGAGCTACGTAAGCGCATACCGTCAGGGCATCCTGCTCGCCAAGACCGACGACGAGGACGAGGCGCTCTCGATCGTCGAGAAGCTGACCAGCGACAGCTACCAGTGCTTCGCGCTGCTGGAGGACGGGACCGTGCTCGACCTGCGGGGCAGGTTCCCCGGCTGCGTGGAGGTGGGCGAATGATTAAAGCCTGGAAGCACCCTATCAAGTATCTGCGGCTCGTGACAACGCCGACCTGCGACAAGTGCGGGAATTACGTGGCCGCGTCGATATATAACGGGCACAGAATCTGCTGCACCTGCAAACGCTATCTCGAACACACGAACAGGCTCCATGGGACGGAATACACAAAGGCTCTCGCGTGCAACGTGCGCGGCACGCGCTGGTGCGACTTCGAGCCGGTTGAGGAGGATGCAGATGGCGACGATTAAACACCCCGACACGTTCGTGTGCGACGTGTGCGGAATGGAGGTCGAACGAGCCCATTCCATCACCCTCCCAGTGAGGTGGACGACCGAGCAGAACGAAGGAAGGCCGTGCCCTTCCTACGTCAAAGAAGAGACGCTCGACCTCTGCGACGCGTGCTTCGAGATGGCCGTCGTCATAGAGGCGGCGGGATGCATGGGGCGGAACAGATACCAATTCATTCGATAGGAGACCGAAAGATGACCGAGAAGACGAACGAAACCATGACCGTTGAGCAGGCCGCGAAGAAGGCCATGATCTCGCAGCCCATGGCGGGCAAGACCGAAGAGGAGATCGCCGCTGCGCGTGATTTGGCGGTGGCCAAGCTGCGCCAGATGGGCTACGAGGTGGCAGACACCGTGTTCAACTTCACCGATGAGCAGCTGAAGGCGCTTGAGGTCGAGAACACGCCCGTTTACTACCTCGGAAACTCGATTCAGGCGATGAGCCGCTGCACGGCCGTGTACTTCCTCAAGGGCTGGAAGGACGCGCGGGGCTGCAAGATCGAGCACGAGATTGCCACGGCCTACGGGTTGGAGGTGCTTTATGAGGGGTAAACCGGTTATCGACGAGGTCGCCCGCATGACGGTCGACGCCGCCAACTCGCTTTTCGAGTGGTTCGCACTCATGCTCCGCAAGGTGGAGAAGGCTTTGCGCAAGCTGGCGAAGGAAATCGACCGGAGGTGGCTGCGCCGCTACCGCCGGGCGCTGGCCAGATCTCGACGCAACAACCAGTACCTGAAGAGCATCGGGAGGTGCCGATGATGAGCGAAGGGCTGAAGCTGTGCCCGTTCTGCGGGCATAGCGCAGTAGCACGCAGGATTGGTGTAGGCGGGGAAGTCTATTGTTCAAACTGCAGTGCGTTCACGGGGCCGCGGCTGTCGTTTCAAGACGCGATAGAAGATTGGAACCGCCGGGCAATCGACGTTGATGCGCTTCGCGGGGTCATCGCCGAGATCGAGGACGCGGACGTTGACGGCGATGGCGATTGGAGCAAGCGAATCCGAAAGGCGGTGGGACTGTGAGCTGCGGTTACTGCTACGGCGGAAAGAGCATGACGCGCGACAGCTGCTCCGAAGTAAGCATCGACAAAGAAAACGACGTTTACCGCATTTTTTACGCGGATGGATATCGCTGTGGGCTCACGAATCCGATTCGATTTTGCCCGATGTGCGGGGAGCGGTTCCCGGAGGTCGACCACGACAGCTTGGAGAGCATCAAGGCTGATATGACGTTGGGCGCATGCGCGTACGCGAAGAAGCGCGGCATCGGCCGTGGTGTCAGAGCAAGCGACGAGCAAGCCAACTGCAGTTGTTGCGAATGGGCCAACGTTGACAAGGCTTGCGGCTGGCTTATGCGCGACGACCTTGCGGACAGGCTCGGCAAGCTGCTTGACGAGGAGGAGGAACGGTGATCGAAAAGCTGAAGAATTGCCCGTTTTGCGGCGAACAAATCATCAACATCCCTTATACGCGTGCATGCGCCGGCGGTCTGCGCCAGGGGGTGATTCGATGCAGATGCGGCGTCGAGATGCGCATCAAGGTCGTCGCACCGCCGCAAAACGAATCCTCAAAATCGTTGCTCGCCCTGTTCAACCCTGACGCCGTCGTGTTCGATGGCGATCAGAAAGACGTTGACGCGATCATCGATTTCACTAAGAAGGCCATGTCCGAACGGTGGAACCAAAGGGCGCCGGAGCGCCTCTCCGCCGAATACGT
The DNA here is from genome assembly GCA_934661765.1 of uncultured Senegalimassilia sp. The sequence goes on from CAKUJT010000003.1 coordinate 55,939, forward strand.
GGCATCCCGCGTCGCCGAGCTGCGCGAGTTGTCAGAGGAGGCTTCAAATGAAAAAGACCGCTAGTAGGACGGAGCGCCGCCTGGCGGCGAGAAGGCTCCGTGAAGCAGCAGATGGGTTCATCTACAGCTCCAGCCTGCGCGAGACGCTGGCAAGGCTCACCAAAGCCAAGGACAAGAGCAGGCGCGGCGTCATGCGCAGGCTGGCGAGCCTTATCGAGCCTATCCCCATCAATGGTGAAACATCCGATGGCTATCACACGTTCAACGAGCTCTATCACCATCGCGCCGTCCTGTTCTCCGTGGTGGTCGCCGACTTCGCCGACAAAGCGTGGAAGGCGAAGGCCCACCACGACGGAACCATGTTCGACGGCATGTTCATCGTCGGCATCGACACACCGGACGGGCAGGCTACCTACCATTACGATATCAAGCCGTATTGGGACATGTTCCGCTGCAAGGAGCTCGACCGTGCGCCCGAGTGGGACGGTCATACGCCGGAACAGGCGATTGAGCGCATCGGGAAGCTGAAGGTCGAACCCGGATACCCGAAGTGCTGGATCAGATTCGGCACGCCCGGCCATCCGTGGGGCGTTTGCTCGAACTGCGGAGCGCTCGTCGATTCCAAGCACGCGACGAGCAGCGCAACGGAGTACCTGCCTACGAGATTTTGCCCCAACTGCGGTGCGAAAGTGGTGAGCGAATGAAATTCAGAATCATAGAGGCCCATGAGGTCGATATCCCGGACGATGAGTATTACGCGATGGAGGAGCCGTTGGAAGAAATCAGCGACAACGCGCCTTGGTATATCAAAGTGTACGGGTGCGAAGGATGGTGCGAGGAGGTGGAGCAGCTTGTCTGACCATGGTAAGCCGAACTACTCATGGGACTGGGTCAACGGCATGCACATCGGCTACACGCCAGAGCGCATCAGGGTCGAGGGACGCGGCGGCGCGGTCGAGTACGTGCCGGACGCGGGGACGTACCGCAACCTCGCGACGAAACCAGCCGACGAGCTGCTATGCAGCAGATGCGGCGAGCACGTCGATATCGCGTACATGGAGAGCGCGGACGATTACCACGCGAGATATTGCCCGAACTGCGGAGCGCAGGTGGTGGACGAATGAGCTGCGAAGATCCTGCCGCCGAGGAGATGCGCAGACGCAGGAGCAGAGAGTGGTACGAGTCCCGTTTCCGCTGCGGGCACGCAACTGTCTGCCCGCTGTGCGGAGACTACACAGTATCGAAGCACGGCTACCACCTCATCTGCGCGAAGAAGGCGGGCATCAAGAGGCCGAAAAGGAAGGGTCGGAATCTGCAGGTAGGCGGAAGGGCCATGCCGGAGGCCGTCGGCCAAGGCGCCACGATAGGTCGGGTCGTCAGGGAGGACGGGGCGGTGTTCGAATCCCCGAGCGCCGCCGCCCTGTCGACGTACGGCTATTGCGGGGCGAGCTCGAACATCAAGCGGGCCGTCAGGACCGGCTGCAGGGCAGGCGGCTATCGCTGGAAGGAGGAGCGATGAGCAGGCAGACCGTGTACGACTGGCTGGAATGGGCGCAGGACAAGTACGATGCCGCCCAGGAGCGCTTCGCCCGCGGCGGGAGCACCATGGAGACCATGAACCAGTACAGCACCCTCGTCTCGGCGCTCGAAGACGCCATCGCGTACAGGAGCGGCGGGAAGAGCGCGGACGAGCAAGCCTTCGGCAAAGCCGGGGAGTCGCTGCGGAGGATGTGCGAGAACATGCGCCTCAACGCCGACTCGCGCCCCGGCTCCTCCACGGTGAGCGCCTGGGCCGACGAGCTTGAGAGGCTGGCAAGGGAGGTTTGCTGATGGGCGGATACGAGCCGCCAAGCGGATGGAACCTGCCGCCAGGGTGCTTCGAGTCGGACGCGGACGCGCCGTGGAACCGCGAGGAGGCGCCGACCTGCGGCGGATGCTGCCACCTGCTGGACGGATGCTGCGACTACGGCATCTGCGAGCTTGAGTTCGAGGAGGCGTTCGACGCCCAGGAGGCGAAGGAGCCGATGGCCGCATGGGAGGCCGCTTGCTGGGCGCGTGACTGGGTCGCCGAGCACTACAAGGACATGCAGGAGGACGTGTGCGAACGGTTCGATGGGTAGCGGCATCATGCGCCGCGCTGCTGGCCGCGATCATGGCCCTTGAGGCCTTGGCGGCGCGGATGCTGGCTGCGGGGCTGCTGATGCTCGCCTCGCTCGCCTGCGGATAGGAGGTGGCCGGTTGACTAACTGGGAGCGGTACTTCGCCTCGTGGGGCGAGTATCTGGACTGGCTGCGGGCCGAGTACGACGACGGAACGATAAGGTGGGATGGCTGATGCGCGGTGTGAACTGGGGATGCCTGGCGTTCATCGCCGCGTCCCTGCTGATAGACGCGCTTTGCTTGCGGGCGGCTGTATCGCTCGCAAGCTGGATGATAGGAGGATGACATGTTCGACAAGCTGATGCCGAAGGTCGTCAGCGCCCTGGTGCTCGTGCTGATGGTGCTGCTGCTCGTGGGCGGCATCGTCGCATGCGTGCGATGGATAGGTGGGATGCTCGCATGAGCGTCGGGGAGGAGGTGGCCAAGCAGGTTCGCGACGCCGCCGCGCTCCTGGAATCCATGGCAGACGATATCGCCGGCGACTTCGACGAGAGGTTCGTGCTGCCGCCCATCGCGATCACGATCGAGGTCGGGAGCGGCGACGAGCTGCCCACCCTGTCGGTGAGGAAGGACTACCTGGCAAGGAAGCGGGAGCTGTGAGCTGGGGAGGAAACGGCAACGCCGAGCGCAAGCTGAAGGCGAGGCTGAGGGCGGAGGGCAGGCCGTGCCACATATGCGGCATGCCAATCGACTACAGCCTGCCGCCCGGAGACCCGTGGAGCTTCGAGGCGGACCACGTGAACCCGAGGTCCAGGGGCGGTGCATCGTACGACTACGGCAACCTGGACGCGGCGCACCGCATCTGCAACCAGCGTAAGGGCGCGCACGTGCCGGGAGACGACAGGCCGACGGAGATACGGCGCACGCGGCTGTTCTGACGGCGAGATGGAACGAGGAAAAAAGCATACAGGGCACCCCTTGGGGCGCATCCGTTTCGGCGGCTGCGCCCCTTTTTCGTTCGCGCCGGCGGCGGCTCGGCGGAATCGGCGGGGGCATCGCCCCTCCCCGGGGGTGCAAGGTGCCCCATGCCGCCCAGGACCGATTTCCCCCCGCGCCAAAAGCGGAGTCCAAGGCATCTGTCGCATCTCACGGCGAGGGCATAATCGCCGCAGAGAAAAGGAGGGCGGATGCTCGAAATGCCGGAGAACATAGCGAAAGACGAGTACCAGGCCGCGATCTGGCGCAGCGTCACCGCGTCCGGGCGGTTCTCCGACGAGGACGCTCCGAACATCGCGCTGCTGTGCTTCTGGCACTCGGTCGCCAAGGCCGCCGAGGACGCCATGAGCAAAGGCAAGTCCGTGAAGGTGCTCGACCAGGTCGGCTACAAGCAGATGAAGGCGAGGAACGGCCGGATGGCCATCCTTGAGCGCCCGCACCCGGCAGTAACGGTGCTGAAACAGGCGACGGCGGAGATACGAGCGCTCAACGACACGCTCGGGCTGTCGCGCAAGATCGGCGCCGCCGTCCCGGCCGCGCCGGCACGCCCGCAGAGCGACGGCGCGAAGGTGCTCGCCCTCATGTTTAACGATCGTGAGCGTAAGGCCAAGGCGGCAGGGGCCTGATGGAGCCGAGGCAGACACCGACATACGAGGCGAACATACCCGCAGACCTCAGCGGAGACGGAGAGATGGCGTGCAAACTTGCAGCGGCCTACTTCGGCGACCCGCTGCCCTGGCAGCCTCACCTTCTCGATGCGATGCTCGCAAGAGACGAGCGCGACAGGTACGCGCTCCGCGCACTGGGCATCTCCATCCCGCGCCAGAATGGCAAGAGCTGGGTAGTCCGCGCACGCTGCTTCTACGGCGCCCTCAACGGCGAGAAGATCCTGTACACCTGCCAGCACGGCGACACGTCCGACCAGATGTTCCAGGAGCTGTCCCAGCCCTTCGAGGACGAGGACGAGGCGGAGCTGCACGACCTGTTGCTCGCGGTGCGCAAGGCGAACGGGCAGCAGGCCATCAAGCTGCGCAACGGCGGGCTCATACGCTTCACGACGCGCACCGACTCGCTCGCGCGAGGCAAGACTTACGACGCGCTGATCTATGACGAGGCGCAGGAGCTTACGGCGAAGCAGCAGGCGGCGTCCCTGCCAGCCATCTCAGCAGGCTCCAAGCACAACCCGCAGACCATCTACCTCGGGACGCCGCCGAACCCGGACAACGTAGGGACGGTGTTCCTGGACCTGCACAACAACGTGCACTCGGGCAAGTCCGAGATGGGCTGGATCGAATGGGGCGCAACGGAGATAGGCGACGTGCACGACGAGTCGCGCTGGTACGAGTACAACCCGTCCATGGGCGTGCTGCTCGACTACGCGGCCATCAAAGGCGAGTCCGAGCAGATGGAGCCCGACGTGTTCGCGCGAGAGCGCCTTGGATGGTGGTCGCCCATCGGCGGCGATGGCATATATGCGCTCTCTGCCGAGAAGTGGGCGAAGTGCGAGGCCGACACCGCACAGACCGACGGCAAGCTCGCGTTCGGCGTGAAGTTCAGCCACGACGGATCGCGCGCCGCCGTCTCGTGGGCTCTCGCCGACCGGGACGGCCCGTCGTACGTCGAGCTGTACGACGTCATGGGCGCATCGGGCGGCACGGCAAGCATCTCCGACATGCTGCTGCGCAACCGCGACGAGATCGCGTGCGTATGCATCGACGGAAGGTCCGGCGCGGACGCGCTCAAGCGGCGGATGCTCGATGGCGGCTTCCCGAAGAAGGCGCTCGTCATGGGCACGCCCGCGATCGTGCAGGCCGCATCCTCGATGCTCGCGGACGAGGTCAACGCGGGGACGCTGTCGCACATCGCCTCGCCTGCGCTCGACGACTCCGCGACCGGCTCGCTCAAGCGCGACGTCGGCAGGGACGGATGGGGCTTCGCGGACGGCCCCAACTCGATGGCCGCGCCGATAGAGTCCGCATCGCTCGCCCTGTGGGCGGCGCGAACGACCAAACGAGACCCGCGAAGGGAACAGGAGGCTAGCTTCTGATGGCATCGGTGAACATGGAACTGGCGGGGCAGGTGGCGTCGGCCTCCGGCTTGGAGCCGGACGACGCTGCGCTCGTCCGCGAGCTCATGACCGTCTGGCGCGAGCACCGCGCAACGAACCTAGAGCGCGAGGACTACTATCTCGGGCACGTCCGCGTGAAGGACCTCGGCATAGCGATGCCGAAGAGCCTCGCGAAGAAGATAGACCCACGCGTCGACTGGCCGCGCAAGGCGGTGCACGCCCTCGCCGACCGCTCGATATTCAACGGCTTCACGTGCGACGATGAGGAGACGTCGGCCGCGCTCCGCTCCATCTGCGAGGCGAACCAGCTCGACAGGCTGTACCGCAAGAACCTCATCGGAGAGCTGAAGCACTGCTGCGGCTTCTGGACCGTCACCGACGGCGGCGGCTTTCCGGTCATCTCGGCGTATCCCGCCACCGCTGCGGCGGCGCTGTGGGACGACGCCCGCAAGGAGATTGCGGCCGGGCTGGTGGTCGCTGAGTCGAAGAAGATGCCAGGAGACACCGAGCGCGTGCCGACCGTGGTGCACCTGCTCACCGCAGACAACCTCGTGGTTCTCACGCGAGCCGGAGGCTCCTGGCACGCGGAGTATCGCGAGCACTCCATGGGCCGATGCCTCATGGAGCCCATGGCCCACGGCGCGACGCTCGAAAGGCCGTTCGGCACGTCGAGAATCACGCGGTCCGTCATGAGCATCACCGATGACGCCATCCGGCAGCGAGCCCGCATGGAGGTGGCCGCAGAGGCGGCGACGCTTCCTCAGACATGGCTGCTCGGCACCTATAAGAAGATGCTCAACGACAAGAACAAGTACGATGCGAGCATGGGCGCGGTCAACGAGATAACCAAAGACCCGGACGGAGACAAGCCCACGGTTTGGCAGTCCGCGCAGCTGCAGATGACCCCGCTCACGGAGTACCTGCGCCAGCTCGCGTGCCAGATGTCTGCGGTCACGAACGTACCGGTGAGCTTCTTCGGCGTGTCCAATGACAACCCGTCGTCTAGCGACGCGATCGCCGCGTCCTTGGAGCCTCTGGTCATCGACGCCAAGAACCTCAACCGAGACAACGGCGCCGCGCTGCGCAACGTGGCGTACATGGCGCTCGCGGTGGCGAGGGGCACCGACTACGCCACCGAGCGCGACGCCGGGGCGAACGTCAACCCGCGCTTCCTCTCGCCCGCGTACCCGTCCACAGTGAGCCTCAGCGACGCGCTGCTCAAGCAGGTCCAGGCTCTTCCCAAGCTCGCGAACTCCACGGTGGCCTACGAGCTGCTCGACTACACGGACGAGCAGATCCAGCGCATCGAGTCGGACAGCAAGAAGGCCTCGGCGAACGCCGCCATCGCCTCCCTGTTCAAGCCGAAGGAGGGGGAGAATGGCGGAGGTGCCGACTAGCCTCCTCGACGAGCTCACCGACGAGGTGAACAAGCTCTCGGGAGACGCGCAGGAGAAGACGAGGGCCGCGCTGAAGACGCTGATGGCCGACTGGGAACAGCACGGCGGAGGGGACGTCGCGGCGCTTCGCAACGCGGCCTACGAGACGATAGAGGCGGTGCTGCTCTACTACGCGGACACGTGCGCCGCCGCAAGAGCCGCCGAATACTACGACGCGGTGAGGCAGGCGCAGGGCTTCTCCGGCGGATACTCGGCGGTGGCCGAGTCGATGCGCGACCCCGACGCCACGCTCGGCGCCGTGAAGTACTTCATCGGAAAGGTCGTCGAAGGCGCTCCCGAGGCGTTCGTCTCGCTGTGCGTCGCAAGAATCGACGAGGAGATCAGGCGTGCGGCGAACAGGTGCGTGGCGCACAACGCCCGCAAAGACCCGGCGAAGCCGAGATATGCGCGCGTACCCCGAGGCGAGACGTGCGGGTTCTGCCTCATGCTGGCCTCGTTCGGGTTCAACGCGAAGACCGAGGAGGCGGCAAGCCACTCGCACGCGCACTGCGACTGCCGAATCGTCCCCGGATTCGACGGCAAGACGAAGGTGAGGGGCTACGACCCGGACGGGATGTACGAGAGGTACAACGAATGCCTGGCGGCGCTGGGCGGGCGCAACGGCATCTCCTCCGACTGGTACGCCATGCCGAGAGAGGACAGGGAAGCCTTCATCAAGCGGCACGGTGGCAGCAACAGCAAGGCGCTCAAAGCCTACACGAACAGCCGCATATCGTCGGAGATCGGGACAAGAGATCCTGGGTGGTTCAAGACCGGCAAAGAGCCAAAAGTCGGTTTTATCAGCAAAGAGGTGGAGAAGCGGGCAACCGAAGCGGAGATAGGGACAGCGAAGAGACTGGCGCATCACGGCGTCGCTTCGACGTTCATCCAAGATTACAGATGGGTTCAGGAAGACGGCCGAAAGCGCAAGGTAGGTCTTCCAGACCTGGAAAACGGAATCGAGATCAAGACAATCGGGACGTCTGGAAACGCATGGGGCGCAATGAAGAACTACCTTGACAGCACAGCTGGAAAGGAAGGCGTCAAATGCATGGTCGTGGACAACTCGGTATCTGACCGTATAAGCGACGAGGCGCTAATAGACGCAGCCAATGAGCTTGTCGCGAAGTACCCAAAAGTAGCACATGTCCGCTTGCTGCTAAAGGACGGCAGGTACATAGCAATCAAATAAAAAGGAACGGCACCGAAAACCTCAAAAGTAGAGGGCAGCATACCGTTCCTATCTGCATTATAGCAGCGCAAATCGTCAAGGGCCACCTGCGGGTGGCCCTTTTCATGCCGAATCTCACGCTCATAGGACACTGCCATGCGACAGGGCCGCACGGCCCGTAACGCACATCTAGCGGGCGCGGCCGCACGGCCGACCCGGCGAGCCGCACGGCTCGGGAAAGGACGCGACATGGCAAACCAGAGCGCAACGGAACCCGCACAAGGCACGGAGCCGGGCCAGGAGCCGACAAACGGCACGGAGCCGGGCCAGGAGCCGGGGGGCGGCACGCAACCCGACTACAAGGCGCTGTACGAGGCCGCGAAGGCGAACTCGCGCAAGTGGGAGAAGCAGGCCAAGGCCAACAAGGACGCCGCAGCGGCGCTCGGCGAGGCGAACCAGGCGAAGAAGACCGCCGATGAGCAGATCGCAGAGCTCACGAAGCGGCTCGACGACAAGGAGAAGGCCGAGCAGCGTACGAAGATCGCAGCCAAGGTCGCGCAAGAGAAGGGCGTGCCCGCCGACCTGATCGTCGGCGACGACGAGGAGAGCATGGCCGAATGGGCCGACAAGATGCTCGCCGCATTCAAGACCAAGCCCGCGCCGCGCGTGGAGAAGCCAGGCAGCTTCGCCAAGGACGACGGCAAGGACCGAACGGAGCTGCGCGACTTCGCGTCGGCGCTCCTGGGCAACAAGCAATAGAGAAGGAGCCATCATGGCAAACGACACCACCAAGGTCGCGCTCCCGAAGAGCGTGGTCACTACCGTACTCAACAAGGTGAAGGACGCGTCCACCATCGCGGCGCTCTCGCCGAGCACCCCGCAGAAGTTCGCGGACTCTACCTACCTCGTTTTCAACCCGACCGCAGAGGCGGAGGTCGTCGCGGAGGGCGCGAAGAAATCCGGTTCCGAGATCTCCACCGACCCCGTCGTGGCGAAGCGCGTCAAGGTCGTGACGACCACCCGCGTCTCCGACGAGCTGAAGTGGGCGGACGAGGACAACCAGCTCGAAATCGTGAGCAACATCATCGCCGACCAGACCGCAGCCATCGGCCGAGCGCTCGACTACGTCGTATACCACGCGATCAACCCCAAGACCGGCCTGGCGCTCGACGGCTACACGGCGCTCACCGCCGGCGCGAACGCTATCACTGCGACCGACAACCCCTCGACCGATATCGACAGCATGACCGACGCCGTGCTCGACTACGACATTAACGGCTTCGCCCTGTCCCGCAAGTTCGCGTCAGACCTGCGAAAGCTGCGCGTCCCCGCCACCGGCCTGCGCCTCTACCCCGAGATTCCGCTGTCCCTCAAGGTCGGCAACATCGACGGCATCCCCGCCGCCGCGTCCGGCACCGTCAACGGCCGCCTCGCGAAGACCGACACCAAGGTGCTCGGCATCCTCGGCGATTTCAACACGATCAAGTGGGGCATGGTCCGCAACATGATGAGCGAGATCATCGAGTTCGGCGACCCCGACAACACCGGCAACGACCTCAAGGGCTACAACCAGGTTGCCTACCGCACCGAGGCCGTGCTGGCCTACGCGGTGCTCGACCCCAAGGCCTTCTCCGTCCTCAAGGCGGGTGCGTAAATGGAGGGTCTTGTGCAGAAGTTCGTGGTCGAGGACGCGTCGAAGGCTTCCCCTATCATGCCCGCCCATGTTGCGTTGGTGCACCCCGACGGCTCGCCCGTCGCGTTCCCGAGGGCGGCGAAGAACCCGGGCGAGAAGCCGACCGTGGCGAAGCTCGTCGAAGCGCTCGTCGAAGCCGGTCTCATGGAGGCGCCGGCATCCGTCGACGAGGCCGAAAACGCAGAAGCTGAAGCAGCCGAGAAGGCCGAAGCGGCAGCGGACGGAAAAGCCGGAGCGGCAGAGGCTGAAAACGCCGAAGCTGTTGCGGCCAATGAGGCCGAAGCGGCGGAGGCGGAGTAGCCATGGAAGCGCTGGCATCTGTCAAGGACTACTCGGCAAGATACGGCGAGCCAAGCGACGCCGGGCGCGTGACGACGCTCCTCAAGGACGCCAGCGATCTGCTCATGGCCGCTTACGAGGAGCGCATAGGCGCTTACGAGCCGGGCGGATGCCCGGCGTTCGACCGCGCGGCTCCTGCGGTGTGCTGCCTGCTCGTCAACCGCGTGCTGTCGGCCCCCGCCGCCATGGCGGGCGCCACCCAGTACAGCCAGGGCGCAGGCGGATACACGGCGTCGGTGACCTACGGCTCGGCTCTCGGCGAGATGTACCTGGGCAAGAGCGACCTCAAGCGCCTCGGCCTCGCCGGCCAGGCCTTGGGGGCGCTCACCCCGCTCGAACGGGACGAGGTGGTCGAATGATGTGCCTCATCGCCGGCGAGACCGTGACCGTCCGCAACATCGAGCAGGCGTTCGACGAGCTAGGAGAGCCGACGGGCGCGACGGTCGCCGAAACGGTCGTTGACAACGTCGTGGTCTGCCCCGGCGCGACCGCCGACCTTGATTCGACGCGGCCGAACGGCGTGACGGTCGCCTACACGCTCTGCTTTCCCAAGGACTGCGACGTACGCCTCAAGGGCGCGACCGTCAACGTGCGCGGGGTCGACTACCTCGTGGTCGGCGACCCTCAGCGCTACACCGAGGAGAACACGCCGGGGCCGTGGAACCTCACGTGCGAGGTGACCCGCACCGATGGCTAAGACAGGCTGCAAGGTCAAGATCAAATGGAAGGGCTGGAAGCGCGGCGGGTACGCCGAGGTCATGAACGGCGGCGGCGTGCAGGGCATGCTCGACCAGAAGGCGAGCGCCGCCCTGTCGTCCGCCAACGCGTCGTTCTCTCCCAAGCCCGGCGAGGGAGCCGGGTACGAAGGCAAGACGCTCAACGGATCGCTCGCTAAGGGACGGATCATCTACACCACGTGCCCCCACGCGAACGTGAGCGAGCGCAAGCACAACCGCCTGCAGGGCATTTTCGGGGGCGGTGCCTGATGGACGTAGAGCGCGTGTGCGCGGACCGCGTGATGGCCGATACCGGCGTCAGATGCACGCTCGACGTACCGGCCGACCGACCCGACGAGTTCGTGCAGTTCAGCCTCGCCACAACGGGCGGGGGCAGGTACGTGCAAAGGCCGAGAGTCCTAGCCACCTCGTGGGCGAAGACGCGCAGGCGGGCGAAGGAGATCGCCGAGGCCGTCGAGCACGCCTGCGCCTCCATCGAGGAGGAGCCCAACGTCTTCTCCGCCGTGCCCGACGGCACCTACAGATGGGACGACCCGGAGACAGGGACGCCCCGTTACCAAACGAACATCAACCTCATTATCTGCGAGTAAGGAGCCAGCAATGGCAGAGGTAAACGCAAACAACGTCGCAAACGTCTCGTCCACAAAGGGCGTCAAGGGCGGCTACATCTTCACGGCGCCGGCGAACACGCCGCTCCCGACCGACTACAAGACCCAGCTTCCGCAGCAATGGAAGTGCCTCGGGTTCATCTCGGAGGACGGCTACACCGAGACGCTGGACACCGACTCCGAGGACCTGAAGGACATGAACGGCGACCTCATGGGGTCTCCGCAGACCTCCCGCGTTGAGTCCGGCCAGTTCACGCTCGCCGAGATCAAGGCGTCGACTCTCAAGGCGATGTACGGAGCCGAAAACGTCACCGACGTCGGCGGCGTCATCACCGTCAAGCACAACGGCAACTCGTCCGACACATGGCCCATCGTGCTCGAACTGGTGCTCAAGGACGGTCGCCGCTGGCGCAAGGTCGTGCCTATCGCACAGTCCTCCGAGCTCGACGACCTCACGCTCGCGGTGGGCGAGCTTGCCGCCCGTGCGCTCACGGTCAAGTACCTGACCGATGCAAACGGCAACACTTGCTATGACTACATCCAATCCACCGAGACCACGGAGGGCTAGAGATGACCGAGATCACGTTCGCCATCCCCGGTTACGAGGGCGAGTTTATCGCCGACTACGACGAGCTCACGTCGTACAAGACCAACAAGCAGTTCGCCATGAGCGAGAAGAACCCCGGCGGCATGTTCGAGGCCTTCGAGCGCGTCTTCGCCGGCCACGACGAGGAGTACATGGAGCGCCTGGGCGGCTCGGTCGAAAACACGGGCCTGCTCATGGAGGCGGCATTCGAGGCGGCGAAGGCAAAAAACTCATCGGCTTCGTCCGAGACCTCGAAGGTCATCGCGGCGAAGTAGTAGCCGACTTCCAGCAGTACTACGGCATCGCCCTCCCGTTGTCGGGAGGGCCTGACGACCTTCCGCGCATGGCCCTCCTCTGGGAGCACCTGCCGGATGGTTCCAGATGCGCCCGACGTATGTTCCCCGAGCTCAAGTGGGACGAGGAGACGTACATGCTCTGGCGCATCGAGGCGCAGCTGCGCTCGCTGGCGTGGGGGATGGCCGACAAGAAGCACCGCGCGGCGCAGCCGCCGCAGCCTCTCAAGACGCCTGGACAGCTCGCCGAGCTGGAGAGGCATAGGAAGAACGCCCTCGCCAACAGGGCGGAGATAGACGCGATTCTGGGTTTAGGAGGACTGGATGGCGACTAGCGTAGGCTCGGCATGCATCACGCTCATGCCGTCCATGGATGGCTTCGCCGGCAAGATCTGCGGAGAGTTCGGAAGCACCGGCTCAAAGGCCGGGAATGCCTTCGGCAACACGATGACCGCCGGAATCGACGGAGGGGTCAAGCGGTCGAGCGGCCTGCTGTCCGGCCTCGGCACCGTAGCCAGGGGCGTCGGCACAGTCGCCGCCGCCGGAATGACCGCGCTCACGGGGGCCGTGACCGCCATCGGCGGCGCGGCCCTCTCCGCATATGCAGACTACGAGCAGCTGGTCGGCGGCGTTGACACGCTGTTCGGCTCCGCGTCTGGGCAGCTGCAGGCATACGCGGCCGATGCATACAAGACCTGCGGCATGAGCGCGAACCAGTACATGACGCAGGCTACGAGCTTCGCCGCGTCGCTCGTGAGCTCGTGCGGCGGAGACGTCGCAAAAGCTGCCGACTACGCGAACATGGCGATGGGCGACATGTCGGACAACGTCAACAAAATGGGCTCCAACATGGTCGACGTGCAGAACGCCTACCAAGGTTTCGCCAAGCAGAACTACACCATGCTCGACAATCTCAAGCTCGGCTACGGCGGCACGAAGGAGGAGATGGAGCGCCTGATCGCAGACGCGAACAAGCTGCGCGAGGCTCAGGGGAAGAACGCCGACCTCACCATCGACAGCTACGCCGACGTGGTCGAGGCCATCCATACCGTGCAGGAGAACATGGGCATCACGGGCACCACCGCGAAGGAGGCCGCGACCACCATCTCCGGCTCCATCGGCATGGCCAAGGCGGCATGGGAGAACTTCATCACCGGCTTGGGGCGCGACGACGTCGACTTCTCGCAGCTCACCGAGCAGCTTCTGACCTCCATCGGCGCGGTGGCCACCAACGTCGCGCCCCGTGTCGCGCAAATCGGCGAGGGCATCATGCAGGCGTTCCCTGTCGTGCTCGCAGGGCTCGGCACGGTGCTCGCGCCGATCGTATCAGAGGCCCTGGCGACGGCATGGAACATAGCAGTGCAGGCTCTCGCAGGCATCGGCATCCACTTGCCAGAGGTTGACGCATCGCAGATATTGAACGCCTTCCAGACGGTGGCAGACGTCGCCTCGACCGTCGTCGGCGTCGTGCGCTCGGCGTTTGAGGCTGTGCCTGGCATCTTCGAAACGGTCACATCGGCCGTAGGCGGGGCGATCAGCGCCGTTATATCGGCTGTTTCGCCTTTTGCGGAGTATTTCGTTGCGCAGATGCTTCCCGCAGTGGTGTCGTTCGCATCCGGCCTCGTCTCCGCGTTTGCGGCGGTTTGGCCCGTGCTTTCGCAATTCGGCCAGACGATTACGAACATCGGAACGGCCGTCATGCCCGTATTGCAGAACGCGTTCGCTCTGATCATGCCGCTGATTAGCCAAGCCATAAGTCTGGTCATGCAGCTGTTCTCGGCGCTCTCTCCGCTTATATCGCAGGTCGCAGCCGCGCTTATGCCGGCGTTGACCGCCATAGGAACGGCGCTCGCAAACCTCGCCGCAGCAGTGCTGCCTGGTCTTGCGGCTGCGGTCCAGGTCGTCTTTTCCGTGATTCAGATGCTCATGCCGGTCATTCAGACCGTGCTCTCCGTAGTCGGCTCAATCGTGTCCGTGGTGCTGACCGTCGTGTCGCAGGTGATCGCCGCCGTCATCAACGCTGCGGCGGTTGTATCGTCTGTCATATCGGCGGTGCTGACCGTCGTATCCGCCCTAGTGGCAGGCGTGACGGCATTCATCGGCTCGATTCTTGCCGTTGTCGGCGGGTGCGTGTCGACCGTATCAGCACTAGTGGCCGGGGCTGTAAACACCGTCGTGTCACTGATCGGCTCGCTCGTCTCGTCCGTGCTGTCGGCCATCTCGGGCCTGGTATCGGGCGTCGCGTCGTTCTTTCAGTCGATCGTCTCCACCATGTCGAGCGCCGCGAGCAGCGCTTATTCCGCAGTGACGGGCGCATTCAATTCCATGGTCGGCGCTGTTTCCGGTGCGGTCGGGAACCTTATGGGCGTCGTGTCTGGAATCCCCGGCCAAATCACCGGCTTCTTCGCAGGCGCCGGATCGTGGCTCGTGGATTCCGGCCGCGCGATCATCGACGGCCTCGTCTCCGGCATCCAGTCCGCCATCGGAGGCGCGTTGGGCGCGGTGTCCGGCGCGGTCTCGCAAATCCGTGCCTTCTTCCCGTTCTCGCCCGCGAAGACAGGCCCCTTCTCCGGCCACGGCTATACGACGTTTTCGGGCAAGGCGCTCATGGAAGGCTGGGCCGAGGGCATCGGCGGAGGCACCGGTTCTGTCGTCTCTGCGATCACCGGCGCCATGGAGACGGCCCAGGGGATGCTGTCCACGGGGCTCACGGTGGCACCGGCGGCGGCAGGCGCTGCCGTCGCGGGAGGCACGACCTACAACATCACCGTCAACGGCGGCAATGTAAACGCAGACCAGAGGATTATGCAGGCGGTAGATGTGCTCGTGTCCGCCGCGAAGCGATCCGCAGGGTCGGGAAGGTAGCAGCATATGGCAGATAGCTGGGGAGGAACCGCCGGTAGCCTCGGGCGCTGGCAGGCGTATGTGAACGCATGGGTTCTCAGCGAGAACGATACCCATGCCACCATCAGGTGCCAAGCGTTCTTTCACTCGATTAACTGGGGCTTCGACGTGTACGGAAACGGCACGGCGTATGTCGACGGAGAAAAAGCGTCCTCCGGCACCGTCACCATGTACTCGCCGTATGGCGGGACGGTCACCCAGCTGGTCGCCACGAAGGACCTCACCGTGGCCAAGGGAGGCAGCGGACGCAACGTCTGGTGCTCCGCGACCATCAACGTGACCGGCGGCTACGAGAACGGGTCGTCGAGCGCAGGCGTCAACGTCTGGGTCGGCCAGCGAGCATACTACCAGCCGCACCCTCCGCGCGACTGCTCGCTGCAGCGCGTGTCCGACACGCAGCAGCGCATCAAATGGTCGCCCGATTACACCGGCATGGACGGCGGGTACCCATGGGCGGGCGTGTACGTCGACAGGCGCACCGACGACGGCTCGTGGGTCAACATCGCCGACGTCTCATGGGACGTGACAAACTACACAGACAACTCGACGAAGGCCGGCCACAAGTACGAGTACCGCCTTTGCGCCCACGGTCCCGGCGGAAACTCGAAGCACGTCGCGTGCGGCACCACCTACACCACGCCGTCCGCGCCATCGCGCGTGGAGAGCGTCAAGGGCGGCGCAACGAAGGTGACGCTTCGCGTATACGGCGCCTGGGCGTATGCCGACTCCTGGGACGTGCAGCGCTCGGCGAACGGCGGGAGCACGTGGGAGGCGATCTCGGCGGTCGCCGAGGAAAAAGGCTCCGCGCAGCTCGACCTCCAAGACGACTCCGCGCCTGCCGGCACCGTCGTCTACAGGGTCAGGGCGAAGCGCGGAAGCCTCGTATCCGCCTGGGTCAAGTCGAACTCCGTAACGACCATCACTCCGCCGCTCGCTCCGAAGGTGACGGCCGACTCGGTGGTGCCGACGGGTGCGGCTGCGAACGTGTCGTGGGTGCCGAACCATCCTGACGGCTCGGCGCAGTCCGCCGCGCAGCTTGAGCTCGTCGGAAGCGAGACGATAACGAAGTCGTACACGGCCGAGAAATGCGCATCGGTCACGCTCGCGAAAGGAAGCTGGAAGGCACGCGTCCGCACGAAGGGCCTGCACGCCGATTGGGGCGCGTGGTCCGGATACGTCCCCATCGTCGTGGCCGACTACCCGCAGTGCTGGGTGGCGTCGCCGGCGACCGACGGCGTGCTTATCGATGCGGTGCCGCTTGCCGTCCAGGTGGACGCCGCTGACGAGACCGGAATCGCCCAGGCGTCGCTCACGCTCGCAGAGGTCGGCGGCGCAACGGTCGCCACGGCCGACGTCACGAACCTGAAGCCCGTGAGCTTCGGCAGCTATGCCACCATCCGCAACGGCATCGACTACCTGCTCACGCTCACGGTCAAAGGCGGCTCCGGTCTCTCAAAGACCGCCACACGCCGCTTCAAGACGCACTGGGCCGAGCCTGCGATCCCGGTCGTGTCGCTGTCGTACGACGACGCCCTGGCGTGCCACGTGAAGGCGAGGAACGGCCTCTCTGTCTACGAGGTGGAGCAGACCACACTCGTAGGCCCCATGACTGCCGACGAGGTGAGCAACGAGCTCTCCATGCTCGGGACCATCACCGCTGACGGGGGAGCCCTGGTTATCGGCAGCGCATCCCTCTGCTCGGCCTTCACGGTAGAGCGTGTTTATGGCGGCGATGCCGTCATAGGACGCGGCATGCTCGATTCCCAGGAGACGATCGACCGCGTACCGCCGCTCAACACCGACTACGAGTACAGGGTCACCGGATACGCGGAGAACGGCACCTCCTCGCAGATCACGGCCGGAGCAAACGTGTTCGCGCACGGAATGGCGCTCAACTTCGGGCAGGACGCATCCACCGTGCTCGTGCTCGACTATAACGGCGATTACTCGACAAGCTCGCAGCGGTCTGTGGAGACCTACCACTTCGCCGACGGCGGCGAGAACGGCGACCTGCCCGTGTCGTACATGCTCGACGAGCTCGACAAGAAGACCTCGCTCTCGTGGGAGATGGAGCGAGACGGGCACGACGAGTTCATGAGGGTCATGGACGAGCAATGGAAGGGATGGTGGCGAGGCCACGCGGGAGAGCGGGCGTACGGCCCGATGGACTTCGGCCTGTCCGTGAAGAAACCAGGCGTGTGGAAGGGGTCTGCCGACCTCACGCACAACGTATTCGAGGAGCCGATAAATGGCTGATTGGGACAAGTCGTTCCTTGCCTCGTACCGCTTCATGCGCGTAGACCGCGCGAGCGGCAACGAGGTTAAGAGGATCACGAACATAAAGAACGGCGGGTGCATCGAGCGCAACCAGGACAAGGATTACACGACCGGGCAGGTCGATTACTCAGGGGTTCTCGACCTCGGTGCTGATCTGCTGCGCGTGTATCTCGATGCAGACTTCGGCGGGTCGTCAACCGCAGAGCCGCTCGGCACTTTCGTGGTATCCGCTCCCAAGAGGACCAGGCGCGGCGTCAGCTCGACAGGCACCGCCGACCTTTCCGGCAGGCTCTCCGAGGTCGCCGAAGACGAGTTCGACGTCCCATTCACGGTACCAGCCGGAACGGCCGTGGTGCCCTACGTCGTCGGCTTGCTCAAGGCTGCCGGCTTCGCCGATGTGATCGCCGACGAGTCCGACTACCGGCTCGCACAGGATTGGGTTCTCGGCATCGACTCGGGCGACGCGAAGCTGTCGAAACGCCTGGCGGCATGCAACGCGCTGCTCAACGTCGCAGGGTTCAGGGCCGTGGACGAGGACGCTTACGGCAGGCCCGTGCTGCGGAAGTATATGGAGCCGCAGGACAGGCCCGTGTCGATGACGCTGCGCGAGGGCGCGGGCGCTCGGTTTGTCAACGAGGTGGTCGACGAGCTCGACCGTTCGGGCGTCGCCAATGTCGTTCACTGCGACTATGAGACGCAGGACGCCTTCTTCCGCGGAACGGCAGTCGACTCAGACCCGACCAGCCCGTATTCGACCGTCTCGCGGGGGTGGCGAAAGACCGCCGCCTACAGCTACAGCGACCTGCCCGAAGGCTCGACGGACGCTGAGAGGCAGAAGACCGCAGACGCCAAGGCGGCGGAGATGCTGAGAACGCAGCAAAGCGCGATACATAGGGTCACGGTTAAAAGGACCTATGCGCCAATCGCGTGCGGCGACGCCGTGATGATCGATTGGGCGAGCGCCGGCATCGACGGGAAGTTTGCCGTGCGCACGGCGACTCTCACGCTCGTGGGAGGATGCCCGATCGAGATGGAGGTGAAGAGATATGAGCGATAGCTTGATCTCGGCGATGCGTCGATGCGGCGCCTCCCTGGCCGAGTCTTCATCGCGTCAGACCGAAGCCGCCGGAGGGCCGTTCTACGGCACCGTGGCCGGCAAATCCGGAGCGAAGCTCAAGGTGAACGCCAAAGGGGCGTCGCTGCTCCTCCCGATGACGACGGCGTGCGCATCCGCCAAAGATGGCGACAGATGCATCATCGAGATGATAGGGCCGCAGGCGATCGTGACCGGAATACTAGCGAAGTAAGGAGGACGGATGGCGGAGACGACACAGGGCGCCGCGCTACTGCTGGATGCGAACGGCAACGTCGACAGGGTGCGCACCACCGACGGTCAGGTCTACTACATAGCATCGACCATAGCGATGGACTCGGCCAAGGAAGCGCAGGACGCCGCATCGGCATGTAAGACGGCGATGAACGACGCCAACGCGGCCGAGGAGAAACGAGCCTCAGCAGAGAAGACAAGAGCATCGAACGAGACCTCAAGGCTCAATGCAGAGGTGACGCGTGCAAGCAACGAGGTGACCAGGGTGAGCAACGAGAACACCCGCAAGTCAGCAGAGACTACGCGCGCGTCCAACGAGAACGCCCGCAAATCGGCCGAGACGACACGCGAGGGCAACGAGAAAGCCCGCCAGACCGCCGAGGCCAAGCGCCACGACGAGCATATCGCCGACCAGCAGGCGTCGAGCAACGCGACGGCCGCCGCGAACGGCGCGGCATCACGTGCCGACGCCGCGGCCAGCCAAGCGATACAGATCGCCAACTCTGTCGCTCAGGGCAGCGCCGGAAACTCAGACATGGTCGCGCTCAGGCAGCAGAACGCCCAGCTGTTCCAGCGCCTCTCGAATCTCAGCGGCGAGTTTATATATTCGGACGGTACGGTCTACTGCCCGTCGTCCAAGGCGACGGCATCGGGGAACACCATCACGTTCGCCGGGTCGTGCACGGCATCCGGCGTCACATTGACGCTCGCATAGGAAAGGAAACACATGGCACAAGCAAAGATCCTGACAGTCGGCGGAACCCCGTACGAGATGATCGACGAGACCGCCCGCGCCAACGCTCAGACGGCGCTCAACAACGCCGAGTTCAACCGCCTGGCGCTGGTCGGCAAGTACGACGGGCAGAGCATCGCGACAATCCTGGCGGGCGAGATCGGCGGCGGCACGGTCTACGATGCGCTGCACAAGCGCATCGCCGCCGCGAACTTCGCGGGCCTGCGCGTGGGCGACTACCTGGACGTGCCGCTCGTGAGCGCATCCGCCGTCGCCGCCCAGCAGTCCGTGCGCTTTTTGCTGGCCCACATCGACCCGTACTACTGCTGCGGCGACAACAGCAAGGGCCACCACATCGCGTTCGTGGCGTCCGCGCCCGTGTCCGTGGCGAAGACCGCGACCGGCGTGGCCAACGACAGCTATTTGACGTGGAACACCACCAACACCAACCAAGGGACGGCCGAGACCAAGAACCCCTACCTGGGGAGCAACCTCAAGGCGTGGGAGACGTCCTTCGAGGCGTGCCTGCCCGAGGGCCTGACCAAATACCTGCTCACCCAGCGCGTCCTGCTGGAGGAGCGGTACAGCGCGAGCGGGGCGCTCACCGACTCCAACAACTGGAGCTGGCAGGATATCGGCAAGGTGTGGTCCCTGTCCGAGATGGAGGTCTACGGCTGCCCCGTGTGGGGCACGCCAGGCTGGTCGGTCGGCTTCGACTGCCAGTTCGACCTGTTCCATGATACGGCGCACCGAATCAACGGAACTCGGTGCGATTGGTGGCTGCGTTCCGTTGCGTCAGGCTCCGCGTCCGGCGTGTGCTGTGTCGACAACGGCGGCCCTGCCAACTGCTACTCGGCGGCGGACACCTGGGTTCGCCCCCGCCCCGGCTTCCTCTTCGGCTAACCAGCCGAGTGCTCTATACTCTGCTTTTAGGCGACCGCCTTGCGCGGTCGCCTTCTGCCCGCGAAGCGGGCCGTTTTTTTCGCTAGTTTTCCCAGGAGGTGCACGTGAGCAGCGTCTACCAGCGCAACCGCGAGGTGTCCGAGTACAAGTTCTTCACGCAGGCCATCGCCATCCGCGTGGAGGTCAACAAGCTGATGGCGTCATCCTCTGTGATCCCGAAGGCTTATCGGTTACTGAACGCGGTGCCGACCGTGGAGACGGCTCGCAGCATCGTGTACAACGTCAACCGCGCCGACTGCTTCTATCCCAACAGCTCGTTCAACGCGCTGGAGAGGAAACGCTACCTGACGCTGGCGATAGCTGACTGCGAGCAGCTGATGCTCGACATGCAATGCCTCATGGATATCGGCCTGCCGGTGAACGCCAACCGCTTCGAGGCGCTGGCGGGCATGGTCGAGGAGGAGATCAAGCTGCTGAAGGGGGCGCGCAAGAACGTGCGGGTGACCGGCAAGAAGTCGACGGAGGAGCGCATAGCAGAGGCCGAGGCCGAGCTAGAGCGCCTGCGTTCGCTATAATGGGCGGCGGTCCCGTCTTGTATATCGGTACAATTGGTGGCTGCGTTCCGTTGCGTCAGGCTCCGCGTCCAGCGTGTGCTATGTCAACAACAACGGCAATGCCAACTACAACTCGGCGACGAACACCTGGGTTCGCCCCCGCCCCGGATTCCCTTACTGCCAGACCGAGTAGGCCAACGGGCCGAAAGCAGAGCGCGGAGAGGAAGGAAGGCGCGACCATCGGGCGTATGCCCGTAAATACGCACCCCGCGAGGGTGGCCGGACGCTGCTTGCATGGCGCGGCGCTCCGTGGCTTCGCCGCGTTTCATGGCCATACCTCAAGCGGCTGCCAGAGCCACATTGCAAGCCGCGCGGGGTGCCTTCTAGCATGAACTCAGAGCAAAGGCGGACGGCGCGCCGGAAGCGCCGCGAGGAGAAGCGCGCGAAGGCAAAAGCCGAGCGCGTCAAGGCGTGCACGCTCGAAACCGTGGCGGACCTCAACCGCCTGTGCGTTGCCTCGAAGCAGGCCGCGCGCGGCGTGATGTGGAAGGCGTCGACGCAGCGGTACATGAAGGACTACCTCCGAAACGCCGCGAAGTCCCGCCGCGACCTGCTGGAGGGCCGCGACATATGCCGGGGCTTCATCCGCTTCGACCTATGGGAGCGCGGCAAGCTGAGGCATATCAGCGCCGTGCACTTCCCCGAGCGCGTGGTGCAGAAGTCGCTGTCGCAGAACGCGCTCGTGCCCGCGATCGTGCCCACCCTCATAGCCGCCAACTCCGCGAACATCAAAGGGCGCGGCACCGACTACGCCCTGAGGCTGCTGAAGCGCCACCTCGCCGACCATTGGAGGCGGCACGGCCGCGAGGGCTACATTCTCCTGGGCGACTTCTCGGACTACTTCGCGAGCATAGCGCACGCCCCCGTCAAGGAGCAGGTGGCCGCCGCGCTGCTCGACCCTCGCGTTACCGCCCTGGAGCACCGCCTGCTAGATGCCCAGGGCGAGGTCGGCCTGGGGCTCGGGAGCGAGCCGAACCAGATATGCGCGGTCGCGCACCCCAACCGCATCGACCACTACGTGGTCGAGATGCTGCGCCCCGAATCGTACGGCAGATACATGGACGACTTCTACCTGATACACGAGTCCAAGGACTACTTGCAGGTGTGCCTGCTGCTGATAGAGCGAAAATGCGCCGAGCTGGGCATCGAGCTGAACCCGCGCAAGACGCGCGTTGTGAAGCTTACGCGCGGGTTCGCGTGGCTGAAGAAGCGCATCTTCTACACCGAGACGGGCCGCATAGTGGTGAAGCCGTGCCGAGGCTCCATCACGCGCGAGCGCCGCAAGCTGAGGAAGATGGCGCGCATGGTCGCCGTTGGAGCCATGACGCCCGAGCAGGTGGAGCATAGCTACCAGAGTTGGCGCGGCGGGATGAAGCGGCTCGACGCGCACCGCAGCGTTCGGGCCATGGACGCGCTGTACCGCAGTCTGTTCGAAAACCTCGCGGAGGGGGGGGGGTGCTCAAAGCAGGCCTCTTCGAAGGGAGGCAAGCGGTGACCGATATCAACCGGATGCGGGCAGCGGCATAGACCGAGCAACCGAATAACAGCAGCACTCCGAAGGCATGCGACGGCGTGCCTTCGTTCGTTGCGCCCGTTCCAGGCTGCCTGCCAATCTCACGGCGCTAATACGATGGCGGCACATCCTTACGAGAAAGGAGTCCGCATGGACACAGAGGACAAGCGTCCAGATACCGTGGACGACGGCACGCAAGCCGAGGTAAACGCGCTCCGCAACCTGCTCTCCCAGCTTGGCGACCTCGATGCGGCCCACGAGGCCGGCGTCATCGACGACGACGCGTACATCGAGCAGAAGGCCAAGAAGATGGCCTACACCGCAGCCCTCGCCGCCTACGAGAACGGCGAGACGCCCGACGTAACGGCGCTGCTCGACCAGATGCGCGAGCAGGCGTCGCAGCCGACGCAGACCGAGACCAACACGGCGAACATCGACTACCTGCTCATGACGGTCGGGGGTGATCAGTAATGCCAGCAAAGAAGACCCCCGAGCATTCCAAGCGATTCGCACTCGTCAAGAAGTACTACGACCGCGGACTGTGGAGCAAGGCTCGTGTGCACAAAGCGGTCGAATGCAAGTGGATCACCGCCGACGAGTACAAGGAGATCACCGGGGAAGAGTACGTGAAGGCCGAGTAGCGGAAGGAGTGGACTGATGGCAGACATCCTGGCGCTGTTCGCGCCGTTCGGGCTTGACGCGCTGCTAGGCGTACTCGTGCTCGTCGGCGTCGCGCTTGCCTGCTACCGCTTCGCGGGCAAGGTGTTCGACGAGTGGCAGGCCAACAACCAGCGCAAGGCCTCTCTGCAGCAGGCGCAGGCCGACCACCAGGCCGAGCTCGAGGACAAGCGCGAGGCCCGCAAGCAGGCCGAAATCGAGGAGCGAGCCCAGCGCGACCGGGAGCGCTCCGTGCTCGAAGGCCGCATCGTGACCGTGATGGAGCAGACCAAGGCCGTGATGGAAGAGAACAGCGGCCTCATGAAGTCGCTCATCGCCTCGAACGAGGTGATACACAACGACCTCGCTCACTCCCAGGAGCGCAGCGCCGAGATGGCTCAGAAGGTCGACCACGTCAACGACCGCGTGGACATGATCTTCGAGAAGGTGTCCTGATGAAGCACGGCAGGCCGCGCGTCGCGCCGCCGAAGGGCAGCACCGTGATCATTGCGTTCATGTACGCCACATGGTGTGCATACCTTGCGCTGCAGGTGTGGTGCAAGCATTTCACCGGCGCATACCTGCCAGCCGAGGTCACCTACGGCACGGCCGCGCTGTTTATCGCTGAAACCGTCAGTCTCGCAAGGCTGAAGATGGCGAAGGAGGGCCAGCCCATCGGCCAGCGAAAGGCGAACGCCTTCCTGGGAAAGATGGGCGTGGCCGTCGACGATTTCGAGGAGGAGGCCCAGAAGGCCGCTCCGAAGGAGGAAAGCAATGAACGAATTGAAGCAGAAGCTCGCTAGCCGCAAGTTCTGGCTGGCGCTGGCGGCGTTCTTGGGCTCGGTGGGTTCAAGCATCGCGGGCATCGCTACGCAAAACGAGACCCTGGCGGCGTTCGGCGTTCTCTGCGCAACCCTGAGCGCCGGCATCTACGCCGCCGCCGAGGCGTACGTCGACGGCGCCCGCCTTCAGGCCGACGTGACGTACACGAACAAGCAGGTCACCGCCACGGCCACCGACAAGGCCACCGTGCAGCAGGTGATGGGTACTGAAGCGAAGGAGATTTAGACAAATGAGCGAAAGCTGGAAAATCCCCAAGGAGCGAATCGTCGACATGGCCGCACGCTCGAAGGAAGTCGTCATGGAGCCGTTCCCCGGCATTATCGTCGTGTCCTGGCAGCTGCCGAGCGGCTTCGTCATCACTGAGCAGTCCGGCACCATCGACCCTGCCGAGTACAGCCGCGAAATCGGCATCGAGTGCTGCCGCGAGCGCCTTATCGACAAGATGTGGGAGCTTGAGGGTTACGTGCAGAAGCAGCGTTGGGCGAACCAGCGCTTGCGCGATGCGGAGGAGCTCTAGCCATGGGCAGCAAGCAGGCGATGGTCGACTTCGTGGTCGCTTGGTGCAACGACGACTCCCACGGCTATTCGCAGAACAACCGCTGGGGGCCTGACTGCGACTGTTCCAGCCTCATGTACATGGCGGCGGCGCATGCCGGTTACAGTGTGCCTACCAGCGGCACCCGCTATACGGGCACCATGGTGGGCGATTTCACGGCTGCGGGTTTCCAGGCCGTTCCGTTCGACGGCAACCTGTACGACTGCGAGCCCGGCTGCATCGCTCTCAACACGACCAATCACGTGGAGATGTTCACCGGCTGGGGCCAGCTCGGCGGCGCGCACATCGACGAGCACGGCGGCGTTCAGGGCTGCTGCAAGGGCGACCAGACAGGCAACGAGGTGTCAGTAGGCCCCGCGTACACGCCCGGCTACGGGTGGGATTACATCCTGGTGCCGCCCGCTGATTCCGACAGCGGTTCAGCGCAGACGCCGACGGAGAGCAAGCCAACCATCCCCGAATATCGCGTCATGAACCGCGAAAGCGGGTGGCTGTCGTGGATGACCGGGCTCAACTGCGCGTGCCCTTGCGGCGACGACTTCGCCGGGGAGCCCGGCTGCTGGATTTACGACTTCGAGGCGCGAAACCTCGGCCCGAACGGCTGGTACAAGATTCTGCGAGCAGACGGCTCCGAGTCCGTTAACTCCTCCGGCAACCGTGACGTCCCCGTCACCGGCCTTGTCGTGTACTACGACACGCCGAACCCGGACAGCACCGGCTACTACAAGGCCTTCTATCAGGTCCACTGGCTGGGAGACGATCCCGGTTGGGGCAAATGGGAGAGCGACGACGAGGACGGCGGCGCCGGCAAAGACGAGAACAGCCCGCTCGACATGGTACGCCTGACCATCTGCAATGCATGATCATGCCCCTCCTTCGGCTCCGTCGTTCTTTCCGTCCCGCGCTGTGCGGCAGCGCGGTTGTAGTATCATGCAGTATGCGCTAAGGGAGCAAAGCGCTGCACCCTGAGAAAGACTGAGCCGGCAATCACCGTCACCTCGGTTCTGTTATGAGAGGCGATTGGGAGCCATGAAGCTCCAAGAACCGCCAGCGCAAGTTGGCGGTTCTTTTTTTGTTTGAACGGATTCGTCTGAACGGATTCCCCCGTCTGCGGGGCGTCCGTTTTTCCCAACTGTGGGGGCGTTAGTTTCCCCGTCTGCGGGGGAGTCAATTTCCCTCTCTGTGGGGGTATCCGTTTTGCGCTCATTTCTCGGTGTTGTCTGCCCGCTCCCTTAGCGTGGTTTCGTTTTAACGCTAAAGGAGTTGTCGCACCATGATCATGCAGGTTGAGCATCTGTCGAAGTCGTTCGGCGGGCGCACGCTGTTCTCCGACGTCACGTTCAAGCTGGAGGAATACGACCGCCTGGCGCTCGTAGGCCCCAACGGCGCCGGTAAAACCACCATGCTCAACATCATCAGCGGCCGCGAGGACGCCGACGAGGGTCGCATCCTGTTCGCAAAGGGTGCCCGTGTGGGCTACCTGGAGCAGGAAGCCATCGAGATGCCCGATCGCCCCATCTTCGAGGAGGTCATGTCCTCGCAGGTGGAGATCCTGGAAGCCGAGCAGCGCCTGCGCGAGCTGGAGGAGTCGCTGGGCGACAACCCCACCGAGCGCCAGCTTGCCGCAGCCGGCCGCGCGCGGGACGCCTACGAGATGCTGGGCGGCTACACCATCGAGGCCAAGGTCCGCGGCGTGCTGTTCGGCCTGGGCTTCAAGGAAGGCGACATCAAGCAGGCCACCACGAACTTCTCCGGCGGCTGGCAGATGCGCATCGCGCTTGCCAAGCTGCTGGTCCGCAATCCCGAGGTGCTCATGCTCGACGAGCCCACAAACCACCTGGATCTTGAGTCGGTGAAGTGGCTTGAGGGCTTTTTGCGCGGCTACGAGGGCACCGTCATCGTGGTCAGCCACGACCGCGAGTTCATGGACAACATGATCGACCGCGTGGCCGAGGTGGCCAACGGCCGCGTCAACCTGTACAAGGGCAACTATTCCGCATACCTCAAGGCGCGCGAGGAGCGCATCGAGCGCCTGCGCCAGCAGCGCACCAAGCAGCTCGAGGAGATGAAGCACCTGGAGGACTTCGTCGAGCGTTTCCGCTACAAGGCCACCAAGGCCCGCCAGGCCCAGGAGCGCGCGCAGCGTCTGGAGCGCCTGAAAGAAGAGCTCATCGAGATCCCCGAGGAGAAGAAGCCCATTCACTTCAACTTCGTGCAGCCGCCGCGCACCGGCGACGAGGTGGTGCGCTGCCGCGGCCTGGTGAAGGCGTTCGGCGACAAGCGCGTCTACGACAATTTCGACTTCACCATGTACCGCGGCGACAAGGTGGCGCTCGTCGGCCCCAACGGCGCGGGCAAATCCACGCTTATGAAGATGATCGCGGGCGTTATGAAGCCCGACGCCGGCACCATCGACTACGGCGTGCACGTGGCGCTGACTTACTATGCGCAGCACCAGCTAGAGGAGCTGCACGCGGGCAACACCGTGTTCGAGGAGCTCGACCACGTGGCGCCGGGCTGGAACATCAGCCAGGTGCGCAGCCTGCTCGGTGCCTTCCTGTTCGAGGGCGATGCCGTCGAGAAGAAGGTCAGCGTGCTCTCCGGCGGCGAGAAGGGCCGTCTGGCGCTGGCGAAGATGCTCGTGGCGCCCAAGCCGCTGCTGTGCCTTGACGAGCCCACTAACCACCTGGATATCGCCAGCGCCGACGTGCTCGAGCAGGCGCTCAACCGCTTCGAGGGCACCATTCTGCTCATCACGCACGACCGCCACCTCATCCGCAGCATCGCGAACCGTATCGTGGAGGTGAAGCCCGGCAAGGTCACCGTTTACGACGGCGACTACGACTACTACCTGTTCAAGTCCGGCCAGCTCGACGGGCCCGAGCCCACCGACGAGTCGCTCGTCGACGAGTTGATGGAGCGCAAACCTGCCGGAAAGGGCGGGTCGGGGAAGGGGAAGGCGTCGAAGAGCGCCTCCTCCGCGCCTTCTGCGCCCGCTTCGCCCGCGCCTGCCGCCTCGGCGGGCGAGCTGACGGCCAAGCGCGGCAGCTCGCCGAAGACCAAGGAGCAGAAGCGCCGTGAGGCTGAGGCGCGCAATCGCGCATACGCCGCGCTGAAGAACCACCGCAAGCGCATCGCCGAGCTCGATAAGCAGATGGAGCGCGACAACGCCCGCATGGAGGAGCTGCTGGCGAAGATGGCCGACCCCGACTTCTACATCAACGAGGATGCGTCCTCGGACGCCGTTGCCGAGCACTCCAAGCTCAAGCAGCGCCTGGCCGCCGCCGAGGAGGAGTGGTTCATGCTCAACGAAGAGCTCGAAGAGGAGATGGCCAAACAGGCCGAGGCAATGGGCGTGTAGGAGCGCTGTGCCGGATGCGCGATTGCGCGCCCGGCGGCGTTTGGCGTTGTCGGGGCTCGGTCATTTGGGGTTGTGGCGCCTGTGGGCGCGCGACGCCGGGAAGCTGCCCGAGTGGGCAGGCGCGCCTCGGCGGGAAGCTACGGGCGCCATGCTGTAGATGCTGACGCGTCGCGGTTGCCGAATGGCATGAACGGGCAGGCGCGCCTCGATGAGAGACCGCGAGTGCGCATAAGTCGGATCGTTTGGACGAAAGGTTGCAAGGATGCTGAACATCGTGTTGGTGGAGCCTGAGATCCCTCAAAACACGGGGAATGTAGCGCGCACGTGCGCGTGCATCGGCGCGCGGCTGCATCTGGTGGAGCCCATGGGCTTCGCCGTTACGCAGCGCAACCTTGCGCGCGCGGGGTGCGACTACTGGGACGACGTCGACATCGTGCGCTGGTCGTGCGCTGACGAATTCTTCGAGGCCCATGCCGCCGATGAGCTGCACCTGTTCACGGGGCACGTGGAGCGCAGCTTCGCCGACGTCGCGTACGGTCCGGATGCCTGGCTGGTGTTCGGGCGCGAAAGCCGCGGGCTCGACGAGGCCGTTATGCAGCGTTTCGAGTCCGCCTGCGTGCGTATCCCCATGCGCGACGGCATGCGTAGCTTAAACTTAAGCAATTCGGTTGCAATAGCCGCATACGAGGCTTTGCGCCAGCAAAACTGGCCCGGCCTGGCATAACGGCGACTTTTGAGACGAGCGGGGGAAGGGAGGGAAGGCGATGGCGGAGCAGAACGCGCACGACGACGAGCGCGACACGGCGGATCTGGCCGCCGGAGACACGTCGGATTCGGCCGTCGATGATACGACGGGTTCGACTACCGGCGATGCGGCTGATTTGGCTGCCGACGACACGGCTGATCTGGCGGCTGGCG
The DNA here is from genome assembly GCA_934661765.1 of uncultured Senegalimassilia sp. The sequence continues at coordinate 84,571 of CAKUJT010000003.1, forward strand.
ACGCGACGGACTTGACTGCCGCTGATGTTGCGCGCTCTCAGGCGCCCGCTGAGCAGCCGACGCCCGCCGGCCGTGCCGTCAGCCCTTCCCCCAGCCCTACTCCCACGTTCGCTGCAACCGATCGCCCCGCGCGCCGCGCGCGCAGGCTGCGGTGGAAGCCCGGCATCACTCGTCCCATGATGGCGCTCTCGGCCGCGTCGTTCGCCCTGATGGTGGCGGGCGTCGGCGGTTACGTATCCGCAATCCCGGCCGTGGTTGCCGGCGACAAGCCCAACACGGTGGTCATTCCGTTGGAGTCGGCGCTGTGGCTTGACGGCCAGATGCGCGAGGTCCAGGCAGGCCCTGCGAACTCGACGCGTGCGGTGGGCCCCTTGACGATCGAAGGGTCGAAGACCGATGTCGCTGCGCCAGATGCTGCGGCTGCTTTGGGCATTGGCTCGAGCTCCGGCATGCTGGGCGTTGCGTCGCTGACCGGGGTATCTACGGCTTCCTCGGTGGATTCGTCGTTCACCCGCGCCCAGCAGATCGCCGGCGGCGCCTCGGCTGCGTCGGGGTCTGGTTCCGTGTCGGGCTCCGCGGCTTCCGGCGGCTCGTCGCAGGCGGGCTCGGGGTCTGCTGGAAGCGGCGGTTCCTCGTCCGGTTCCGGCTCCGGTTCGGGTAACTCCGGCGGTTCGGGCGGCGCGTCGGGCGACGCGAGCGGTTCGGGCTCGGGTTCGGAAAGCGCCGGCGGCTCCGACTTCGGTTCCTCACCTGCGCCTGCTGCGCCCACGGCCGAGCAGGAGGCGGCGGCGTATGCCGTGCTGGTGGACCATCAGGCCCGCGTGAACGCATACCTTACGCGCTTGAACAACGCTGTCGTCGCATTCGACAACGACTGCATGAGCACGTCGCGCCCCCTTCGCCAAAGCGATTACAACGAGTGCGCCGCCATAGACAGTCAAACGCTCACCGACTTCCTGCTGCTGCGTAATTCGGACGCGTTCGCCGATGGCTCGCGTTGGCTGGAGCAGAAGAGCAACCTTCAGCGTGCCTACATCGCGTTGGACCGGTACCTCTCCGTCATCTACGACGCGTGGGGGTTGAATTTGGAATACGATAACCCGGCGGAAGGGGTTGATCGCTGGATGGAACCCGTTCGCGCCGATCAGGATGCCTCCGGCAACAGCATAAGGGCTGCGCAATTGAACGAGACGTTAGCGAGCATCAGCCTATGAGCGGGTCGGTTGATAAGGGCGGCGTGCTCGCCTCGTCGGGCGCCGTTCAGGGCATGCGCCTGGTGCGCGTGGCGGATTTCAGCGCGCCGCTTTCGCTTTCCGATGTCGATCGGCCGTCCTATGTGCGCCGTTTCGTCACGTTGTTCGTGTCGCAGGGCCAGGGGCATCGCGGCGGCACGGGCCGCGTTGAGCACGCGCGCAACGCGCAGGGCGAGCATCTGGCGCTCAAGCTGCTCTCGCTTCCGCATCGCCGTGATGGCGAAACCGAGGACGATCATGCCCGCCGTGTGCGTGCCTCGCGTGCCGCGTTTGAGCGCGAATACGAATGCCATATCCTGCTGTCGGGGCTGAAGGGCTTTCCCCGTCTGTACGGCCGCGGGACCGTCGACGGGGTGCCGTGCATCGTCATGGAATGGGTCAAGGGCATCACCTTGGACCGCGTGCGCCGGCAGCTTGCCGTCGACGGTTGCGGCCGCGTGAGCCCGCTGGTGGCGGCGCGCCTGGGCCGCGACCTGTTCGACCTGGTGGCGCGCATGGGGTATGTGGAAGGCGGGTTCGTGCACCGCGACATCAGCCCGCGCAACGTCATGGTGCGCACGTCGCGGCTGTCCTTGGAGCAGCAGGTGGACGAGGGCGTGTTCGACCTGTACCTCATCGACTTCGGGTCGTCGGCCGAATCGGAGCCGCGCTCCACGTCGTTTACCAGCGAGAACGCGGTGTTCCGCGGCGCTACCGCCGATTTCGCGCCGCCCGAGATGCTCAGCGACGACATCCCGGGCCTGGCCGAGCTGCGTAAATCGCCGGCGATCGACGTGTACGCAGCGGCAAGCGTGGTGTACCAGCTGGCGTGCGGGCAGGCTCCTTACGACTTGCATGCGGTTACGGAAGACGGGGCGCCTGTTTCGCCGTATCGCGCGAAGATGGCCGCTCCCGCGCCGGCTGCGGTGATGGCGCATGCCCGAGCCGAGGAGCTGCTCGAGGCGCTTGCCGGCGAACCCGAGGTGGCGGTTGCGGTGCAGCACGCGCAGGACACGCTGTCCGCGCCAATGGGCGTGACGGAGGCGACCGAGGCGCTGTCCTTCGTGGACGAGCAGTTGGGTATCGTGTTGGGCGATTGCCTGGCTCGCGGGCAATCCGATCGCCCCGATGCCGCGGCGGTCCGCGATGCGCTGTCGTCGTTTTCCATCCACTACGCCGACAACGTGGAGCGGTCGTTTTGCGGCCGTCCGCTGGTGCCGTGCGTGCCTGGTGGGTTCGCCGCGTCGGCGCTTGATGTGGCCGATTCCACGCTTGCTCATGTGCGCGTGGCGTGCAAGGGCGTTGCGGCGGCGGCGTTGGCGGGGGTTGCGGTCTCGGCGGGCGTGCTTGCCAACGGGGCGCAGGCGTCGCTTGATGCGGCTGGTTTTGCCTGGTCGGGCGGCGTTCCTGGAATTGCGGTGGTAGCGGCGGCGCTGTTCCCGGCGCTGGTGGGGCTGTCGCTGCGCTTCGGCGGCTCGCGCACCACGGCGGGCTTTTTGCGCGGCACGGCGGGCCTTGCGGTCACGTTCGCGGCGTTGTGGCAGGTGCTTTCCGACATGCGTTTCGAGGCGGCGGCCCAGCAGCATCTGCTTTACATGGCGTTGGTGGCTGCCACGGCGGCTGGCTGGTGCATCATAGTGGCCGATTTCACGCTGAACGTGGCGTTACCCCAGATGATTCGCCGTAAGGCGTTACCGTCGGGGGATTCCGACGAAGCCGTGGCGCTTCCGAGTGCGACAGCGCCGGCTCTTGAGGGCAAAGCCGGGAAGGGCGAAACGCAGAAGGTTTGCGGCACCGACTCGCAACCTGAGTACGAGGTCGACGACCCGGCAGGTGAGGCTTCGGACGCAAATGCCCAGTTTGCGGGCAAACGCGATGTGTTGGATGACGATTTGAGCGAAGGAGCGTGAGGCTGATGGCGACGGAGTTGACGCCGTGCGGCGCCTTGTTCGAGACCATGAAGCGTTATGGCGGCATCAGCCATAAGGACCTGGCGCGCCTGGTGCTGTCCGGCCGCCCGCTTGCCGATGGCAAAAGCCCGCTGTCGCGTTGCGACGACCGCACGTGGGTCTCGCGCTTCATCGTGCATGCCCCCGTGGGCTCGCTGCAAGACCGGTACTTTTGCGATTGGGGTGTAGCGGCCCTTCGCGTTTCGGCGCGCCTGCGCTCCCGCGACGGGAAGGGCCTGTCGGCCGAGGAAGCGTTGTCGCTGGTCATGAACCAGGGCGGCGCGCTCATGGAGCAGGCCTTGCGCGAATGCCACCAGGACCTGGCGCTGTACCGCAACGTGCTGGAGCGCCTGGCTCGCGGTGCGGGCTACAGCGTGGAGGAGCGCTCCGAGCTTGCCATGGTGCTGTTCGTGGCGGCGGGATGCAGCGCGAACGTGAAGCGCGCATGCGCCTATGTGCTCGATTACGTGAAGACGGTGCACGGCGGAAGGCTGGAAACCGTTCCCGCCGCCGTTATGGACCAGGGCGAGCAGCCCGGCGAGGCGTCCGCCGACCCGCGCGAGCAGGCGCAGGCGTTGGGCCTTTTGCGCATGGTGGGAGGCCTGGTTTCCGGGGGGTTGCACTGGGTGCAGCCGCTTTCCGACGGCGTGGAGATCGGCGCGCTGGCCCTGGGGCCTGACGACATCAACGACGTGGAGCCCGATGTGTCGGGCCATCATCTGCGCGTTTGGTGCAACGAGGCGGGCCGGTGGTGCGTGCAGGGCCTGGGAAGCTCCAACGGCACCGTGCTGATCAGCGGCGAAGACGGCTCCGAGACGGTGGTGGAACCGGCGCGCACGGGCGCTTCCGTATGCGCGCAACCGGTCGAGGTGCACGCCGGCGACGAGTTGGTTCTTGCCGGGTCGACCCGGTTCATGTTGATCGAAGGCATGCCGGAAAGTTGGGAATAGCAACACGCCGGCTGGAGCGCCGGCGTGTTGGTTTTGAAGTGCGGACGATGCAGGTATCGTCCGCACTTTTGGTTTTGAGAGGGCGAGTCGTGCACGCGCTCGAGGAAGCGGCGTGGGCGATCGCCCTCTTACGCTTCCTGCTCGTGGGGGAGCAGCGGGGCTAGGAAACCTTTGTCGGCGAGCGCGCGGCCGATGGCCTCAAGGGCTTCGTCGCTCGGAGCCGACACCAGGTGATAGTGGTATCCCGAGGTGGCGGTGCTCAACGGCGAGGATTTTCCGCTTTCGATATCGTTGATGAACCGTTCGATATCCGCCTGGTCGGCGATCTCTAAAGGTGCAGTGATGCGACCGTAGGCGCGATGGCTGATGGACACGTTGTGCACGCGCCCGCCGAGCGCGATGATGGTTTGCAGCTCCTCCCTGGTTTGCTCGACCTCGTGATGCAGCTTGAACGTGCGGGCTGGCTCGTCAAGGCGCATGGTCGGTTGCTCTGCGGCGTTTTGCGTCATGGTTTGCGTTGCGTTTTGAGTTGAGGTTTGCGCGGCATCTGCCAGCACGTAGCCCTTCGTGGTTGCCACGATGCTTGCGCCTGCCTCGCGCAGCAGCGCGATGTCCTGCACGATGATCTGCCGGCTGACGTTGAGGGTGCTTGCAAGCTGACCGCCGGATACCGGTGCGTCGGCTGATCGGAGCGCATCGAGCAGAGACGCGCGCCTGGCCTCGGATTTCGCTGCCATTGCTACTGCCCGCTTCCCCGGTTTATGTCGGTGACCGGTGTGTTGCCGTCAGCGGCATTGTCGTCTAGCATGCGCAGGTGCTTCATGGATACGTCTAGGATGGGCGCCGAGTGGGTGAGCGCGCCGCTGGATACGAAGTCGATGCCCAGGTCGGCGATGGCTTGCACGTTGTGCGCGTCGATGTTGCCGGAGCACTCGGTCTTCGCGCGCCCGTCGATGAATGCGACGGCCGCAGCCATGGCGTCGTGGTCCATGTTGTCGAGCATGATGATGTCGGCTCCGGCGGCGATTGCCTCCTCGACCTGCGCGAACGTCTCGCACTCTACCTCGATTTCGCGCACGAACGGGGCGTAGGCGCGCGCGGCCTCGATGGCTTCGCGCACGCCGCCCGCGGCGGCGATGTGGTTGTCCTTCAGCAGCACCCCGTCGGAGAGGTTGTAGCGGTGGTTGCGCCCGCCACCGCACCTGACGGCCTCCTTCTCGAACACGCGCATGTTCGGCGTGGTTTTGCGCGTGTCCACCAGCTGGGTGGTGCTGCCCTCGAGGAGCTCAGCCACGCGGTGCGTGTAGGTGGCGATGCCGCTCATGCGCTGCAGGTAGTTCAAGGCCACGCGCTCGCCCGACAGCAGCACGCGCACGTCGCCGGTCACCGTCGCAAGCGTCTGACCTGCGCAAACGTTGTCGCCGTCCGCGGCGAAGCGCTGGACGCGCGTTTTGGGGTCCAAGATGGCGAACGTGCGCTCGAACACGTCGAGGCCGCACAGCACGCCGTCGGCCTTCGCGATCAGGTCCACGGCGGCGGGGCGTGCGTCGGGCATGATGGAGGCGGTGGAAACGTCCTCGTTGGTGATGTCCTCGGCCAGCGCCTGGCGGATAAGCGGCTCGGCCACGGTTGTCAGCGTGATGGGGTTCATGCGCAAACGACCTCCTTGGAGCTTGCGGTGCGATCGGTATCGGACGGAGAAGGGTTTTGCGGGCAGGTTTGCGCTGGGGTTTGCGAACCGGGTTGCCCAGCGTTGCAAGGCTCGGTTTGCGCTGTGTTCTGCCCAGCGTTTTGCACGCAGGCTTGCGTCGTGTTTTGGGGTCCGCATTTGGCTGCGTTTTCGCGCGTTTTGCGTTCCGCCTCGGCGCAGAGGCGCTCGTATGCCTGCGCGTCGGCGCCGCAGGGTTGTTCGGGGTAGGTTTGCGCAACGGGCGCTTTCATACCCAGCTTGCGGCACATATCCCACGCGGCGCGCTGCGCGAACACAAGCGACTCGAGCAGCGAGTTGCTGGCCAGGCGGTTCTTCCCGTGCACGCCGTTGCAGCTGGTTTCGCCCGCGGCGTACAGCCACGGCATGTCCGTGGCGCTGTTGCGGTCCACCCGCACGCCGCCCATGAAGTAGTGCTGCGCGGGCACGACGGGGATGGGCTCGCGCGTGATGTCGAACCCCTCCTCCAGACAACGCTGGTAGATATTCTTGAAGTGCCCCGTGATCTCGTCCTTTGGCATGTTAGCGAAGGAGAGGCGCACGAATTCCGAGCCTTCTGCGACCATCTGCCGGTATATGGCCGCGCTTACTACGTCGCGCGGTTGCAGCTCGTCGGTGAAGCGATTCCCGTTAGCGTCGAGCAGTACCGCCCCTTCGCCACGGCACGATTCCGAGATCAGAAACGCCCGGCCCGGCCGCGTCGAGTACAGGGAGGTGGGGTGGATCTGCACGTAGTCCATGTGCTCGAGCGCGATGCCGCGGCGCGCGGCAATGGTGCATGCGTCGCCGGTGAGGCTGGGGAAGTTGGTGGAGCGCGGGTACGTGCCGCCGATGCCGCCGCAGGCCCAAAGCGTCTGGCCTGCGAAGATGCGCAACTGCGCTCCGTCGGCGGTGTGCGCAAGGACGCCGCAGCAGCGCGTCCGCGGCTGACGGGAATCGCCGCCGCGCGGCGTTGCCGGTGCAGCAGCGTCGTGGGCTGCGCAGTCTTGATTTTCAACGTTGGTCGCGTTTTGCGTCGTTCCGCCTTGTACCGCCGCCTCGTTCTTCGCCGCATTCTCTGCGTTGACCTGGGCTTCAGCCTGCGTAACCAGGATATCGTCCATGCAGGTGTGCTCCAGGATGCGGACGTTGGGCAGCTCGCGCACGCGAGCAAGCAGCGTGGAGGTGATCTCGTCGCCGGTGATGTCGCTGTGGAAGCAGATGCGCGGACGGCTGTGCGCGCCCTCACGGGTGTAGCGCAGGTTGCCCGCCTTGTCGCGCTCGAAGTCCACGCCGCGTTTCACCAGGTCGGAGATGATGCTGCGGCTTGCGCGGATCATCAGATCCACGCTTTCGCAGCGGTTCTCGTAATGGCCGGCGCGCAGGGTGTCCTCGAAAAACGACGCGTAGTCGGCGTCGTCGTGCTGCACGCAGATGCCGCCTTGCGCCAGCATGGAATCGCATTCGTCCACGGTCGTCTTCGCCAGCATCACCACGGAAAGCGTGGAGGGAAGGTTGAGCGCGCAGTACAGTCCCGCCACGCCGCAGCCGACGATGACCACGTCGCAGGCGATGTCGCGCACCTCGGCAGCGCCGTCGCACTTCGGTTGAAGTCGGTCACCGGATGACTCGCATGTGTCACCGCTGTGCGCGCAAACTGCAGCGGAAGCCATTGCTTCCGTAGGTGGGTTGGCCTCCCCGCGAGTTATGCTCGCAGCCGCCGCTTGCTCGGGCGCGCCGGCATACGTGCGATTCGTTTCCGCTATCACCGTTTCCGCAGATACAGCACCCATTTCGCCAGCCAATTCGTTCTTTTCGCTCATCTTCGCCGCCTATTTCGCCGCGTACTCCAGCATGCGCTCGAGCGTCAGGCGCGCTGCGGGGGCAAGGCTGTCGCCAACGTGCACCTCGTACGGGGCGGGGTTGCGCAGGCATGCGGCTAGCTTCGGCAGCGTGATCAGGTCCATGTTCTCGCAGCGCGGCGTGGTGGCGGGGAAGTGGAAGCGCTTGCCCGTACCCTGCGTGCGCAGCTCGAGCTCGCGGATGATGCCGACCACGGTGCACACGATGAACTCCTGCGCGTCCGACGCGGCGGCGTGCTCGATCATGCCCTTCGTCGACCCGATGAAATCGGCCTCGGCGAGCACGTCGGCCGGGCACTCGGGGTGCGCCATGACCACGGCGTCGGGGTGGGCTTCCTCCAGGTCGATGATCTGCTCCACGCTGATGGTCATGTGTCGCGGGCAATAACCCTTGTTCAGGATGACGTTCTTGTCGGGCAGCTGGCTAGCCACGTAGCGGCCCAGGTTCATGTCGGGGATGAACAGGATGTTGCGTTGCGGCAGGTTGCTGCAGATCTTCACGGCGTTCGAGGAGGTCACGCACACGTCGGACCAGGTCTTCGCCTCGGCGGTGGAGTTGACGTAGCACACCACGGCCAGGTCGTCGCCGTATTCGGCGCGCACGCGGTCGATGTCGGGCTTGCTGATCATATGCGCCATGGGGCAGTCGGCGGCGGGTTCGGGCAAAAGCACCGTCTTGTCCGGATTGAGCAGCTTCGCCGATTCGCCCATGAACTCCACGCCGCACAGCACGATGGTCTGTTGCGGCAGGTCGACGGCAAGTTTCGCCAGGGCGAAGCTGTCGCCGACGTAGTCGGCTGCGGCCTGCACCTCGGGCGGCACGTAGTAGTGCGCCAAGATCACGGCGTCGCGCTGCTCCTTCAGCTGCGCGATCTCCTGGGTGAGCGCCGCGATGGACTCGGCCGCGCCAGATGCTTGCGCGCCTGCGCCGGTTTGCCCTGCGTTGTTTTCGATGACCTGCTCGCTCATGTTCGCTCCATGCTTCCGTGCGGTTATTTGACGCTGCAGTATGCCGCAAAACTTTACAGCTGACTTGACAGCTGTAAAGTTCCCATCGTTTCTCCATCCGCGCGCCGCCCACGTTCGTGCGCCGAGCTCGCCTGCTGTCGACGCACGCTGCTTTCGTGCGCGTCCGTACCCGCGGCCACGCAAGCTTGCACCCTCGCGAGCCGCATTCGCCGTCAACTGTGTTCGCCCACCGCGCCCGCCGCTCCCGCGCCTTCGCCAATTGCTGGCTTTTGCCCACCGCGCCCGTCGCTCCTGCATCCGCCGCCCGCGGAGCGCCTTCGCCGTTTGCCCTTAAATCCCGTATCGCCGGTAGGTTCAACATGCGAAAGGCCCATACTAGACCGGTGCGGAACGCGCTTGCGCTCCGCGGCTGGCGCCAACCCGTGCATTCGCGGGTGCGCAGCAACCCATTCGTCAACCCAAGGAGGTTCAGCATGGCTCGCGTGTACAATTTCTCGGCCGGTCCGGCAGTGCTCCCCGAGGAGGTGCTGTCCTCCGCCGCCGCGGAAATGCTCGATTATCAGGGCACCGGCATGTCCGTGATGGAGATGTCGCACCGCTCCGCCGCGTTCAAGGGCATCATCGAGACCGCTGAGCAGGACATCCGCGACCTCATGAACATCCCCGACAACTACCGCGTGCTGTTCCTGCAGGGCGGCGCCACGCAGCAGTTCGCGGCAATCCCCATGAACCTCATGCAGAATAAGGTTGCCGACTACATCGTGTCGGGCAACTGGTCGAAGAAGGCCTTCAAGGAGGCCAAGCTCTACGGCGACGCCCGCTGCATCGCCAGCTCCGAGGACGAGAACTTCACCTACGTGCCCGACGTCGACGGCCTCACGTTCAGCCCCGACGCCGATTACGTCTACATCTGCCAGAACGAGACCGTCTACGGCAACCGCTACACCAAGCTGCCCGAAACCGGCGACATCCCGCTGGTCTCCGACGTGTCGAGCATGTTCCTCTCCGAGCCCATGGACGTGTCGAAGTACGGCCTGATCTATGGCGGCGTGCAGAAGAACGTCGGCCCGGCCGGCGTGGTCATCGTCATCGTGCGCGACGACCTGATCCGCGAGGACGTGCTGCCCTTCACGCCCACCATCATGCGTTATAAGACGCAGGCCGACGCCGGCAGCCTGTCCAACACCCCGCCGTGCTACGGTATCTACATGTGCGGCAAGGTGTTCCAGTGGCTCAAGGGCCTGGGCGGTCTTGAGGCCATGCAGAAGCTCAACGAGGAGAAGGCCGCCATCCTCTACGACTACCTGGATCAGTCCAAGCTGTTCAGCGGCACGGCGAAGAAGGAGTTCCGTTCTCTCATGAACGTGCCGTTCGTCACGGGCAACCCCGAGCTGGACGCCAAGTTCATCGCCGAGGCCAAGGCCGCGGGCATCGAGAACATCAAGGGCCACCGCAGCGTCGGCGGTATGCGCGCCAGCATCTACAACGCCATGCCCAAGGCTGGCGTCGAGGCGCTGGTCCAGTTCATGGACAAGTTCGAGCGCGAGAACGCGTAAGCTCGCGATATGCGAGCGCCCGGTGCGCGGGCGCTGGTCTCGCGATAGCGATAGCGCTTTCAAACGGGCGGGCGGCCGTGATGGC